>JBGAOO010000197.1:0-6619 GCA_044221765.1 Usitatibacteraceae bacterium | reverse complement strand
TGTGGGTCTTCATCGGCGTGTGGCAGGGGTCGTGGTACATGTAGCGCGTGCCCGTCACGCCCTCGAGCTTCACGCCCTTCTCCATCAGGTACTCGTGGATGTCGAGCAGCCGGCAGCCGGGGAAGATCTTGTCGAACTCGTAGTCGAGCAGCTGGTCCATGCACGTGCCGCACGAGACCACCACCGTCTTGATGTCCAGGTAGTTGAGCGTGTTGGCCACGCGGTGGAAGAGCACGCGGTTCCTGAGCGTGATCTCCTCGCCCTTGGCCGCCTGCCCGCCCGCGGTCTGCGGGTAGCCGCAGCACAGGTACCCCGGCGGCAGCACGCACTGCGCGCCCACGTGGTAGAGCAGCGCCTGCGTGGCGAGGCCCACCTGCCCGAAGAGCCGCTCGGAGCCGCAGCCGGGGAAGTAGAAGACGGCCTCGGACTCCTCCGTCACCCGGGCGGGGTCGCGGATGATCGGCACGACGGTCTCGTCCTCGATGTCCAGCAGCGCGCGCGCCGTGCGCTTGGGCAGGTTGCCCGGCATGGGCTTGTTGATGAAGTGGATCACCTGCGCCTTGAGCGCGGGCTTGCCCACGGTGGCGGGCGGGTGGCGCGTCTGGCCGCGCGTCACGAGGAAGCGGCGCGCGATCCCGTGGGCCAGGCGCTGCGCCTTGTAGCCCCAGTCGAGCATGATCGTCTTGGCGATCCGGATCGTCGTGGGGTCGGTCGCGTTCAGGTAGAACATCGACAGCGCCGTGCCGGGGTTGAAGCGCTTGCGGCCCAGCTTCGCGAGCAGGCCGCGCATGGCGATCGACACGTTGCCGAAGTCGATGTCCACCGGGCACGGCGCCTCGCACTTGTGGCACACCGTGCAGTGGCCGGCCACGTCGTCGAACTCGTCGAAGTGCCTCAGGCTCACGCCGCGGCGCGTCTGCTCCTCGTACAGGAAGGCCTCGGTGAGCAGCGACAGGCCCAGGATCTTGTTGCGCGGGCTGTACTGCAGGTTGGCGCGCGGCACGTGGGTGGAGCACACCGGCTTGCACTTGCCGCAGCGCAGGCAGTCCTTCACCGAGTCGGCGATCGAGCCGATGTCGCTGCGCTCCAGGATGATCGACTCGTGGCCGATCAGCGCGAAGGAGGGCGTGTAGGCGTCCGAGAGGTCCGCCCCGGCGAGCAGCTTGCCGCGGTTGAAGCGGCCCTCGGGGTCGATCCGGGCCTTGAAGGCCGCGAAGGCCTCGATCTCGGCCGGCTCCAGGAACTCGAACTTGGTGATGCCGATGCCGTGCTCGCCCGACACCACCCCGCCCAGGCTCTTGGCGAAGCGCATCACGTACGCCACCGCCTCGTTGGCGGTGCGCAGCATCTCGTAGTCGTCGGAATTCACCGGGATGTTGGTGTGCACGTTGCCGTCGCCGGCGTGCATGTGCATCGCGATGAACACGCGCCCGCGCAGCACCTCGGCGTGCACCTGGCCGATGCGCCTGAGCACCGGCTCGAAGGCGCGGCCCTCGAACACCTGGCGCAGCGGCTCGCGCAGCTCGCGCTTCCAGGACACGCGCAGCTCGTGCAGCTGGATGAGCGAGAAGAGCGTGCGCTCGCCCGGCTGCGCCGCGAGCGCGGCGGTGAGGCCCAGCGCGTGCAGCTCGGCGCGCAGCGCCTCGAGCGGCTGGTCGAGGTTGCGCAGGAAGAAGTCCCAGCGCGCCTTCACGTGGCGCACGATCGCGAGCGCCTCGGCCGGGCGCTCGCCCAGCAGGTCCTCGCGCGAGACGTTCTCGCCGTCGGTCTCCACGGCGAGCTCGCCCGAGAGCAGCTCCTCGAGCGCGGCGCACAGCTTGAGCTTGTTGCCGATCGAGTACTCGATGTTCAGGCGCTCGACGCCGTTGGTGTAGTCGCCCAGGCGCTCGAGCGGGATCACCACGTCCTCGTTCACCTTGAAGGCGTTGGTGTGCTTGGCGATGGCCGCGGTGCGCGCGCGCTCCAGCCAGAAGCGCTTGCGCGCCTCGGCGGTGGCGGCGATGAAGCCCTCGCCGCCGCGGGCGTTCGCGATGCGCACGACCTCGGAGGTGGCCTGCGCCACCGCGTCCTCGTCATCGCCCACCAGGTCGCCCAGCAGCACCATGCGCGGCCGGCCGTGGGCCTTGGCCTTGGTCGCGTAGCCCACCGCCTTCACGTAGCGCTCGTCCAGGTGCTCCAGGCCCGCGAGCGCGACGCCGCCGCGGCCGTCCACCACGCGCCGGGTGATGTCGACGATGGCCGGCACCGCGAGCGCCACGTCGCCGAAGAACTCCAGGCAGACGGTGCGCGTGTGCGCCGGCATCCGGTGCAGGATGAAGGTGGCCGAGGTGATGAGCCCGTCGCAGCCTTCCTTCTGGATGCCGGGCAGTCCGCCGAGCACCTTGTCGGTCACGTCCTTGCCCAGCCCCGCCTTGCGGAACATGCGGCCGGGGAGCTCCAGGACCTCCTCGCCCTTGGGCGTGCGGCCGTCGGCCTCGAAGCGGCGGATGCGAAAGCGCGCCGTCGCGATGTCGTGGATCTTGCCCAGGTTGTGGTCCAGGCGCTCGACCTCGATCCAGTCCGCCTCGGGCGTCACCATGCGCCAGGAGGCGAGGTTGTCCAGGGCCGTGCCCCAGAGCACCGCCTTCTTGCCGCCGGCGTTCATCGCGATGTTGCCGCCGATGCACGAGGCGTCGGCCGAGGTGGGGTCGACCGCGAAGACCAGGCCCGCGTGCTCGGCCGCCTCCATCACGCGCCGCGTCACCGCCCCGGCGCCCACGCGGATCACGGGCACGGGCTTGTCCACGCCCGGCAGGCGCTGCTCGGTCACGGGCTCGAGCCAGTCGAGCTTCTCGGTGTTCACCACGGCCGAGAGCCGGTCCAGGGGCACCGCGCCGCCCGTGTAGCCCGTGCCGCCGCCGCGCGGGATGATGGTGAGCCCGAGCTCGATGAGCGCCTTCACGAGCGCGGCGCATTCCTGCTCGGTGTCGGGATTCACGACGACGAAGGGGTACTCGACGCGCCAGTCGGTGGCGTCGGTCACGTGCGAGACGCGCGCCAGGCCGTCGAAGGCCACGTTGTCCCTGCGCGTGATCGAGGCCAGGCGGCGCATCACGCGCCGGCGCAACTTGCGGGTCTGGCCGAACTCGCGCTCGAACTCGTCCACGGCGCCGTGGGCCGCCGCGAGCAGGCTGCCCACGCGGGAGCTCCTGTCCGGGTCGGTGGCGTCGGCCTGCCGGCGCTTCTCCACCTCGTGCAGCCGGTGGCGCATCGCCTGCACCAGCGCGTCGTGGCGCTTCGGGTTGTCCAGCAGGTCGTCCTGGAGGTAGGGATTGCGCCGCACCACCCAGATGTCGCCCAGCACCTCGTAGAGCATCCGGGCCGAGCGGCCCGTGCGCCGCTGCGCGCGCAGCTCGTCGAGGGCGTGCCACGCCTCGCGCCCGAGCAGGCGGATCACGATCTCGCGGTCGGAGAACGAGGTGTAGTTGTAGGGGATCTCGCGCAGGCGGGCGGTCATCGGGTTCTCGGGCGACGGTCGCTCGTCGACGGAGGGTCGATTCTACCGCAGTGCAGCATCGCGTTCCGCGCGGCGGGACGAAAGCCCTAGGCGCCCGGTTCCTAGGGGATCAGGGACACGGCCTGGGCGAGGAGCGCGTAGCGGGCGAGCTTGCCCGCGGCCATCGCGAGCGTGCAGGCGACCCAGGGCAGCTTGAGCCACCCGGCCGCGGCGCACAGTGCATCGCCGATGAAGGGCACCCACGAGAGCAGGAGCGCCCCGGCCCCGTAGCGGCGCACGCGGGCGACGGCGGTGTTCTCCGGCAGGCGGTTGGGCAGCAGGCGGCCGATGCCGTAGGTGGTGAGCCCGCCCAGGGTGTTCCCCACGGTCGCCACGGCCACCGCCACCCAGGGCGTCGCCCCGGCGGCCTTGAGCACCGCGACCAGGACGATCTCGGAATTGCCCGGCAGGATCGTGGAGGAGACGAAGCTCGAGGCGAAGAGCGCCCAGAGGGAAGCGTCCATCGCTCAGCCCCCGCGCGCCGCGGACTCGAGGAAATCCGCGAGCGCCGCGATCGGCGCCGGCTGGCCGAAGACGCGGCTCGCGTTCAGCTGCATCCGGCGCACGATTCCCGCGCGCCAGGGCCGGTCGTGCGCCAGGCGCAGCGCGAGGCGCACGTAGTCCGCTTCGTCGGCCGCGACCAGCTCGGCCAGGTCCATCGCGCGCAGCACGCTCGCGCTCTGGCGCCCGCGCAGGAAGGCGCCGGGCAGCGTCACCGGCGGCAGGCCCGCGGCGATCGCATCGAGCGTCGTGTTGCCGCCGGACCAGTGGCGCGTGTCCAGGAACGCGTCGCACAGGGCGTTCACGCGCAGGTAGTCCGCGTGGCCGGCGCGCGGGAGGAAGACCGCACGCGCCGGATCGACCCCGCGCGCGGCGAAGGCCGAGGCGAGGCGCGCGCGCAGGACGGCCGTGAGCGGCCGGTCGAAGTCCTCGAAGAACACGAGCCACCCGCCGGGATCGGCGGCGAGCACCGAGGCGAGGAGCGCGTCGTTGTCGGGGTGGATCTTGAACGCCGATTGCGGGCACAGGTAGAGCGCGCCCTCGGTCGGCAGGCCGAACGCGGCGCGGGTGCCGCCCTCGGGCAGCGCCGGCCGCGCATAGCGCACGCCGATGCCCGGCAACCGGACGAGCTTCTCGCTGTAGTGCGCCTCGGCCCCCTCGGGCTCCATGTCGCCGCAAGTGAGGAAGCAGTCGATGGAAGGCAGGCCCGTGGTCACCGGGTGGCCCCAGGCCGCGCACTGCACGGGCGCGAGGCGCATGGCCGCCAGCAGGTTCGCCGTGGTCTCCATGCCCACGTCGGGGTGGACGAGGATGTCGAGCCGGTCGGCGAGCACCTGCCGCGCGACGACGGCCGCGGGTGCGAAGACATGGCGCAGGCGCGTGTCGGCGGCGGCGAGGGCGCGGGTGAGCGCGTCGTTGGCGTGGCCCACCTGGTAGGCGAACACCTCGAAGCGCGCGCGGGGCAGGCCCTCGATCCAGCTGCGGAAGTACTTCCCGATCGTGCACTCGTGCAGGAAGCTCGACAGGAAGCCCACGCGGATGCGCTCGCCCGGGGCGATCGGGCGGCGCTTGCGCGGGGCCACGAGCACGGGCGAGGCGCGCGCGAGCAGCGCCGTCACGAAGCGGCCGTAGCGTTCCTGGAGCGCCCGGTCGTCGCCGCCCTGGTAGGCGAGCGCGAAGTTCTCCCAGCGCAGCTCGAGCACCTGCCCGGGCTCGCGGGCGAAGCGCTCGAGGCCGGCCTCGAGCTGGGCGAGCCCGGCGGCGAAGGCCTCGCGCGACCTGGCGATCGCCTCGACGGAGGCGGGCACGGGCGCCAGCGCGAGGTGCAGGGCGAGGCTCGCGGGGAGGTCGTCGGGGCGGCGGGCGAGGATGGCGCGCGCGACCTCTCGCGACTCCTCCAGGCGATTCAATCGCCGCAGCACGTAGGCCAGGTGGCGCGCGGGCACGGGATCGGCGGGATCGGCCGCCATCGCCTGGCGCAGGTGGCCCTCGGCCTGCGCCACGTCGGTCATCGCGAGGATCTGCCCGAGCCGCGAGTGCGCCGCCGCATGGCCTGGCGCGAGGCGCAGCACCTGCCGGTAGGCGCCCTGCGCCACGGCGAGGTCGCCGCGCCCGTCGAAGATCCAGGCGAGCCCGAGGTGCGCGCCGGCGCGGTCGCGGTCGAGCCTGAGCGCCTGCACCAGCGCCTGCGCGGCCTCCTCGTGCCGGCCCGCCGCGAGCAGCGCGAGGCCCAGGGCCTCGTGCCGGCTCGCGTCCCCGGGCGCCTCGCGCAGCGCCTCGCGGCTTCGCTCGATCGCCGCTTCGTGATCGGGCGGCCGGCTCATGCGCGGGGCCTAGGCCAGTCCTTCGAGGAAGGCCTCGAAGGCACGCACCGGCTCGTCCCGCCCGAACAGCCCGTCGCCCTTCGCGAGGAGCGAGGCCGAGAGCGCCTCGCGCCGCGACGGGTCCGAGGCCACCTGCACCGCGAGGCGCACGTAGTCGGCCGCGTCCTTCGCGACGAGCGCCGGCTCGCCGGCCAGGCGCAGCATCGCGAGGCTCTGGCGCCCGCGCATGAGCGCGCCCGGCAGGGTGACCACCGGCAGGCCCATGGCGATGGCGTCGAGCGAGGTGTTGCCGCCCGACCAGTGCAGGGTGTCGAGCATCACGTCGCAGGCGCGGTTCACGGCGAGGTAGGCGCCGTGCGTGAGGTAGGGCAGGAAATGCAGGCGGCCCGCGACCGGGACGCCGCGGGCGGCGAGGACCGGCTTCACGCGCTTCACGTACGCGTCGATGAGCGCGGGCGGGCCGGCCGCGAAGAGCACGGCGACGCCCTGCGGGTCGGCGGCGAGCACCTCGGCGATGAGCGCGTCGTTGTCCGGGTGGATCTTGAACACCGACTGCGGCACGAGGTAGAGGTGCCTGCCCGCCGGCAGGCCGAGGTCGGCCCGCGTGCCCGCCTCCGCGCCCGAGGGCCGCGCATAGCGCGTGCCCAGGCCGGGCAGGAGCGCGAGCCTTTCCCGGTAGGCCTCCTGCGCGCCCTCGGGCTCCATCGCCTCGCAGGAGAGATACCGGTCGATCGTGGGCAGGCCCGTCGAGGTGGGGTGC
>JBGAOO010000196.1:0-6456 GCA_044221765.1 Usitatibacteraceae bacterium | reverse complement strand
AGATTATCGACGAGATCCGCCACGGGCGGATGGTCGTCCTGGTGGATGCCGAGGACCGCGAGAACGAGGGCGACCTGGTGCTCGCCGCCGACTTCGTGACGCCGGAGGCCGTCAATTTCATGGCGACGCACGCGCGCGGCCTCATCTGCCTCACCCTCACCGAGGAGCGCTGCCGCCAGCTCAACCTGGCGCTCATGGTGAGCGACAACCGCTCCCCGCACGGCACCGCCTTCACCACCTCGATCGAGGCCGCGACGGGCGTGACCACCGGCATCTCCGCCGCCGACCGCGCGCGCACCGTGCGCATGGCCGTGGCGAAGCACGCGAAGCCCGACGACATCGTCCAGCCCGGGCACGTCTTTCCCGTGATGGCGCAGAACGGCGGCGTGCTGGTGCGCGCCGGCCACACCGAGGCCGGATGCGACCTGGCCGAGATCGCCGGCCTCACGCCCTCGGCGGTGATCTGCGAGATCATGAAGCCCGACGGCGAGATGGCCCGCCTGCCGGACCTGCTCGAGTTCGCCACCACGCACAAGCTCAAGATCGGCACCATCGCCGACCTCATCCGCTACCGCAGCCTGAACGAGAAGCTCGTCGAGCGCGTCGCGGACAAGCCCATCGCCACGGCCTACGGCCCGTTCCGGCTGTGCGTCTATCACGACAAGTCGGCCAACGAGCTGCACTACGCGCTCGTGAAGGGCGAGCCCGCGCCGGACCGGCCCGTGCTGGTGCGGGTGCACGAGCCCTTCCACTCGATCGACGTGTTCGATTTCGACGCGAGCCGCCACGCGTACTCCGTGCAGGACGCGATGCGCATCATCGCGCACCACAAGGAAGGCGTGATCGTGCTCCTGCGCCGCCACGAGGCGCCCGGCGAGGTGCTGGAGCGCTTCTCGCCGCAGGCCGCGCCCGCGCGCGGGGTGCGCAAGTGGGACCCGAAGCTGCACGGGGTCGGCTCGCAGATCCTGCGCGACCTGAACGTGGGGCTCATGCGCGTGCTCGCCCGGCCCAAGCGCATTCCCAGCATGGCGGGCTTCGGCCTGGAGGTGGTCGAGTACCTCTCGCCCGACGACGCGCAGCAGGTGAAGGCCGTATGACCGCCACCGCACCCGACCTGAAGGGCGAGGGCCTCGCGATCGCGATCGCGTGGAGCCGATTCAACGAGGACATCGTGCGCGAGCTGCTCACGGCCTGCGACCGCGAGCTCGTGAACCTGGGCGTCTCGCCCGCCGACATCGACGTGGTGAGCGTGCCCGGCGCCCTCGAGCTGCCGCTCGTGCTGCAGTCGCTCGCACTGCGCACGCGCGGCTTCGGCCGGCGCTACGACGCGCTGGTCGCCCTCGGCGCGGTCGTGCGCGGCGACACGTACCACTTCGAGGTCGTCTCGAACGAGAGCGCGCGCGGCATCCTCGAGGTGCAGCTCGAGACCGGCGTGCCGATCGCCAATGCCGTCCTCACCACCAGCACCGAGGAGCAGGCGCGCGAGCGCGCGGCGGTGAAGGGGACCGAGGCGGCGCGCGTGGCCGTGGAGATGGCCAACCTCCTGAAGGCGGTGAGCGGATGAGATCGCCCCGGCGCCGGGCGCGCGAGTTCGCGCTGCAGGGCCTGTACCAATGGCAGGTCTCCGGCAACAGCATCGCCGACATCGCCCGCGACCTCGAGGAGCTCGAAGGCTATGCGGATGCCGACGGCACCTTCCTCGCCGCGGAACTGGCGGGCGTGGTGGGCGAGTCGGCGGGCCTGCGCGAGCGCCTGGAGCCGCTGGCCGACCGGAAATGGGACGAGGTGAGCCCGGTCGAGAAGGCCATCCTCTACATCGGCGCCTGGGAGCTGTCCCACCTGCCGGACATGCCCTACCGCGTGGCGATCAACGAGGCCATCGAGCTCGCCAAGCGCTTCGGCGGCACCGATGGCCACAAGTACGTGAACGGCATTCTCGACCGCCTTGCCGCGCAGGTGCGTCCCGACGAGGTGGCCGCCGGCCGCCCGGCGGACCAGCGGCCGAGGCGGCCCAGCAAGGGTGCGCCCCGCGCACCGTCCCCGAAAAAGGCGCAGGCATGATGGAAAAATCCCCGGAATTCGATCTCATCGCCCGGCATTTCACGCGGCCGGCGCGCAATGCGGTGCTCGGCGTGGGCGACGACTGCGCCCTCGTGGACGTCGCGAACGGCATGGACCTCGCGGTCTCCACCGACACGATGGTCTCGGGCACGCATTTCTTTCCCGACGTCGATCCCGAGACGCTCGGCCACAAGGCCCTGGCGGTGAATCTTTCCGACATGGCCGCGATGGGCGCGATGCCCTACTGGGCCATGCTCGCGCTCACCGTGCCGGACGTGAACCACGAGTGGCTCGCGAAGTTCGCCAAGGGCTTCTTCGACCTGGCCGAGGAATTCAACGTATCCCTGATCGGCGGCGACACCACGCGCGGCCCGCTCACGATGACCGTCACGATCATGGGCGAGGTGCCGGCCGGCGCGGCGCTGCGCCGGGGCGGCGCCAAGGCGGGCAACGACATCTGGGTGTCGGGCAACCTGGGCGATGCGGCGCTCGCGGTCGCGCACCGCAAGGGCCTGCTCAAGCTGGAGGAGGGCGACTACATGGAAGCGGTGATGCGCCTTTACGAGCCGACCCCGCGCGTGAACCTGGGCCAGGCGCTGCGCGGCCTCGCGACGGCCGCGATCGACATCTCGGACGGCCTGCTCGCCGACCTGGACCACATCTGCGTCCTGTCGAAGGTCGGCGCGACGGTCGAGGCCGACCGCCTGCCTGTTTCCGAGATCGGCGCTCGGCACATCGAGACGGCCGCCGGCCTCACGGCAGTCGTCGCTGGCGGGGACGACTACGAGCTGTGCTTCACCGCGCCGGAGAACGCGCGCGAGAGCATCGAGGACCTGGTCGACATGCTCGGCGTGCCGCTCACCCGGATCGGGCAGATCCGCAAGGGCAAGGGCGTCTCGCTCGTGTCGGCGGACGGCAAGCCGATCGCGGTCGACGGGCGTGGCTTCGACCACTTCACGGCGTCCTGACGCGCGCTTCCTCCTCGCGCACCCGGCGCATCTCATCGCCCTGGGCTTCGGCGCGGGACTCGCGCCGCGGGCGCCCGGCACCGTCGGGACGCTGGCCGCGCTCGGCCTCTACTGGCTGCTCGCGCTGGCGCTGCCGCCGCTCGCCATCGCGCTGCTGGCGGTGCCGCTCTTCTTCGTCGGCATCTTGGCGTGCGGCATGGCCGGCCGCAACCTGGGCATCGAGGATTCGGGCGCCTTCGTCTGGGACGAGATCGTCGCCTTCCTGCCGCTCGCGGCGCTGGCCCACGGCAGCCTCGCGCTCCAGGGGCTCGCCTTCGCGCTCTTTCGCCTGTTCGACATCTGGAAGCCCTGGCCCATCCGCCTGTTCGAGACGCGCCTGAAAGGCGGGCTCGGGGTGATGTTCGACGACCTGATCGCCGCCTGCTACGCGTACGCCTGCCTTGCCGCGATCGTCGTCGCGGCCCATCGCCTGACGGGAGCCGCATGAAACCCTGGCCCTTTCCGACGCTCGTCGCGCATCGCGGCGGCGGCACGCTCGCCCCCGAGAACACCCTCGCCGCCATCCGCCTGGGGCAATCGCTCGGCTACCGCGCGGCCGAATTCGACGTGAAGCTCTCGCGCGATGGCGTCGCCTTCCTGCTGCACGACGCCACCCTCGACCGGACCACGTCGGGGCACGGCCCGGCGGGCGGGCGCGACTGGGCGGACCTGGCGGGCCTGGATGCCGGCGGATGGCATTCGTCGCCCTTCCGCGGCGAGCCCCTGGCGCGTTTCGACGAGGCCGCGCGCACCCTCCTGGCGGGTGGCACGCTCGCGAACATCGAGATCAAGCCGAGTCCCGGGCGGGAACGCGAGACCGGGCTGAAAGTGGCCGCGGCCGCCGCGAGCCTGTGGGAGGGGCACCCGGCCCCGCTGCTGTCCTCGTTCTCCCTGGACGCGCTCCTCGCGGCGCGGGAAGCCGCGCCCCAACTGCCGCGAGGCTGGCTGGTGAAGGCTCCGGTCGACGCGGACTTCGAGCACCTGGACCGGCTCGAGGCCGCATCGCTGCACTTCTCGCACAGGCATGCGTCGCCGGAACTCGTGGACCGGATCCACGCCGGCGGGCGCCGCGCGATGGTCTGGACGGTGAACGAGATCGGCCGGGCCGA
This sequence comes from Usitatibacteraceae bacterium, assembly GCA_044221765.1. Lineage (GTDB taxonomy): Bacteria > Pseudomonadota > Gammaproteobacteria > Burkholderiales > Usitatibacteraceae > FEB-7. The sequence goes on along the minus strand of JBGAOO010000196.1, from coordinate 2,279 downwards.
AGTGCTGCTGGGTTGGGGTGTCGATGGGATCTTCACGGACAACCTGCAGGCCTTCGCGAAGCACTTCCCCACGCTGATCTAGCATCCGACTCCCTGAATCAATCCCTTGCGGCGCTTTCTTCAGGCCCTGATTCAGGAAGTATTGCCAACCCACTGATTTCGTGCCTAATATGCGGGCGTCTTCCTTGTCATGCGACTGCCTCCGGCCGCCGCATGCCCTCCGAACATCCCACAGGCTGGTGCTCCGTGGCCCGCATTGCCGTGTTCAACCAGAAAGGCGGCGTCGGCAAGACGACGACGACGCTCAACCTCGCCGCGGCGCTGGCCGCCCATGGCGCCATGCCGCTCGCCATCGACCTGGACCCGCAGGCGCACCTGTCGGGCATCGTCGGCGCGGGCGTTCCGGACGCGGACCAGAGCATCTACGCCTTCTTCCGGGATTCGCGCTCGCTCGCGGGCCTGGCTTCCCTGTCGCCCCTGGGCTGGCCCGTCATCCCCGCGCACATCGAGCTGGCGAAGGTGGATACGCAATTCGGCAAGGGCCCCAATGTCCTGAATCGCCTGCGCAACGGGCTGATGCGAGATCACCTGGGCGAGGAGGGCTGCGTCATCATCGACTGCTGCCCCATGCTCGGCGTGCTTTCGCTGGCGGCCATCTTCGCCGCCGACCGCGTGCTGGTGCCGGTGTCGGCGGACTACCTGGCGGTGAAGGGCGCGCTGCAGGTCGATCGCACGCTCAATGCGCTCCAGCGCGTGGTGGGCCACCGGATCGAACGGCGGTTCGTGATCACGCGCTTCGACGGCCGGCGCAAGATGTCGTGGGACATCCTCGAGACCTTCAAGGCGCGGTTCGGCGCGGACCTGGCCGAGGCGCGCATTTCCGAGAACGTGAGCATCGCGGAAAGCCCGTTCAACGACCGCGACGTGTTCGGGCATGCGCCCAACAGCCGGGGGGCGGCCGACTACGGCGCGCTCTACGAGGAACTGGCGGCGGACGATTTCTTCGGCCGCCAGGCGCCGGCGCGCGCGCCGCTGGCGGCCGTCGCCTGAGCTAGGGCTGGCCGCGCCGGCCTTCGTCGGCGATGAGGGAGATGACGCCCTCGAGGTCGGAGGAATCGGCCGGGGCGGCGCCCATCAGCTCCCGCGCCTCCAGGACGACGCAGTGGTGGTAGACCTGCCGCAGCTTGCGCTCGGCCTCCTCGCGGTCGCGCCCCTGGATCGTGAGGTTCTCCACGACGGAGCCCCCCCGGGTCTGGATCCGGAATCCGAACTTCTTCATTTCCAGCGTCATCGCGGCAGCCTCCCGGGCTCGATCGGCCCGGCGGCCGTCTAAGCGGCGATCGTCCGGGGTTCCCTCAGCTTCGCATCCAGTTCGCGCAGCGCCGTCCTGAGGCCTTCTTCCACCACGGGGTGGTAGAAGGGCATCTCGAGCATCGAAGCCACCGTCATTCTGTTCGCGAGGGCCCAAGCGAGCAAGTGCCCGATATGCTCGGCCGAGGGGCCGGCCATTTCCGCGCCCAGGAAGCGCCCGGTCGCGCGCTCCGCGTAGACGCGCAGGTGGCCGAGGTTCTTGCGCATCACGCGCGAGCGGCCCTGGTCCTCGAAGGAAACCTCGCCGGTCTCGAAGGAGCCCGGCGCGAGCTTCGCGTACCCGGCGCCCACGATGGCGATCTGCGGGTCCGTGAAGACGATGCCCAGCGGGGCGCGGCGCTTGCCGTGCAGCGGCTCGGGCCAGGCCGCCGCGTTCTGGCCGGCGATGCGCCCCTCGTCCGCGGCTTCGTGCAGCAGCGGGATCGCGTCCGCCGCGTCGCCCGCGATGAAGAGGTTGCTGTCGCCGATGCGCAGCGTGGCGGGGTCGCTGGCGGGCACGCCGGACTCGTCGAGCGGGAGGCCCAGGGCTTCCAGCCCGAGCCCGTCGACGTTGGCGCGGCGGCCGGTGGCGGCGAGCACGTAGTCGAAGGTTTCCGTGCGGCACTCGCCATCCGGCCGCGTATAGGTCACCTCCACGCCCCGGTCGACACGCGCGACGCGGGAGACCTTCGCATCCGGATCGAGCTCGAACTGCGCGCCGAAGGCGCGCAGGGCCGCCGAACGCACCACGGGATCGGTGAGCGGCCCGAGCCGGCCGCCGCGCCCGAGCACGACCACGCGAACGCCCAGGCGGGCGAGGGCCTGGCCCAGCTCCAGCCCGATGACGCCAGGCCCGAACACCGCGACCGACCTGGGCAGGTCTTGCCAGGAGAACACGTCGTCGTTCACGACGAGGCGGTCGCCGGCGG
>JBGAOO010000195.1:0-6597 GCA_044221765.1 Usitatibacteraceae bacterium | reverse complement strand
CGGTGGGCATGCCCTTCGAGGTGTGGGTGCGGCGCGTGGCGGAGCTCGCCGAGCGCGAGCCCGACCCGCAGCGCTTCGTGGGACAGGCGCTCGTGCTCGTGTCCGAGCTGCCCTGGGTGCGCGGGGCGAGGTGGATGACCGACGAGGGGCAGGGCGAGTTCGGCACGCAAGGCGAGCACTCGGTGCAGTTCGATTTCCACGGCCTTTCCCTCACCTTCCACACCGGGTTCAGCCTGTCGCCGGCGCTCTTCCTGCACATGCGCCTGCTCGCCCAGGTGGTGGGCGAGTTCTACGAGAGCAAGCGGCGCGAGTCCGCCATGCGCCGCAACGCCTACCTGCAGGCCGTGCACGAGACCGGCGCGCGGCTCACGCACGACATCAAGAACCTGCTCCAGTCGCTCTACACGCTCACCTCGGCCGCGCCGCGCGACGGCGCGAGCGACCTGGCCTACCAGGGCCTGCTGCAGCGCCAGCTGCCGCAACTCACCAAACGGCTGCAGTCGACGCTCGATCAGCTGCGCTCGCCGCAGGTGGAGACGCGGGAAGTCTCGCGCCCGGCAAGCGCCTGGTGGGAAGACGTGAGGCGCCGTCACGGCGAAGGGTCCGTCGTGCTCGAGGAGCGCCTGGATGGCGAGGCCGCGTTGCCCGCCGGCCTCTTCGACGCCTTCCTCGAGAACTGCATCGACAATGCGCGGGCGAAGCCGGCGACGGACGGGCCGGTGCGCATGCGCGCGGTCCTGTCGGTGGAGTCGGGCCGCGGCGAGCTGCTCTTCGAGGACTCGGGCCCGCCCGTGCCCGAGGCCGTGGCGAGGATGCTCTTTCGCGAGCCGGTCCCCTCGGGCGGCGCGGGGCAGGGCCTGGGGATCGGCCTCTTCCAGGTCGCACGCCTCGCCTCGCAGGGCGGGTACCGGGTGGCGCTCGCGAGCAACGAACCCGGCCGCGTCGCCTTCCGCCTCTTCCCGGCCTGAACGCGCGAGCTCAAGGCAGGCGGCCCGCCGCGACCATGCGGCTCGCGAGCAGGTGGATGGGCACCCACGCGAGCTGGTCGTCGAACTCGTTGCCTGGCGCGGTGCTCGCCTCGTGAGAGACGAACACGCCGTCGCCGTCCACGTTCCGGGATTCGTCCGTGCCCCTCCGCGGCACGGTGGCGGCATTCGCGCCGAGGGAGAGGACGATGAAGGCGGCCTTGCGCGCCAGGTGGTTCGTCGCGGCGCCGCAGGTCGAGCTCGCCAGTCCCTCGCCCGTGGCGCACACGAGCAGGTAGGCGGGCGCGGCGCCCAGCTCGGCGAGCGTGGCCGCCTGCATCCCGCCCGCGCGGGTAAGGGGATTGGCGATGCCGCCCACCGACTGTCCCGCGCCGAAGACCGCATAGCGCAGGCGGTTGGACTCGCCGCCCCAGCCGTCGCGCACGAAGCCCTGCGCATCGAGCGGCGAGAAGCCGAGCGTCGCGCCGGGCAGGAAGCCCTCGTGGAAGTCGGCGCACCGCCCGCTCAAGGCGTCGGCGCCCGGTTCGAAGCTCTCCTGGCCGTGGCTCGTGGCCGTGGCCGGACAGGGCAGGCGTCCGTTGGCGACCGCGAAACCCAGGAGCGCCTCCCGCGCCTCGTCGAGCAGCCGGCTCGTCTCCGCCTGCCGGCGCATGGCGACTTGCGAGGCGAAGGGAACGGCGAGGCCGGCCGCGACGATCGCGACGACGAGCATCACGAGCACCAGTTCCAGGAGCGTGAAGGCACGCAGGCGCCGGGCGTTCATGGCCGTGCGGTGGTGCGGCCGGCGACGACCACGTCGTTTCGCATCGGCGTGCGCGCGATCGACACGCTTGCCGTGCCGGCCTCGCCGGGCCCCGCTGGACGCGAGAGGTCCGGGGCGCACTGCGGCGCGGGCGGGTTGGGGTTGAGCCTCGCGAGCTGCGCATTCGCCCCTTCGAGCCACTGGCTCGCCTCCAGGTCCGCTCCCGTGCCGCGTGCCTGGAGGATGGGGCTGCGCCGGATCGGCGTGCCGGCCACGAGCACGGCGAAGGGAAGCGACGCGGGGGATCCCGACTCGGCGCCGTCGGTCGTGACGATGCAGGTGGTCCGGTCGCACGCGGGCGGCGACCCCGTATCCGGCCGGAAAGCCGGCGCCATCGCGTAGAACACGTGGCGCTTCCAGGCGTTCCACCACGAGGGTCGCGACAGGCCGGCCGTGGCGCCCGCCACTCGGCGATGGCGCAGCGTTCGCGTCCTGGACCCAGAACGGCAGCATGGCGGCGCCGTCGCGCTGCGTGGCGGCGAAGGGCGTGTCGGGCGCGGAAGAGCACGCCGGAGGCATCGGCGAACCGGAGCGACGCGTCGGGATCGTGCGCGCGGCACAGCGGCGCCGCCCAGGGAAGGCGGCCCCGGTTCTCCTCGCGGGAAGCGTACTGGCGCAGGCAGGCCGCCACCTCGTCGGCCACCCGGCGCATCACGCGCGGCATCAGGTCGTCGTAGGCGATCACCGTGAGCCGGTCGTTCACCCAGGTGCGGCCGTCCGGTCCCAGTACCGGCCCGCGGATGAAGCCGTCCCGGTTGGCGAGGCGCCCCGACGTGTCGTTGCGGTCCACGAAGCGTGCGTTGTCCTCGTCGGCGTACGCGGGCCCCGGGGAACGATCCAGGTAGTTCGCGGGGTCGCACTTGGGCGTGCGTGTCGGCGGGTCGGTGAGGCAGTGGCCGGCCGCGTTGCATCGACCGCCCTCGCAGGTGCGGGACTGCGCCGCGCCGGGCGAGTGCGGGCCGGTCCAGCGATCGAGCGGCGGTCCCGGCGCGAAGACCACCGCGATCGCCCCGCCCGCGTTCGGCGCATGGGGATCGGCCAGCGTGCCGTCGTGGATGACGGTGCCGGCGTTGTCGCGGATCGTGATCGTGCCGAGCGCGGACTCGGGTCCCATGTCGAGGCAGGCGGCGCTCGCCGCGCAGTTGAGCAGGCCCTTGTGCTTGCTCGAGACCGCGTACCAGAGGCGCTCGCCGGACCCGTCGCGCAGGTCGGCGAGCCCCAGCGTCTTCCACGGCAGCCGCCCGAGGCGCTGCCATTGGCCCGTGTCGCCCGCGAGGGAGCCGCAGGTGGATTCGGCCCAGCCGTCGTCGTCGAGGTCGGGGCAGGGCAGGTAGCCCGGGCCGGTGTCCTCGTCGAGGGGGCGGCTGGTGGCATAGGCGATGAGCGCCTCCCGGGCGAGCGCGAGGGCGCGGTCGGAGGCGGCCGCGCGGCCCGGCCCGTTCGCCATGCGGGCGAGGGCCGTGCCGAAGGCGGCGACGATCGTGAGCGCCAGGACGGCGGCGATGAGAACGAGGATGGCGCCTCGCTCGCGCGCGGGAAGGGGCATGGCGGGACTCCAGTCGATGCGGCGATGGCTGGAGTTCTACCCGCGCGGCGCTCGCGCGCCCTTCGGGAATTCGCGGGAATCGGCGGGGGTTGGCGCTTGACGCCGCGTGCCCCGGCGCGCCTCAGGGGCAGGGCGCGGTGACGAAGGTCCTGTCGTCGCTCGTGGTGATGCCGACGCCGCTGGTCGCCTTCACCCGGTAGTGGTAGCGCGTGCCGCACGCGAGCGTCACCGGCGGCGTTCCCGACGGGTCGAGCAGGGCGGAGACGGCGGTGAGTCCCGCGCCGGCCGCGATCGAGGCGGGCGAGGCCGTGAAGCTCGATCCGTAGCACGTGCTGGTGCCGTACTCGAACTCGACGGAGGTGATGGCGAGCCCCTGGTCATCGACCGTGCCCGTGAGCAGGGCCGACGTGGTCGTGATGCCGGTGGGCGCCGTGGCCACGGGGATCGCCTTGTTGGGGCAGAAGATGTCCGTCGAGGTGCGGAAGGGCTTGTCGTTGCCGAGGGTCGTGCCGCCGGGGCCGGTGACCCGCGTGCGGAAATAGTAGGACGTGTTGCAGCTGAGCGTGGTCACCAGGGCGTTTCGCGTCGAGACGCCGCTGCCCGCGTTGATGGTGGGCGAGGACGCGGCGATGTTCGAGCCGTAGGCGCAGGTGCTGCCCCAGTCGAAGCTCACGGTGTTCTGGCAATGCGTGAGGGTGACCGCCGTGGGTGAGGCCGGAATCGCCTGGCGAAGCCCCGGCGCGGCCAGCGTGAGCGTCCCCGGCGCGCCGATGCCGTTCGCGACGATGTAGACGTTCGCGTCGCCGGCGAAGGTCACGCAGTTGCCGGCGAGGATCGTCCCCGTGCCGGACGTGAGGGTGATCGACCTCGACACCGTGGCGTACCCGGCGCTGTTCGTGAAGTAGCCGCTGCCCGTCCCCCTCGCGACGCCGTTGTCTTCCACGATGCCGTCCAGCTGGGCCTGCGAATTGCCGACCGAGGACACGCCGGGGCTCGCCGCGCTGGGCGGCGGTATCGGGCAACCCACCGCGTTGGAGACGGTGGTGGTGCAGGGGGTGGTGGGGTCCGTGCACGCCACGATCGACGCGACGGTGAATCGCGAGCTGCCGCCGCCGCCCGATTGGGAGACGGGCGCCACGTCCATCCGGTCGAACACGCGGCCGGCGCCCAGGCGGAAGAGGCAGCGCGTCGGGTTGTCCGTGTCGTCCCAGGAATCGACGGTGGTGGTCTGGATCGGCTCGCCGGCCAGCCAGAACGAGATCGTGGCGCGCTCCTTCTGGAGCGGGGAATAGTTCGCGATCTGGAAGGCGTTCAGGGCCACGTCCATCTTCGCGTACGGGCTTTCGTCCCCGAGCTGGAAGGTGAGCCTCTCGTTGAAGGCCGAGTTCAGGTCGCCGCGGGTGGAGCCGCCGCCGATGACCCCGATGCCGCCGATGCCGTTGTCCACGCGATAGCCGATGTTCTGGCTGGTGCCGCCCGCGGAGGCGCTCACGAGGAAGCCGCCGATCCCGAGCGATTGCACTCCCGTGTTCTCCGAGGTCGGGAACGTGGCCCCGGCGGCGATGAGATTCGACTGCGTGAACAGCGCGGAGAGCGGGTCCGACCAGGCGCGGGCACCGAGCTTCGCGCGCGAGACGAGGTCGGCGGCGCGCGTGTAGCTCACGATGTCGTCGAAATGCGCCGGGTCCGTGACGGCCGTGCCGGGCGCGCTCTTCGGCAGGATCCAGTAGGTGCCGCCCGCCTGCGTGTTGGTGAACTCGCGCCCGGCGTTGTCGGGCATCGCCATGCGGCTGCCGGAGGCGCCCTCCTGGAAGGCGCCGTACCCCGTCTCGCCATGGCTGATCAGCGCGTAGGCGTTGCCGTTCCGCGGCGTGTCGACACCGTTCACGCGCTCGGTCACGACAATCATGTTCCCGCGCGCGGCGAGGTACTGCGCGGGCGTGTTCGGCGGCGGCGTGCCGCTCTTGCAGGTGGACCCGCTGCCGAGGGTCGCGTCGATCGCCGCGCCCAGCGCCGAGTTGCAGTTGGTCATGCTGACGCTGTCGGCCTGCGTGAAGCCGTTCGCGCCGTCGAAGACGCGATAGGAGATCTTCCGGCCCCAGCCGTCGACCGCATGCTCGCGGCGCAGCGCGATCGTCTTCCAGGGGACGACGCCGTCGGCGGTGTTGCAGGTGGCGGTCGCGTTGGTCGGATTGGCGTCGCCGTCGTCCAGGTCGCCGCGCGCGGGGCAGGGCAGGCGCCGGTTGAGCACGGCGTAGGCCACCAGCGCTTCCGAGATCTTGCGGACGTTCTCTTCCGTCGCCTCGCGCTGGTCGAGCCCGAGCCCCTCCTTCTGGAACGCGCCGCGGCCGAGCACGATCGCGAGGAGCGCGAGGATCATGACGATGAGGATCGCCAGGACGTAGTCGTCGAAATGGCCGGTGTCGGCGGTGAAGACCTGGAAATCGTCGACGAAGGCGACGGAGGCAGCCGAGGTCGCGTAGGTGAACGCCACGTTGGCCGCGTTGGCGGCTTCCTGCGTGCCCGAAGCGGGCGTGCCCAATTGGAGGATGCCGTCGCTGTTGTACGAGCCCCCCCGGTTCTCGCCGTGGCTGATGACCAGGTAGGCCGCGCCCGTGGACGGCGTGAGGGCGGGATCCATGATCAGCGTGGCCGCGGCGATGTTGCGGATCTTGAGGCCCTTGTTCTGCGTGTAGAGGGAAGGGGCGGTACAGGCGCCCGGGAACGTCGCGTTCGCGCAGGTGGCGTCGCACACGCCGCCGGCAAGGCCGCCCGTGCCGCCCGGGTCGCAGGCCGTGAGATCGAGCGAATTGTCCGCCACGGCCTCGGGCGCGACCCGGTAGGTCAGGCGGTTGCCCCAGCCATCGGTCACGTCCGGTTCGGCGAGGCCCAGCGTCCGCCAGGGAACGACGCCGTGCGTCTGCGTGTTCGCCGCGCCGGTGGTCCGGCAGTTGCCGCCTGCGCGCAACTCGAGGCCGGCGCCGGCGGTCGTGCCGGCCACGCGCCCGTCGGCCGGGCAGGGCAGCCGCTTGTTCTGGGAGACGAAGAGCGCCAGCGCCGTCTCGACGCCCGCCAGGCGCAGGCGCGTCATCTCGCGCCGCTGCTGCCCGATGAGGGAGGTCGCGATGCCCGCGATCATCGCGAGCAGGAAGCCGAGCACCACGATCACGACGGCGATCTCCACCAGCGTGAAGGCGCGTTGCCGGCGCATGGTCAGTCTTCCCCGGGCGGGCGCGGCGGGCGGGCCGCGGCGGGCCGCGGGG
>JBGAOO010000194.1:0-6476 GCA_044221765.1 Usitatibacteraceae bacterium | reverse complement strand
GCGCGGGCGTCGGCGCGCGGCTCGGCGGCTCGCGGCTCCTCCCCGCGCGTTTCCGGCCGGCGTTCGGCGCGCGGCGGGCGTCGATCGCGCTCGGGGGCGCGGCGCGAATCGCGGCCACGGCCGCGGGATTCCTCGCCCGAGGGCGCCTCGTCGTGGGCCGGCGCGCGGCCGCCGTCGAAGCCGACCACGGGCCGGACGTCGATCTTCTTCTTGATGAGCGCCTCGATCGCGGCGAACAGCGGGCGATCCTCGGCGCACACGAGCGAGATCGCCTCGCCTTCGGTGCCCGCGCGGCCGGTGCGGCCGATGCGGTGCACGTAGTCTTCCGCGACGTGCGGCATGTCGAAGTTCACCACGTGCGGCAGCGCCTCGATGTCCAGGCCGCGCGCGGCGATGTCGGTGGCCACGAGCACGCGCACCTTGTTGGCCTTGAAGCTCTCGAGCGCCTCGATGCGGGCGTTCTGGCTCTTGTTGCCGTGGATGGCGGCGGCATTGATGCCGTCTCGCTCGAGCTGGTAGGCCAGGCGGTTGGCGCCGTGCTTCGTCTTGCAGAAGACGAGCACCTGCTCCCAGTTGTTCGACTTGACCAGGTGCGCGAGGAGCTCGCGCTTGCGCTTGGAATCGATGAAGTGCGCCCACTGCGTGACCAGCTCCGCCGGCGTGTTGCGGCGGGCGACCTCGACGGTGGCCGGGTCGCGCAGGAACTGCGCGGAGAGCTTGCGGATCTCCTCGGAGAAGGTCGCCGAGAAGAGCAGCGTCTGGCGCGAGCCCGGGATCATGTTGATGATCCGCTTGATGTCGGGGATGAAGCCCATGTCGAGCATGCGGTCGGCCTCGTCCAGCACCAGGATCTGGACCTGGCGCAGGTCGACGGCCTTCTGGCCCGTGAGGTCGAGCAGCCGGCCGGGCGTGGCGACGAGGATCTCGACGCCCTTGCGCATCTCGGCGATCTGCGGGTTGATGTTCACGCCGCCGTAGACCACGAAGGGCTTGAGCGGGATGTACTTGCCGTAGTCCTTCACGCTCTCGTGCACCTGGATCGCGAGCTCGCGCGTGGGCGTGAGGATGAGGCAGCGCACCGGGTGCAGCGCCGGCGAGAAGCTCTTGCTCGCGTAGGGGGCGAGGCGCTGGAGCAGCGGCAGCGTGAAGCCGGCCGTCTTGCCCGTGCCCGTCTGGGCGGCGCCGAGCAGGTCGCGCCCGGAAAGCACCACGGGGATGGCCTGCGTCTGGATGGGGGTGGGTTCGGTATAGCCTTGCTCCGCGATGGCGCGAAGCAGCTCGGGCAGAAGCCCGAGACTCTCGAAAGCCTGGCTGATGGTTATCTCCTGAAGTGAAAATCGGCCTGGAAGGACATTGCGCCCCCGACCGGTTCAGGCAGACAAGACATGGTGCGTTGGTGGATCCGGGCCATGGCGGCCGACGGAGGGGTTTGACGCGCTAACCGGTTGAAGCGCTTCGGAAACCTTGGACGCGGAGTGTACACGAAAACCGTTACACCCGGTCGATTCCGTCAAGGCAATAGTGGGTGCTCACATGGCTAGCGGGAACCCGCCGGGACTTTCGCGAGGTCGATGTCGATGTACTTCCAGAACGACTGGCTCTGCACCAGCGGGCGCCGGTAGCCGACCACCCACGGGTACCACATGTCCGTGAGGATCCGGTGCGTGTTGATCTTCCAGGGCGCGTACGCGACGACCAGGCGGGCCATCTCCTGGTAGAGCCTGGTGCGCGCCGGGCTGTCGGGCATCACGCGCGCCTGCTCGAAAAGCCGGTCATAGGCGGCCAGCTTGAAGCGCGCCCGGTTGCCCTTGAACCCGGCGTTGGGGCCGTAGAGGGAGGTGAGCCAGGTCTCGGCGTCGGGTGCCGAGGCCGAGCCGCCCAGCTGCCAGAACATGAGCTTGCCCGCGTTCGATTCCTTGAGCAGGTCGGGCCACTTGGCCTTGCGGAAGGTGATGCGGATGCCCACGGCGTCCATGCTGCGCTTCCAGAGCTCGTCCAGCTGGTTGTCGCGCGCCGTCGGCGTCGAGTTGCTTCGCAGCACGAGCGGGCTGCCGTCGGGATTCTCGCGGTAGCCGTCGCCGTCGCGGTCCAGGTAGCCGTACAGGTCCAGGAGCGCCTTGGCGCGGGCCGGGTCGTAGTCGTTCGCCACCGTGCGGAAGGCGGGGTCGTACCCCGCCACGCCGGGGCTGTACGGCGTGTTGGCCGGCACCGCCTGGTTCTTGCGGATGATCGCGATCTCGTCGCGCGTGTTGTAGGCGAGGGAGATCGCCCGTCGCAGCGCCACCTTCTCGGCGCCGTACCCGCCCACCACCGGGTCCTCCATGTTGAAGTAGTTGAAGGTGAGGTCGAGCGCCGGCACCTGCGCCATGCGGATGCCGCGCTTGTGCAGGTTCGGGGCGAGCTGGTTGTTGGGCATGCCGACATTAGCGAACTCCTCGCCCACGCGGAAGATGAGGTCGTGCTCGGTGCCCAGGAAGGCGAGCCAGCGCGGCTGCTGCTCCTCGATGATGTACACCTCGATGCGGCCGACCATCGGCAGGCGCCGGCCCTTGAGCTGCGCGAGGATCGCCTGGCCCTCCGCATCGTCGGCCGCCGGCTCGGCGGCGAAGTACTCCTCGCGGAAGTCCGGGTTGGCCTCGAAGACGATCTTGGAGGCGCGCTTCCAGAAGACGACCCGGAAGGCGCCCGTGCCCACCGGGTGCGCGCCGATGTCGTCGCCGTAGTGCTCCACGACCTCGCGCGCCACGGCGCACGAGACGCGGCAGTCGGCGAGCTGGTAGATGAAGTTGTAGAACGGCTGCGTGAGCCTGATCTGGAACGTGTAGCGGTCGAGCGCGCGCAGGCCCTCGATGGGCGCGTCGTAGTCGAACCGGTTCGCCTTGCGCGCCCTGGCGAGCGCCTCGTCGCTGCCCACGACGATGCCCTCGATCTCCGCGAGCAGCGGCGCGGCGAGCTTCGGGTCCATGAGCCGCTTGATGGAATACACGTAGTCCTCGGCCACCAGCTCGCGCCTCTTCCCCTTGAAGGCGGGGTCGTCGGTGAAGAAGATGCCCGGGCGCACGCGCAGGACATAGGTGAGGCCGTCCGCGCTGATCTCGGGCAAAGACGCGAGCGTCTGGGGGATGAGCTTCGCGGGCCGGGCGAGGTAGTCGTAGCGCAGCGGCGCCTCGAACACCCCCGAATTGAGGATGTTCGAATACAGGTCGCTGATCCTCTGCGGGTCCATGCTCGTCTCCGAGACCTCGAAGGCGTAGCGCAGCACCTTGGCCGGGTCGCCGGCCCGCGGGGCGGCGGGCGCGGCGGTGGCGAGGCAGGCGAGGATCAGGACGGCAAGCGATTTCGCGAGGGTCATGCCCGCGGACCTTCCGGGAAGTGAAAACGAGCGCCGGCAGTATGCGTCCTGGCGGCGCCCGCGGGAAGCGTCCCTCAGTCGGCGCTCGCCCCGGACTCCCGGACCACGGCGCGCCACTTCTCGAACTCGCTCTTCACGAAAGCGGCGAACTTCTCGGGCGATCCCCCGGCCGGGTCGGCGCCCTCGTCCACCATCTTCGCCTCGGTGCCCTTGTCGGCGAGATACTCGTTCGTCGCCTTGTTCAGCTCGGCGACGATGGCCGGCGGCGTGCCCTTGGGCGCGAAGAGCCCGAACCAGGAGCTCGCGTCGAAGCCGGGATAGCCCCGCTCGGCCACCGTGGGGACCTCGGGCATCGAGCGCGAGCGCTTCGCGCTGCTCACCGCCACCGCCGTGAGGGTGCCGGCGCGGATGTGCGCGATCACCGAGGGGATGGTGGCGAACATGATCTGCACGCGGCCGGCCAGCAGGTCCTTCAGGGCCTCGGCGCCCTTGTAGGGCACGTGCGTCGCGGTGAAGCCCGCTCGCGAGGCGAACATGTAGCCGGCCAGGTGCGAGGAGGTGCCCACGCCGGTGGAGGCGTAGTTCAGCTTGCCGGGGTTCGCCTTGCCGTACGCGACGAGCCCCTCGACGTCCTTCACCCCGAGCGAGGAATGCACGACCAGCACGTTGGGCACGTCGCTCACCTGCACGATCGGCACCAGGTCCGTGAGCGGGTCGTGGGGGAGCTTCTTGAAGAGCGTGGGATTGACCGCGATGGGCCCCACGGAATTCATGATGAGCGTGTAGCCGTCGGGCGCGGCCTTCGTGACGAGCTCCGTTGATGAACGACTGCTTGTAGCGCTCGGCGAGGTTCTGCGCGAGCGAGCGCGCCAGGATGTCCGTCGTGCCGCCGGCGGTGAAGGCGACCACGATCTTCACGGACTTGCTCGGGTAGCCCTGCGCGAGCGCCGGCAGGGCGGGCAGGCAGGCGGCGGCAACGCCCAGCATCGCGGCGATGGAAATCCGGGCAACTCGCTTCATGGCGATCCCTCCTCGTGTCATGGGTTCTTGTGGGCGGTACTGTAACCGGCGCGCGGGCGCCTCGCCTAGAATGCGCCCATGGAGAAACGCGATCGACCCGATGCCCGCCCCGTGCGCCTGCTCCTTTCCCGCCAGGCGGCGAGCCGGCTGCATGCCGGCCTCGGGAGCGCCCTGGCCGGCGCGCCCTGGGAAGTCGTGGCGCTCGAGGACCTCGGGCCCGGCGAGGCCCCGCCCGTCGACATCGGCTTTCTCTCCCGCGACATCACCGGCACCTCGAGCAAGACCCGGCTCGCGCCGGCCATGCAGCGCTTCTTCGACGCGCTGTTCGCCTCGCCGGACCTGCGCTGGGTGCACACCCATTCCGCCGGCGCCGATCGCCCGATGTACGCGCAGCTGCTCGCCAGGGGCGTGCGGGTGTCGACCTCGTCCGGGTCGAACGCGCAATCGGTGGCGCTCACGGCGGTGGGCGGCATCATCGCGCTCGCGCGCCGCTTCCCCGACATCGCCGAGGCCCAGCGCCGGCGCGAATGGAAGCCGCTGCTGGGCGAGCGCACCCCGCGCGACCTCGCCGGCCAGTCGGCGCTGGTGGTCGGGCTCGGCCCGATCGGCCGCGAGATCGCGCGCCTGCTTCGCGCGATCGGCGTGCGCGTGGTCGGCGTGCGCCAGCGCGAAGGCGCGGACGCGGCCTGCGACGAGACGATCACCTATGCCGGCTTCGCCTCGGCGTTGCCGGCCGCCGACTGGCTCGTGCTCGCCTGCCCGCTCACGCCGGTGACGCGCGGGCTGGTGGACGCGGCCGCGCTCGGGCGCCTGCCGCCGGGCGCGCGCCTCGTGAACGTGGCGCGCGGGGAGGTGGTGGTCGAAGCCGACCTCGTGCAGGCCCTGCGCGACGGAAGCCTCGCCGGTGCCTGGCTCGACGTGTTCGAGCAGGAGCCCCTCGATGCCGCCTCGCCGCTCTGGGAAATGCCGGGCGTGGTCGTGTCGCCCCACTCGGCGGGATTCTCCACCGGGCAATACGACCGCGTCGGCGAGATCTTCGTCGACAACCTCGCCCGCTGGCGCGCGGGGCAGGCGCTGCGCAACGAGGTCGCCGCGCCCTGAGCCGCCCGCGCTAGCGGGGCTTGCGGCTGCGGCCCAGGAAGTCGCGAAGCGCCTTCGCCGTGTGGGACTTCGCGCCCGGCGCGAGGAAGGCCTCGGGCGCGGCCGCCATCACCACGCGCCCGCCGCCGTCGCCGCCCTCGGGCCCGAGGTCCACGATCCAGTCCGCCTCCGCGATGATGTCGAGGTTGTGCTCGATGAGCACCACCGTGTTGCCGCCGTCGACCAGGCGGTGCAGCACGCGGATGAGCTTCTCCACGTCCGCCATGTGCAGGCCGACGGTGGGCTCGTCCAGCACGTAGAGCGTGTGCTGCGCGCCGGCGCGCGGCCCGCGCGGGCCGGGTGCCTCGATGTTCCTGACCTTGGCCAGCTCCGTGACGAGCTTGATGCGTTGCGCCTCGCCGCCCGAAAGCGTGGGGCTTTGCTGGCCGAGCGTGAGGTAGCCCAGGCCCACGTCCTGCAGGATGCGCAGCGCGTGGTGGATCGAGGGGTGCGCCTCGAAGAAGGGGACGGCCTCGTCCACGCTCATCGCGAGCACCTCGCCCACGGATTTCCCGCGCAGCTTCACCGCCAGCGTCTCGGGGTTGAAGCGCGCCCCGCCGCAGGATTCGCACAGCACCTTCACGTCGGGCAGGAAGCTCATCTCGATCGTCTTGATGCCCTGGCCTTCGCACGTCTCGCAGCGTCCGCCCGCGGTCGCGACCTTCGACTTGCCCTTGCCCTTGGCCTTGCCGCCCGGGGCGTTGAACGAGAAGCGGCTCGCGGTGTAGCCGCGGATGCGCGCCTCCTGCGTGTCCGCGAAGAGCTTGCGGATGGTGTCGAAGAACCCGACGTACGTGGCGGGGCAGGAGCGCGGGGTCTTGCCGATGGGCGTCTGGTCGACCTCCAGCACGCGGTCGATGGCCTCGTAGCCTTCCACGCGCGAGCAGCCGGCCCATTTGCGGTTGCCCGCCAGCGCCGCCTGCACGTTGGCCAGCAGCACGTCGCGCGCCAGCGTGCTCTTGCC
>JBGAOO010000193.1:0-6487 GCA_044221765.1 Usitatibacteraceae bacterium | reverse complement strand
CCGGCGCGCGCGGCAGCCGCAGCTTCTGCGCGATGAACGCGCGCGAATACTGGAAGCGCTCGGCGAAGCGCACCTCGATCGCCTCCAGGAAGGCGGCCGGGTCCGGGTTGCGCCAACTCAGGCTCGCCTTGCCCGTGCCCGTGGGCAGCGCGAGGCTCTCCCACGGCAGGTGCCGCGCGAAGGCGAGCCCGCCCAGGTAGCTCATGATGAACTCGCGCTTGGTGAGCGCCGCCCCCGCCGCGCTGCCGCGGCCCGGCGTCGCGTCCAGGCCGGTCGCGCGCTGGCACCCCCGGTCCCACTGGCTCGCCGCCGTGCCCCGGCCCAGGTCGGAGATGTCGAGGTTGAAGATGCCGAACTGCAGGCCGTCGTGGTTGCCGGGCAGGATGACGCCGGGCTGCGCGAGCGACTCGAACACCCGCCGCATGCGCACCGCCTCGGACTCGCAGGACATGTCCAGCAGGTCGCCCAGGTGGATGAGCGGCTCCGTCGGATGGCGGGTGATCGCGTGCTCGAGGATGCGCCGGCTGAAGAGCGGCGACTCGGGCGGTCGCTGGGCCACCTCGACGTACGCGTCCACCGCGCCGTCGTTGTCGTGCAGGGGGAAGCCGGTCGACTCGTGCTCCTGCGTGTCGCCCAGCGCGATGACCGGCGTGGTGAGCGCGACGTAGCGCCCGGGAGGGTCGACGCCCGGCGTGACGTGCGGCAGCGGCGAGGTGCAGCCGGCGGCGAGCAGCAGCGCCGCGGCGCTGGAGGCGAGGCCCGCGCGGCCTCGGGCGACGGGGGGCGCCGGGAAAATCATGGCGAGCGAAGTCGAGCGCCGGGGAAAGGGCTCAGCGGATGTTCTCGGCCGAGTGCAGCACGGCCTTGTCGGCGGCGAACCGGACGGTGATCGAGTGCTTGTCGTCGCCCCACTTGCAGCTGCGAAAGCCCGCGGTCTCGCTGCAGCCGGCCGGGGCGCCCAGCACGGCGCTCACTTCCGCGTAGCTCATGCCGACCTTGAGCTTCGCGTAGTTGTCGGCGCTCACCTTGTCGCAGCCGGCGAGCGGCAGGCCGAGGCAGGCGAGGGCGGCGAGGCGCGCGATCGGGGTCGCAACGGCGCGGGCGATGGACATCGGGTTCGTTCCTCGAAGCAGGCGGCCGGGGAAATCCCGACCGTTCGCAGGGATATTACCGGAACTCGCCCCGCCGGACCCGGCCGCGCTAGCGCGAGGCGGCCTGCTTGCGCCGCTCCATGAGGCGCCAGATCATCGGCGTGAAGATGGTCTGCATCGCGAGGTCCATCTTCCCGCCGGGCACGACGATCGTGTTGGCGCGCGACATGAACGAGTCGTGCAGCATGGAGAGCAGGTAGGGGAAGTCGATGCCGCGCGGGTTGGCGAAGCGGATCACCAGGAAGCTCTCGTCGGGCGTCGGGATGTAGCGCGCGGTGAACGGGTTGGAGGTGTCCACCGTCGGCACGCGCTGGAAGTTGATGTGCGTGCGCGAGAACTGCGGCGTGATGTAGTTGATGTAGTCGGGCATGCGGCGCAGCACCGTGTCCGTCACCGCCTCGGTGGAGTACCCGCGCATGGACTTGTCGCGGTGCAGCTTCTGGATCCACTCGAGGTTGATCACCGGCACCACGCCGATCAGCAGGTCCGGGTGCCGCGCCACGTCCACGCCGTCGCAGGCGACGGCCCCGTGCAGCCCCTCGTAGAAGAGCAGGTCCGTGCCCTCGGGGATGTCCTCCCAGGCGGTGAAGGTCCCCGGCGGCTGCTGGTACGGGGCGGCCTCGGCCTCGTCGTGCAGGTAGCGGCGGCGCCGGCCGCGGCCGCTCTCGCCGTAGTCGCGGAAGAGCGCCTCGAGCTCGGCGAAGAGGTTCGCCTCCGGGCCGAAGTGGCTCATGTGCTTGTTGCCCGCCGCGAGCGCCTCGGCCATCTTCGCCTTCATCTCCGCGCGGTCGTAGCGGTGGAAGCTGTCGCCCTCGACGAAGGCGGCGTTGAACTTCTCGCGCCGGAAGATCTGCTCGAAGGTGCGCATGACCGAGGTGGTCCCCGCGCCCGACGAGCCGGTGATCGCGATGATGGGGTGCTTCGCCGACATGTGCCTGTGCTCCCTTGGCGGTGTGGTGCGCGCGGCCTGTCCCGGACGGCCTCAGGCCCGCGTGAACAGCGTGCGTTCGTGGAAGAGGGGCTGCTCGTGCGGCGGCTCGACGCCGGCGTCGTGGTCGCCATGGTAGCGCTCGATGCGCTCGACTTCCTCCCGCGAGCCCAGGATCACCGGCACGCGCTGGTGCAGGGAGGTCGGCGGCACCTCGAGCAGGCGCCCGCGCCCGGTGGAGGCCGCCCCGCCCGCCTGCTCCACGAGCATCGCCATGGGGTTCGCCTCGTAGAGCAGGCGCAGGCGCCCGGGCCGGGCCGGATCGCGCGTGTCGCGCGGGTACATGAAGAGGCCCCCGCGCACCAGGATGCGGTGCACCTCCGCGACGAGCGAGGCGATCCAGCGCATGTTGAAGTCGTCCCCGCGCGGCCCGCTGCGGCCCTGGACGCATTCGGCCACGTAGCGGCGCACCGGCGGCTCCCAGAAGCGCTCGTTGGAGGTGTTGATGGCGAACTCGCGCGTCGAGGCGGGGATGGCGAGGTCGGGGTGGGTCAGGATGAACTCGCCGAAGGCGCGGTCGAGCGTGAAGCCGTGCGTGCCGCGCCCGAGCGTGAGCACGAGCATCGTGGTGGGCCCGTAGATCGCGTAGCCGGCGGCCACCTGCTGCGTGCCGGGCTGCAGGAAATCCGCCGCGGCCGGGTCGCCCGTCACGTGGTCGGGGCAGCGCAGCACCGAGAAGATGCTGCCCACGGAGACGTTCACGTCGATGTTCGAGGAACCGTCCAGGGGGTCGTACACCAGCAGGTAGCGCCCGCGCGCATAGGTTTCCGGGATCGGCCACGGCTCCTCGCGCTCCTCGGAGACCAGGCCGGCCAGGTTGCCGCCCCATTCGTTGGTGCGCAGGAAGATCTCGTCGGCGATCACGTCCAGGCGCATCTGCTCCTCGCCCTGCACGTTCCCGGTGCCCGCCTTGCCCAGGGCCCCGACGAGCGCGCCCTGCCCCACCACGTGGGAGATGCGCTTGCAGGCGAGCCGGATCTGGTTGATGACCGCGGAGAACGCGCCGGAGGCGTCGGGGGCGCGCCGCTGCTCCGACAGGAAGAACTCGGTGATCGTGGGCCGCGTCTCGACCCGGAGCGACTGGCGCATGGTCCGGGCCTCAGGCCGCCCGGGCGCAGGCGGCTTCGTGCAGCCGCGCGAGCGAGGCGAGGGTGAGCCAGGGGCCGCCGGCGCGCGCGGCGTCCTGCGCGGGCAGGGGCGTGCCCGGGTCGCCCAGGTGGGAGAGCGTGAGGTCGGCCTCGCCGAAGTCCTGGCTCGCCGTCCAGCGCGTGGTCGTCACGACCGTGAAGAGCCCGGCGGCCTTCGCGGCCGCCAGGCCGTTGGCCGAGTCCTCGAAGGCGATGGCCTCGGCCGGGCCCAGGCCCAGCGTCGCGAGCGCGAGGCGGTAGATGTCCGGGGCGGGCTTCTTCGTCGGCACGACGTCGCCGCAGGCGATGACGGCGAAGCGCTTGTGCGCGTTGCTGCCGAGCTCGGCATCGAGCAGGGCCGCGACGTTGGCGGAGGTCGTCGTCGAGGCGATGCCCACGCGCAGGCCCGCCGCGAGCGCCTCGTCCAGCAGGCGCGCCACGCCCGGGCGCAGCGGCGAGCCGCCGTTCGCGACGAGCTCGGCGTAGCGCGCGGTCTTCACGCGGTGCAGGCCCGGCACGATGCTCGCGAGCCGCTCGCGCTCCGGGCCGGTCACCGGCAGCGACTCGAAGAAGCGCGCGAGCCTCTCCTTGCCGCCGGAGATGCGCAGCAGCTCCTCGTAGCGCGCCGGGCTCCAGTCGTAGGGCAGGCCGAACTCCATGAAGGCGGCGTTGAAGGCCTGGCGGTGCGTCTCCTCGGTATCGGCGAGGGTGCCGTCGACGTCGAACAGGAGGGCGGAGAGGGTCATGGCGGTATCCCCTGGGATGGTGGGCGGCGGGCTCAGGCCTGGCCGGGGTCGCCGCGGAAGATGACCATCGCGGTGCCCTGGGTCTGGCGGTACTTGTCGTAGCCGACCAGGCGCACGTGGTGGCCGGGGTTCGCCGCGCGGCAGGCGTCGGCCTCGGCGAGGACCCGGTCCACGCCGCTCTCGCCGAAGAGGGGCAGCTTCCACATGTACCAGTAGGACCCCTTCATGTGCGCGGGCTCGGTGTGCTCGATGGCCGCGCTCCAGCCGCGTTCGAGCAGGTACTCGACCTGGCGGCGCAGGCGCGCGGCGTCCATCGCGGGCAGGTAGGAGAAGGTCTCGAACCGGCGGCTGGCGGCATCTCCCAGGCGCGAGGCGTAGTTGGTGATGGCGGTCATGGCGGTCTCCTTCAGGCGGCGGCGGGGGCCTTCGCCGGGTCGAGCTTGTCGACCACGTCGAAGTCGAAGCGGATCTCCTTCCACGTCTCCATCGCGGCCTTGAGCTCCGGGCTCGCGTTCGCGGCGGCGGCGAGGATGCGCGTGCCCTCCTTCTCCAGGTCGCGGCCCTGGTTGCGCGCCTCGACGCAGGCCTCGAGGGCCACGCGGTTGGCGCAGGCGCCCGCCGCATTGCCCCACGGGTGGCCCAGCGTGCCGCCGCCGAACTGGAACACGGCGTCGTCGCCGAAGATCGCGAGGAGCGCGGGCATGTGCCAGACATGGATGCCGCCGGAGGCCACCGCGAGCACGCCGGGCATGAAGCCCCAGTCCTGGTCGAAGAAGATGCCGCGCGTGCGGTCCTCCTTCACGTGGCGGCTGCGCAGCAGGTCGATCCAGCCGAGCGTCGCCTGGCGGTCGCCCTCGAGCTTGCCCACCACCGTGCCCGTGTGCAGGTGGTCGCCGCCCGACAGGCGCAGCGCCTTCGCGAGCACGCGGAAGTGGATGCCGTGGTGGCGGTTGCGGTCGATCACGGCGTGCATGGCGCGGTGGATGTGCAGCAGCATCCGGTTCTCGCGGCACCAGTTCGCCAGTCCCGTGTTCGCGCAGAAGCCGCCGGTGAGGAAGTCGTGCATGATGATCGGCGCGCCCAGGCTCTTCGCGTACTCGGCCCGCTTGTACATCTCCTCGGGCGTGGGCGCGGTGACGTTCAGGTAGTGGCCCTTCCTCTCGCCGGTCTCCCGCTCGGCCTTGTCCACGGCCTCCATCACGAACGCGAAGCGGTCGCGCCAGCGCATGAAGGGCTGGGAGTTCACGTTCTCGTCGTCCTTGGTGAAGTCGAGGCCCCCGCGCAGGCACTCGTAGACCGCGCGGCCGTAGTTCTTCGCCGAGAGCCCGAGCTTGGGCTTGATCGTGCAGCCGAGCAGCGGGCGGCCGTACTTGTTCAGGATGTCGCGCTCGACCTGGATGCCGTTGGGCGGGCCGCCGCAGGTCATCACGTACGCGACCGGGAAGCGCACGTCCTCCAGGCGCAGCGCGCGGATCGCCTTGAAGCCGAAGACGTTGCCCACGAGCGAGGTGAAGACGTTCACCACCGAGCCTTCCTCGAAGAGGTCGATCGGGTAGGCGACGAAGGCGTAGAAGCAGGTGGGGTCGCCGGGCACGTCCTCGACGCGGTAGGCGCGGCCCTTGTAGTGGTCCAGGTCCGTGAGCAGGTCCGTCCACACCGTGGTCCAGGTGCCGGTCGAGGACTCGGCGGCCACGGCCGCGGCGGCCTCCTCGCGGCTCACGCCCTCCTGCGGCGTGATCTTGAAGCAGGCGAGCAGGTCGGTGTCCCGGACCGGGTAGTCCGGCTCCCAGTACATCTGTCGGTATTCCTTCACGCCGGCGCTGTAGGCCTTGCCCATGGGCGTCTCCTCGGAGGGGGGATTCCAGAAGCGCCAGTCTGCGGCAGCGCGCCCATAAATAGAATTCACGAGTTTTTATGCGTACCATCATGGATCCCTTATGGCTTTGCGAGGCCGCCCGCCATGAAGCACGCCACCTTCCGGCAGCTCACCCTGTTCGAGTCGGTCGCCCGCCACCTGAGCTTCTCCCGCGCGGCGAAGGAGCTGCACCTCACCCAGCCGGCGGTGTCGATGCAGGTGAAGAGCCTGGAGGGGCAGGCGGGCGTCGCGCTGGTGGAGCGGGTGGGCATGAAGATCCACCTCACCGAGGCCGGCACGGAGGTGGCGCGGTTCGCGCGCGACGTGGCGAGCCGCATGAAGGACTGCGAGGACACCCTCGCCGCCATCCGGGGCCTGTCGAGCGGCCGGCTGCACCTGGCGGTGGTGAGCACGGCGAAGTACTTCGCCCCGAGCCTGCTCTCGGCGTTCTCGCGCCGCCATCCCGGCGTCACGGTGAAGCTCTCGGTCACCAACCGCGAGCAGGTGATCGGCGAGCTGCAGGCGAACCAGGTGGACCTCGCGATCATGGGCCGGCCCCCGCGCGGCCTGAAGGTGGACGCGAGCACCTTCGCCGGCCATCCGCACGGCATCGTCGCCTC
>JBGAOO010000192.1:0-6496 GCA_044221765.1 Usitatibacteraceae bacterium | reverse complement strand
GGAGAACCCGCAGCCGCGCACGATCAAGGCGGCGGTGGAGATCATCCGTGCGGGCGGCGTGATCGCCTACCCGACGGACTCGTGTTACGCCCTGGGCTGCCACATCGGCGACAAGGGGGCGATGGAGCGCATCCGGCGCATCCGCAACGTGGACGAGCGCCACCATCTGACGCTCATGTGCCGGGATCTATCCGAGGTGGGGCAATTCGCGAAGGTGGACAACATCCAGTACCGACTCGTCAAGGCGAACACGCCGGGCAGCTACACCTTCATCCTGCGGGCCTCGAAGGACGTGCCGCGCCGCCTCATGCACCCTCGGCACACGATCGGCGTGCGCATCCCCGACCACACCGTGCCCCGCGCGCTCCTGGCGGAACTGGGCGGGCCGCTGCTTTCCTCGACGCTCATCCTCCCGGACCATGGCGTGGCGCTCAACGACGCCGAGGAGATCCGCCAGCACCTGGACGCGCACCTGGACGCGATCATCGATGCCGGCCCGTGCGGGCTCGAGGTGACCACCGTGATCGACATCTCCGGCGAGCGGCCGGTGCTCCTGCGCGAGGGCAAGGGCGACATCCGCCCCTTCGGCTTCGTGAAGTCGGCGCTGCACTGATGGACATCCAGAACGTCATCGTCCATGTCGCGGTCTACGCCATCCCCGTCGTCTTCGCGATCACGCTGCACGAGGCGGCGCACGGCTACGTGGCGAAGCTCTTCGGCGACCGAACCGCCTGGATGCTCGGGCGGGTGAGCGCGAACCCGATGAAGCACATCGACCCGATCGGCACCATCCTCGTGCCGCTGCTCACCGCCTTCACCGGCTTCCTCTTCGGCTGGGCGAAGCCCGTGCCGGTCAACTTCGAGAACCTGCGCCACCCGAAGCAGGACATGCTCTGGGTGGCCGCCGCCGGGCCGGGCGCCAACCTCGCGATGGCCCTCGCCTGGGTGCTCGTCGCCAAGGTGCTGCTCACGGTCGGGGGCGAGGGCATCGCCTACGAATTCTGGATCCGCGTCGCCGACGCCGGCATCAAGGTGAACGTGGGCCTCGCCGTGCTGAACCTGTTCCCGCTGCTGCCGCTCGACGGCGGGCGCATCCTCGTGAGCCTGCTGCCGAACCGGGCCGCCTACGCGTACTCGCGCCTGGAGCCCTTCGGCATGCCCATCCTCGTCATCCTCATCGTCTCGGGCGCGCTGTGGTGGATGATCGGGCCGGTCTGGCAGTTCACCCTCGCCCGCTTCTATTCCCTGCTAGGCCTGTAGGAACCCCATGTACCAGGACCGCGTACTTTCCGGCATGCGCCCCACGGGGCAGATGCACCTCGGCCACTACCACGGCGCCCTGAAGAACTGGGTGCGCCTGCAGAACGAGTACCCCTGCCTGTTCTTCGCGGCGGACTGGCACGCGCTCACCTCGCACTACGAGGACCCGTCGGTGATCGAGCAGACGGTGTGGGACATGTTCATCGACTGGCTCGCCGCCGGCGTCGACCCGTCCAAGGCGACGCTCTTCGTGCAGTCGCGCGTGCCGCAGCACGCCGAGCTCACGCTGCTGCTGTCGTTCTTCACGCCGCTGTCCTGGCTCGAGCGCGTGCCGACGTACAAGGACACGGTGGACAAGCACGCCGAGCACGGGCGCGACCTCACCACCTACGGCTTCCTGGGCTACCCGCTCATGCAGGCGGCGGACATCCTCATCTACCGCGCCAACCGGGTGCCCGTGGGCGAGGACCAGGTCTCGCACGTGGAGCTCACGCGCGAGATCGGCCGGCGCTTCAACCACCTCTTCGGCAAGGAGAAGGGCTTCGAGAAGAAGGCCGAGGACGCGGTGAAGAAGATGGGGCCGAAGAAGGCGAAGCTCTACCGCGAGTTGCGCACCCGCTTCCAGGAGAAGGGGGACGAGGAGGCGCTCGACCAGGCGCGCGAGCTGGTAGGCGGCGTGCAGAACCTCTCGCTCGGCGACAAGGAGCGGCTCTTCGGCTACATCGAGGGCGGCGGCCGCATGATCCTCACCGAGCCCGAGGCCCTGCTCACCGAGACCCCGCGCCTGCTCGGCCTGGACGGGGCGAAGATGTCCAAGAGCTACGGCAACGCGATCCTGCTGCGCGAGGCGCCCGACGACGTGGCGAGGAAGGTGCGCACGATGCCCACCGACCCGGCGCGCGTGCGCCGCACGGACCCGGGCGACCCCGAGAAGTGCCCGGTGTGGAACCTGCACCAGGTGTACTCGGGCCAGGACACGCGCGACTGGGTGGTGAAGGGCTGCAAGAGCGCGGGCATCGGCTGCCTGGAGTGCAAGCAGCCCGTGATCGAGGCGATCAACGCGGAACTGCGGCCCATCCGCGAGCGGGCCGCGGGCTACGAGGAGGACCCGACTCTGGTGCGCTCGATCATCCAGGACGGGTGCGAGAAGGCCTCCGACCTGGCGGACGAGACGATGCGCGACGTGCGCGAGGCCATGGGCCTCAATTATTCCTGAGAGTGACGCGGGCCAAGTGCGGGGACACGGATGAACACGGATGAACACGGATTGAAGTCGATCTTGATCGGCGCGATGCTCGCCGCGGCCTCGCTCGCGCTGCCGGCGCACGCGGCGACGCCGGTGCCCTCGGGCAAGTGGAGCTTCGTGTTCAAGGACACGAAGGGCCAGGCCGACCGCCCGGTGCGCGTCTACACGTACCGGCCGCGCCAGTGCGATTCCACCTGCCCCATCCAGTTCGTGCTGCACGGGGCGAGCCGCACGGCCTCGAACTACCGGGACTACTGGGAGCTCGCGGCCGACCGCTACGGCTTCCTCGTGATCGCGCCCGAGTTCAACGAGAAGGACTGGCCCAAGGCCGCCTCGTACAACCTGGGCGACGTCGAGGGCAACGCGAACCGCGAGAAGTGGGCCTTCTCGCTGATCGAGCATCTCTTCGACGAGATGCGCGACGGGCAGAAGGACTACCGCATCTTCGGGCATTCGGCCGGCGCGCAGTTCGTGCACCGCCTGCTCTTCCTGCTGCCGGGCAACCGCGCCTCGGTCGCGATGATCGCCAATGCCGGCTGGTACACGCTGCCGGAGTGGCGCGCCGACAAGGCCGCCTTCAAGTGGCCGCACTCGCTGGTGAACGCGCCGGGCGGGGCGGGGGAGAAGGAGCTGCGCGAGGCGCTCGCCCGCAAGGTCTACGTGCTGCTGGGCGAGGCCGACACCAAGACCGACGACCCGCTGCTGGACAAGGCCGAGGGCTCGATGAAGCAGGGCGCCAACCGCTTCGAGCGCGGCGAGAATTTCTTCGGCGCGGTCACCGGCGCGGCCAACGCCCTGGGCGTGAAGCTCGCCTGGGAGCTCTCCTACGTGCCCGGGGTGGGCCACGAAGGCGGCAAGATGTCGCGCGCGGCCGCCGACCTCGTCTACGGGAAGAAGAAGTGAGCGCGCAGGCCGCGGGCGAGCCGATGGCCGCCGGCGCCCAGCCGGGCCTGGACCTGCAGCTGCCCGTCGCGCGGATCCGCGGCGAGCCCCTGGCCCAGATGCCCACCGACCTCTACATCCCGCCGGAGGCGCTCTCGGTCTTCCTCGAGGCCTTCGAGGGCCCGATGGACCTGCTGCTCTACCTGATCCGCAAGCACTCGCTCGACATCCTCGACATCCCGATGGCCGAGCTCACCCGCCAGTACATGGCGTACGTCGAGATGATGCGCACCCAGCAGCTCGAGCTCGCGGCCGAGTACCTGCTCATGGCCGCCCTGCTCATCGAGATCAAGTCGCGCATGCTGCTGCCGCGCCCGAAGCGCGAGGACGAGAACGAGCCCGACGACCCGCGCGCCGAGCTCGTGCGCCGCCTGCTCGAGTACGAGCAGATGAAGAAGGCGGCGATGGCGCTGGGCGAGGCCCCCGTGGCCGGGCGCGACTTCTCGGTGGTCGAGGTCTACGTCGAGCAGGCCCTGGCCGAGCGCCTGCCGGGCATCGCGGTGGCGGACCTGTCCGAGGCCTGGCGCTCGATCCTCGCGCGCGCGCGCATGACCAAGCACCACAAGATCACCCGCGAGCAGCTCTCCGTCCGCTCGCACATGAGCCGCATCCTGCGCGTGCTCGGCGGCGGCGCCTTCACCGAATTCTCGACGCTGTTCGAGCCGGAGCAGGGGGTGCCCGTGATGGTGGTGAGCTTCCTCGCGCTGCTCGAGCTCGCGCGCGAGTCGCTCATCGAGATCCAGCAGCAATCGGCCTTCGACCCCATCTACGTGCGCATGAAGAGCGAGCGCGCGCCGCTCACGATCACCTGACCATGGACGACGAAATCCTCGACACCGCCCCGCCGCCGGCCCCCGAGCCCGAGCGCGAACCGCTGGACCTCACCCTCGTGAAGCGGGTGCTGGAGGCCGCCCTGCTCTCCACGCCCGAGCCGCTCACGCTGCAGCAGTTGAAGCGCCTGTTCGGCGGCGAGCTCGACGTGGACAGCCTGCGCAAGATCCTCGACGAGCTGAAGGAGGAGTGGGCCGACCGCGCCGTCGAGCTGACCGCCGTGGCCTCGGGCTGGCGCTTCCGCGTGCGGCCCGACTACCAGCGCTTCCTGGACCGCATCTCGAACGAGAAGGCGCCGCGCTACTCGCGCGCCGTGCTCGAGACGCTCGCGATCATCGCCTACCGCCAGCCGGTCACGCGCGGCGACATCGAGGACATCCGCGGCGTCGCCGTCTCCCCGCCCACGCTGAAGGCGCTCGAGGAGCGCGGCTGGATCGACGTCGTGGGCCACCGGGAGAGCCCGGGCCGGCCCGCGCTCTTCGCCACCACGCGCAAGTTCCTGGACGACCTGAACCTGCGCTCGATCGAGGAGCTGCCCGCGCTCGAGGAGCTGCAGAGCACGCTCGATTCCAGCCCGGGCTTCGCGCCCCTGCCGCAGCAGGAGCCGCTCCTGGACGCCGACGGCGAGGCCCGCGGGCCGGAGGCGGAGGAGGAGGCGGCGTCGCAGACCCCCCAGGACATCCCGACCGCCGACGACGCGCCCGCCGCGATCGCGCAGGCCCCCCAGGACACCCCGAACGCCGACGACGCGCCCTCCGCCATCGCGGAGGCCGAAGCGCCGGCCGAGCCGGCCGCCCACCCCGCGGCCGCCCCCGAAGCCCACACATCCGAAGCCGGCGCAGCCGCGCCTTCGCAAGACACGGAGCACCCTGATCATGCGGGATAAACCCCAACGCACCCCACGCATCCCCCGCGCGCCGCGCGCGCCCCGGCTGGACTGGCCCGGCGGCATCGTGCCCGAGTGGGCCAAGGTGCCCGCGGCCGGCGCCAAGCGCCGTGGCGGCAAGGGCCCGCGCGGCGGCAAGGATGCCGGCAAGCGCGAGCGGCTGCAGAAGGTGATGGCGCAATCGGGCCACGGCTCGCGGCGCAACATCGAGATCCTGATCGCGCAGGGCCACCTCACCATCAACGGCGAGGTCGCGAAGCTCGGCGACAGCGTGGGCCCCGGCGACCGCGTGAAGCTCGACGGCAAGCTGATCAGCCTGCGCTTCGGCACCGCGCTGCCGCGCGTGCTGCTCTACCACAAGCCCGAGGGCGAGATCTGCACCCGGGACGACCCGGAGAACCGCCCGACCGTCTTCGCCAAGCTGCCGAAGGTGAACAACGCGCGCTGGGTGTCCATCGGCCGCCTGGACTACAACACGAGCGGCCTGCTCATCTTCACCACCAACGGCGAGCTCGCCAACCGCCTGATGCACCCGCGCTACGAGGTCGAGCGCGAGTACGCCGTGCGCCTCATGGGCGTGCTCACGCCGGAGCAGGTGCAGCTGCTCACGCAGGAGGGCATCGAGCTCGAGGGCGAGAAGTGCAAGTTCGACCGCCTCGTGGACAAGGGCGGCGAAGGCTCGAACCACTGGTACCACGTGGTCCTCAAGGAAGGGAAGAACCGCGAGGTGCGGCGCATGTTCGAGGCCGCCGGGCTGATGGTGAGCCGCCTCATGCGCGTGCGCTACGGGCCCGTCGAGCTGCCGAGCCACCTGAAGCGCGGCATGATGCGCGACCTGCCCGAGGAGGACGTCGCGAGGCTCATGGCCTTCACCGGCATGACCGAGGGCGAGCCGCCCGAGGTCGAGGACGAGGAAGCCGACGACGAGTACTCGCCGGGCAACGTCGCCCCGCCCGGGGAGGTGCTGGAGCAGGACGACGACTTCGAGGTCGTCGACGAGGACGAGCGCCAGCCCGCGTTCCTCATGGAAGGGTACGAGGAGAAGACGGCGATCCCCGAGGTGGAGGAGGACGACGACCGGCAGCCCGATTTCGACCGGCTGCCCGGCTTCAACCGCGCCACCGGCACGATGGGCGCGCCCGCCGGCCACCGCGGCCCGAGAGCGCACGGTCCCGGCGGCGGCCACGGCAAGCCCTTCGCGCCGGGCCAGCCGAAACTGCGCGGCAAGCGCCGCGGCAAGGTGAAAGGCGGCGGCGCGACGCCGGCGCAGCACCAGGCGAGGGTGGGCGGCGGCGTGCCGGCCGCCCTGCAACCGGGACAGGGCCATGGCC
>JBGAOO010000191.1:0-6505 GCA_044221765.1 Usitatibacteraceae bacterium | reverse complement strand
CGGCCCGCGGTCATGGCGCCTTCCCCTCGGCGGGCCGCACGAGCACCGCGCCCTTGTGCATGGGCTCGACCACGCGCGCGTAGATCGACAGCCAGCCGTTCTCGCTCGCGGGCACGTGCGGGACGAGGCGCCCGGCGCGCCCCTGGAGCTCGGCCGGCGCCACCTGCAGCGTGACCGAGTGGCGCTCCATGTCGATCTCGATCGCGTCGCCGTCCTCCACCAGGCCGATCGGCCCGCCCATCGCCGCCTCGGGCGAGACCTGGCCGATGGCGATGCCGCGGTTCAGGCCCGAGAGCTGCCCGTCGGTGATCACCGCGACGCTCGTGGACAGGCCCGCGCCGTCGACCGCCGCGACGAAGCCGGAGGCGAGCGCCATGCCCGGGCCGCCGCGGCAGCCCATGCCGCTGAGCACCGCCACCGTCCCGGGCACGAGCCGGCCTTCGCGCAGCGCGGCGAGCGCCTGCTCCTGCGAGGCGAACACGAGCGCCTTGCCCCGGAACACCGACTGCTTCGCGCTCGCGTCGCCCAGCTTGAGGATCGAGCCCTCCGGCGCGAGGTTGCCGCGCATCACGATCACCGAGGGCTTGCGCGAGACGGGATCGTCCACCGTGCGCACGACCTCGCCGACCTCGACCGGCTGCGCGAGCTCCTCGCCCCAGGTGCGGCCCGACACGGTGAGCGAGCCGCGATGCAGCAGGCCTTCCAGGCGCTTCATCACCGCGCGCGTGCCCCCGGCCGCCTCCAGCTCCTCGATGCGCGTCGGGCCGTTGGGGCGCACCGCGCACAGCAGCGGCACCTGCGGACCCAGCCGGTCGTAGAGCTCGTAGATGTCGACGGGGCAGTTCGCCTCCATCGCCACCGCCTGCAGGTGGCGCACGAGGTTGATCGAGGCCGAGAGCGCGAGGCCGGCCATGACCGCGTTCTCGAAGGCCTCCTTCGTGAGGATGCGGCGCGGGGTGAGGCCCTCGCGCACCAGCTCGACGATGCGCCGGCCCGCGGCCTGCGCGAACGCGAACATGCGCGGGCTGTTGGCGAGCACCGGCGTGCTGCCGGGCAGGGCGAGGCCCAGGGCCTCCGTCGCGATGTGCATCGTGTTGGCCGTGCCCATGCCGGCGCACACGCCCGGGCCGGTGATCGCCACGTCGCACATGGCCGCGAGCTTCTCGAGCGTGATCATGCCCGCGCCCACCTTGCCCACGCTCTCGTAGACCTCCTCGATGTCCACCGCGTGGCCGTCGAGGCGGCCGTGGGGCTGGTAGCCGCAGGGCACGATGATCGTGGGGATGTCCAGGCGCGCGGCCGCCATGAGCTGCCCCGGCGCGGTCTTGTCGCAGGAGGCGAGGCACACCATGCCGTCGAGCATCGCGCCTTCCACCTGCACCTCGATGTCGTTCACCATCAGGTCGCGGCTGGGCAGGATGTAGCGGCCCTGGCGCCCGGCGCTCGTGATGAAGTCGCTCGGCGCGGCGGTGCGCACCTCGAAGGCGAGCGCGCCCGAGGCGCGGATCGCCTCCTTCACCTGCGCGGCGACGCCGTCCAGGTGGCTGAAGCAGATCGACAGCTCCGAGGAGGAATTGACGACCGCGATCTTGGGCTTCTCCAGGTCGGCCTCGGTGAGGCCCAGGCCGCGCCACTGCGCGCGGCGCACGGCCCAGCGCGGGGAGCCGGGCTCGAAGTTGCTGCGCAGGGGCTTGCCACTCATGGACGGCCTTTCTTCTTCGGGACGGGCGCGGCGGGCAGCGGGGCGCGCGCGGTGGAACTGCGGATCACCAGCTCGTTGGGCAGGCAGCGGTGCGTGACGGGCGCGGCGCTGCCGGCCACGCGCGCGAGCAGCAGGTCGATCGCCTGGGCCACCATCAGGTCCATCGGCTGTCGCACCGTGGTGAGGTCGTAGGCGCCCCAGGAAGCGAGCTCGATGTCGTCGTAGCCCACGACCCAGAGATCCTCGGGCACGCGCACGCCGCGGCCGCGCGCCCCGTCCATGGCGCCCATGGCGAGCACGTCGTTCACGCAGAAGAGCGCATCGGGCGGGGCGCCGAGCTCGAGCAGGCGCGTGACCGCCTGCACGCCGCTCTCGTGCGAGAAGGTCTCGGAGCGGTAGTAGTAGTGCGGCGGCAGGTCGATGCCCTGGCGCGCGAGCGCCTCGCGGAAGCCGCGCTCGCGGTCGCGGATGTTGCTCGCGCGCGGGATGCCGCCCACCAGCGCGATGCGCTTGCGCCCGCAGCGCAGCAGGTACTCGGCCACGCGCCGGCCGCCGTCCAGGTTGTCGCTCGAGACCTGGTCGCAGGCGTAGGAATCGACGGTGCGGTTCACGAGCGCCACCGGGTAGCTGCCGGCGGGCACCTCGGCCAGGAGCTCGGACTCCTGCGTGGCCGCGGTGAGGAGCACGCCGTCGACGATGCCCTGGCGCAGCGCCCGGGCCGCGGGCGAGTCGCCGCCGTGGCCGGCATCCCAGACGATCATGCGCTGGCCCAGGCTCGCCAGCTGCGCGCTGATCGCCTCCAGCATCGCCGGGTAGAGGTGGTACGACAGGCGCGCGACGACCACGCCGATGGAGCCGGTGCGGCCGTTGCGGAAGGCGCGCGCGGCGGCGTTGGGCTCGTAGCGCGTCTCGGCGAGCACGCGCAGCACCCGCTCGCGCGTCTGCGGGCGCACCTTCGGGTCCTCGCGCAGCACGCGCGAGACCGTGGCCTGCGAGACCTGCGCGAGGCGGGCGATGTCGTGGCTCGTCACCGAGCCGCCCGGCTTCGCCCCCGCCGCCCTCGCCACGCTCAGTCGAGCGCGATGTTGTTGTCGCGGGCGACCTTGCCCCACTTCGCGATCTCGTCCTTCACGTACTTGTCGAATTCCTCGGGCGTGCTGCCGACGATGATCGCGCCCAGGCCCTCGAGCTTCGCGGCCACGTCCGGCATCTTGAGGATCTTGTTGATCTCGACGTTGAGGCGATTGACGATCTCCTTCGGCGTGCCCGCGGGCACCATGACGCCGCCCCAGGAGACGGCCTCGTAGCCCGGGAGCGTCTCGGCCACGGCGGCCACGTCCGGCAGCGTGTCCAGGCGCTTCTTGCTGGTGACGCCGATGGCGCGCAGCTTCCCGCTCCTCACGTGCGGCAGGCCCGCCACCGTGGTGGGCAGCGCGAGCTGGATGGAGCCGCCGATGAGGTCCACGATCGACGGCGCATCGCCCTTGTAGGGCACGTGCTGCATCTTGATGCCGCCCATCGCGTTCAGCAGCTCGCCCGAGAGGTGGTTCGAGGCGCCCTGGCCGGCGGAGCCGAAGCTCACCTTGCCCGGGTTGGCCTTCGTGTAGGCGATGAGCTCGGGGATCGACTTGACCGGCAGGTCCGGGTTCACCACCACGACCTGCGGCACGATCGTCGTGAGGGTGACGCCCTGGAAGTCCTTGATCGCGTCGTAGGGCAGCTTCTTGTAGACGACCGGGTTCAGCGCGTTGGGGCCCAGGTTCGCCATGAGCATCGTGTAGCCGTCGGGCGCGCTCTTCGCGACGAAGTCCGTGGCGATGATGCCGTTGGCGCCGGGCTTGTTCTCGATGACGACCGAGGTGCCCAGGATGTCGCCCAGCTTGGCGCCGATGAGGCGCGCGGTCACGTCCGAGGCGCCCCCCGGCGGGTAGACCACGATGAACTTGATGGGCTGCTTGGTGGGCCAGCCCTGCGCGTTCGCCGCGAGCGGCAACGCGAGGCAAGCGCAGAAGGCCAGGGCGAGCCTGGCGAGGGTGGAAGCGAGCTTCATGGAATCTCCTCCTTGCGGTTGGGTTGCCTGGGTTCGGCGCCTAGAGGACGCCCTTTCGTTTCAGGTCGGCGATGCGCCCGGCGTCGAGGCCGAGATCCTTCTTGAGAACGTCTTCCGTGTGCTCGCCCAGCACGGGCGGGCCGGAGCGGTACTCGAGCGGCGTGCGGGAGTAGCGGATGGGGTTCGCCACCTGCGGCACGGTGCCGGCCGCCGCGTGGGGCAGGTCCATGCGCAGGCCCCGGTGGATCACCTGCGGGTCCGCGAACACCTGGTCGATCGTGTTGATGGGGCCGCAGGGGACGCCCTCGGCTTCCAGCGCCACCATCCAGTCGGCCGTGGTCCTCGTCTTCATGGCCTCGGCGATGATCGCGACCAGGGCGCTGCGGTTCGCGAGGCGCGACTTGTTGTCGACGAAGCGCGGCTCCATCGCGATGGAAAGGCCCGCCACCGCGCAGAACTTGCGGAACTGGCTGTCGTTGCCGATGGCGAGGATCAGGTTGCCGTCCTTCGTCGGGAAGGCCTGGTAGGGCGTGAGGTTGGGGTGCGCGTTGCCCCAGCGCCTCGGGACGTTGCCCGAGACGAAGTAGTTGAGGTTGTGGTTCATGAGCCAGGCGACCTGCGCATCGAGCAGCGCCATGTCGATGTGCTGGCCCTTCCCGCTCGCGTCGCGCTCGCGCAGCGCGCCCAGGATCGCCACCGCCCCGTACATGCCGGTCATGAGGTCCGCGATGGGCACGCCCGCCTTCTGCGGGCCTCCTCCGGGCAGGTCGTCGCGCTCGCCGGTGATGCTCATGAGCCCGCCCATCGCCTGGATCATGAAGTCGTAGCCGGCGCGGTTCCGGTACGGCCCCGTCTGGCCGAAGCCCGTGACGGAGCAGTAGATGAGCCGGGGGTTGGTGGCGGCGAGGCTCCCGTAGTCGAGCCCGTAGCGCTTCATGTCGCCGACCTTGTAGTTCTCGACGAACACGTCGCACTTCGCGGCGAGGCCGCGCGCGATCTCCTGCCCCTCCGGGCTCGCGATGTCGAGCGTCACCGACTGCTTGCCGCGGTTGGTGGAGGCGAAGTAGGCCGAGTCGGTCGTGTCCGCGCCGTCCTTCGCCTTCAGGAAAGGCGGCCCCCAGGCCCGGGTGTCGTCGCCCGTGCCGGGCCGCTCGACCTTGATCACTTCCGCCCCCAGGTCCGCGAGCACCTGCGTGCACCACGGGCCCGCGAGGATGCGCGAGAGGTCGAGGACGCGGATGCCGGCGAGGGGCGCGGTCACTTGTCGAGCAGGATGCCGGGGTTCAGCACCCACTTCGGGTCCAGCGTGTTCTTGGTCGCGCGGATCACCTCGCGGTAGAGCGGCGGGATCTCCTTGTCGTACCACTTGCGGTGGTCCGGCCCGAGCGAATGGTGGTGGGTGATGGTGCCGCCCGCGTCGCACATCGCATCCGAGGCCGCGCTCTTGATCGCCC
Organism: Usitatibacteraceae bacterium; assembly: GCA_044221765.1. Classification (GTDB taxonomy): domain Bacteria; phylum Pseudomonadota; class Gammaproteobacteria; order Burkholderiales; family Usitatibacteraceae; genus FEB-7. The sequence goes on along the minus strand of JBGAOO010000191.1, from coordinate 1,299 downwards.
AGAACTGCTCGACCAGCTTCGCCTTGTCGCCGAAGGCGTGCCAGGTGAAGTAGGGCGCGGGGCCGTCCGGGTACACGTGCGTGAAGCGCACGGTGCAGGTGCCGGGGCGGCCGGTGATCTCGCGGATGGCCTTGAGCGTGCGTTCCTTCACGCTCGCCTGGAACTGCATGTACTTGTCCCAGGTGACGCAGCTTTCCATCGTGTCGCGCATCACGCCGCGGGCGATGGCGTGGGGGCGAAGGTACGGCCCCCGGAGAAACTTGTTGCGCCAGTTGCCGGCGGCACCCTTCTTCTGGGATTCCTCGTCCTCCAGCGCATCCTCGTCCCACTCGCCGCCGAAGCCGGCGCAGATCTCGAGGGCGCGGGCCATCCACGCGTCGAGCGGGTGGTCGCCGGATTCGAACGTGAGCACGAGCACGTCCTTCGTGCCGTCGCCGGCCTCGGTGAAGAGGGCCTCGTCGCGCTCCAGCAGTCGCGCGTTGGCGGGGAAGAGCCCGGCCTGGCTGATCGAGCGCGTCGCGTTCACCGCCTTCTCGTAGTCGCCGAAGCGCACCGTCGTCGCCGAGCGGAAGGTGGGCTTCCTGTGCAGCCGCACCCACGCCTCGGTGATGACGCCGAGCGCGCCCTCGGAGCCGAGGAAGAGCCGGTCCGGGTTGGGGCCGGCGCCGGAGGTCGGCCAGCGGTGCGAGGCGATCGTTCCCGAGGGCGTCACCACGCGCAGGCTCTCGACGTGGTCGTCGATCTGCGTGTAGTTGGTGGCGTAGTGGCCCGCCGCGCGCGTGGCGATCCAGCCGCCGAGCGAGGAGAACTCCCAGGCCTGCAGGAAGAAGCGCATCGTGAGGCCCGTGGGCTTCAGCTGCTTCTCCATGTCCGGCCCGAGCACGCCCGCCTGGATGCGCGCGGCCTGCGAGGTCTTGTCGACTTCCAGCACCTTGTTCAGGTGCTTCAGGTCGATGGTGACCAGGCCCTTGTAGCGCTCTTCCTTCGTGTGGTTCACGCCGCCGGTGACGGAGGAGCCGCCGCCGAAAGGCACGGCGGCATAGTCGTTGGCGCCGCACCAGTCCAGCACCGCGGCCACCTCGGCCTCGTCGCGGGGGAAGGCGACCACGTCCGGCGGGTTCGTGAAGTCGCGGCGGTGGATCATCTTCGCGATGTCGTGCACCGAGCGGCCCCAAGTGTGGAAGAGGCGCTCGTAGCGGTCGTCGGTGCAGAAGGCCCCGAGCGGGCCGGGGATCGTCACGCGCGAGGCGCGCAGCGCGACCTCCGACTCCACCGGCATCGGCGCCGGGTCGAAGCGAT
>JBGAOO010000190.1:0-7417 GCA_044221765.1 Usitatibacteraceae bacterium | reverse complement strand
GATGGGCGACTCGACGCGCGTGTAGGCGAGGTTCAGCCTCGCCTCCTGCAGTCGCGCCCGGGCCGACTTCACCGTGGCCTGGGCGATCTCCTCGGCGGAGACGGCGTCGTCGTACTCCTTCTGCGACACGGCCTTCGCCTCGTAGAGCGGCTTGTAGCGCCTCGCGTTGCGCGAGGCCTGCGCGAGGCTCGCCTCCGCGCTCGCCACGTCGGCCTCCGCGCGGGCGAGCGCGGCCTCGAAGGGCGCGGCGTCGATGGTGAACAGGGACTGGCCGGCGCGCACGCGCGCGCCCTCCTCGAAGTTGCGCTTCTGGAGGATGCCGGTGACGCGCGCGCGCACCTCCACCTCGCGGGAGCCGGCGGTCTGCGCGGGGAACTCGAACTCGACGGGCACGCTGGCGGGCTTCGCCTCGCGCACCGCGACGAGCGCGGGCGGGAAGCCGCCCGGCGGCGGGCCGCCTTGCGGGCCGCAGGCCGCCAGGAGGGCGCAGGCGGGCACGAGGCAGAGGGACAGGCGGGGGCGAAGGAAGCTCGGGGCCATGCGGGGTTCCTCGTGGGAAGGGCGCCGGGCGGGTGGGGTGCGCCACGGGCGGGATCGCGTTACATGCAACGGTGAATGTATGGCAGAATACATACAGCCGTGAATGTATGTCAAGAAGCCGTAACGGGCACCGTTACACCCGGAGGAGGCCACGTCGATGGCGCGCAGGACCAAGGAGGAGGCGCTCGAAACGCGCAACCGGCTGCTGGATGCGGCCGAGACCGTGTTCCACGAGAAGGGCGTGGCGCACACCCCGCTCGCGGAGATCGCCAAGGCCGCGGGCGTCACGCGCGGGGCGATCTACTGGCACTTCAAGGACAAGGCCGAGCTCTTCGAGGCGATGATGGACCGCGTGACGCTCCCGCTCGAGGACCTGCTCGCCTCCGCCGGCGAGGGCGTGGCCGGCGACCCGCTGGGCCTGCTCAAGCTGTGCATGGCCGACGGCCTGCTGCGCACCGCGCGCGACAAGCGCCTGCAGCGCGTCTTCGACATCGCCTACCACAAGTGCGAGTACGTCGGCGATGCCGCGGGCGTGCGCGACCGGCACATCGCGAGCCAGCAGGAATGCCTTCGGCAGATCGAGAAGGGCTTTCGCGCCTGCGTGAAGGCCGGCGCGCTGCCGGCCACGGTGAACCCGCGCGAGGCCGCGCTCGGCGCGCTCTCGCTGGTGTCGGGCCTCATCGCCAACTGGGTGCTCGCGCCGAGGAGCTTCTCGCTCGAGCGCCACGCCGTCCCCCTGGTCGAGGCCTACTTCCGCGGCCTCGCCGCGCCGGTGGCCGCGCCCGCCGCCGCCCGGCGCGCCGCGCCCCGCAAGAAACCGTAACGCACGGCCACGCGCCCGCGCTTGACAGGGTCGCGCGCTTCATGTCACCTTTGAGTGACATATGAGCGCCCCCCTCAAGCCCGACGAGATGGATGCCGTGTTCGCCGCGCTCGCGAGCGAGCCGCGCCGGCGCCTGCTCGACATCCTGAAGAAGGAACCCGGCTGCAACGTCGGCCACGCGTGCGGCTTCTTCGGGGACATGGGCCGCGTCGCGGTGATGAAGCACCTGGCGGTCCTCGAGCGCGCGAACCTCGTGGTCTCGGAGCGGGCCGGCCGCGAGCGGCGCCTGTGGTTCAACCCGGTGCCCATCCACATGATCTACGACCGCTGGACCACCGAGTTCAGCGACTACTGGGCGGGGCGTCTCGCGCGCATGAAGTACCGGCTCGAGAACGCCCCGGTGCCCATCAACCGGCGGAAGGGAGGAGCGCGTGGGTGAACCGAAGAAGGCCGTCTTTCGCATCGTCATCAACGGCACGATGGAGCAGGTGTACGCGGAACTCACCAAGACCGGCGAGCCGCAGGGCGCGGTGTTCAACTCGATGCTCACGCTGGATGCGCCCGGCCTGGTGCGCGGACGCCGGATGCAGATGCGCACCGTGAGCGGCAGGTACGCGGTCGTGGTCGGCGAGGTCGTCGAGGTCGACGCGCCCCGGCGCTTCGCGCACACGCACCGCTTCACCTCGCACGAGGACCCGGCCTGCACCGTCGTCTACGACCTGAAGCCGGTCGCCGGCGGCGTCGAGGTGACGCTCACCGTGGAGGGCATCCCGGTCGGCACGAAGACCGAGCAGGAGATGATGAAGGGCGGCGACTTCATCCTGGGCAACCTCAAGTCGATCGTCGAGACGGGCCGCCCGCCGCTGTCCACCCGCCTCATGTACCGGATGTTCGGCCTGCTCGAGTTCGTGCTGCCGGCGAAGTCGAAGGCCGAGCACTGGCCGCTCGAATAGGAGGAACCCATGGCCAACGCCGTCGATGCCGCGACCGCCACGATGATCGCGAACTACGAGAAGAACACGGGCAAGCCCTTCGAGGACTGGGTGCGGATCGCGGGGCGGGAGAAGCTCGCGAAGCATGGCGAGATCGTGAAGTTCCTCAAGCAGGCGCACGGCATGGGCCACGGCTACGCGAACCTCGTGGCCCAGCGGGTGCTCGCGGGCGCGGCGCCGGCCCCGGCGGGCGAGGACCTCGTCGCGGCCCAGTTCGCGGGCGCGAAGGCGGCCTTGAGGCCCGCCTACGACAAGCTTGCGAAGGCGGTGTCCGCCTTCGGCGCGGACGTCGAGTTCTCGCCGAAGAAGGCCTACGTGAGCCTGCGGCGCGGCAAGCAGTTCGCCCTGGTGCAGCCCTCCACCGCCGATCGCCTGGACGTGGGCATCAACCTGAAGGGCCGGCCCGCCAAGGGGCGCCTGGAAGCCTCGGGCAGCTTCAACGCCATGGTCTCGCACCGCGTGCGCGTGGGCTCGGCCTCGGATGTCGATGCCGAACTGCTCGGGTGGCTGCGCGCCTACGACCAGGCCTAGGAGGGCAATGCACCATGAAGCGACTCGCCGCGTGCCTGCTGCCCTCGCGCCCTGCTCGCCGCCGCGCCCCCCGGCCGCCCTCGCGCAGGAACCAGACCGGGCCCTCGTGAAGCGCGCGGTGGTGAAGGCGCCCCTGGAGGCCGCGTGGAAGGCCTGGACCACCGCCGAGGGCATCCGGACCTTCTTCGCGCCCGAGGCGGTCGTGGACGCGCGCCCCGGCGGCGCGTTCGACATCCACTTCAATCCCTACGCGAAGCCGGGCCTGAAGGGCGCGGACGGCATGGTGGTGCTCGCGGTGCAGGAGAAGAAGCTCCTCTCCTTCACCTGGAACGCGCCGCCGCACCTGCCCGAGGCGCGCGCCCAGCGCACCTCCGTGGCGGTGCGCTTCAAGCCCCTCGCCGACAACGAGACGGAGGTTCGCCTGGTGCACACGGGCTGGGGCGAGGGCGGCCAGTGGGACCAGGCCTTCGACTACTTCGACAAGGCCTGGGCGCGCGTGATGGCGAACCTCGAGAAGCGCTTCGTGGACGGCCCGGTCGACTGGGCGCCGTTCCTGAAGGGCGTGAAGGCCTTCCAGGACGCGGAGGACGCCAAGGCGGCGGGCGCGAAGAAGCCCTGACGCCCCGTTCCGAATTCGCGTATCATCGCGCCAGCAGTGATTCAGTCTGTTCAGCAGTAACTCAAGTACCGCCGTTCAACGGCGCCTATTTTCAGTTCCCGTCTGGTCAATCTGTGTCGCTTGCGGTAATGCGGGTACGCCCGCCATCTTCAATTCATCAAGGACACAAACATGGCAATCGGAACGGTCAAGTGGTTCAACGACTCCAAGGGCTTCGGCTTCATCACCCCTGAAGGCGGCGGCGAGGATCTCTTCGCGCACTTCTCGGAAATCCAGGCCTCGGGTTTCAAGACCCTCAAGGAAAACCAGAAGGTCGAGTTCGAGATCAAGACCGGCCCCAAGGGCAAGCAGGCCACGGCGATCAAGCCGCTGTAAGCCGCGCCCCAGGCAGTGCAGAAGACGGCAGCCCACGGGCTGCCGTTTTTCATGGCGGGCCCTGACGGACGGGGTTGCGGGAGGCCGGCTTCGCTGGCATCGTTTTCCGTGCCTCGTCCCGCGAGGAGCGCGAAAGCGCAGAGCCAACTCCCCCTCCGAGCATGCCTTACCGAGTCATCTGGGAATCACCCAAGTCGGTCTGGACGAAGTTCAGCGGCCTGGTCACGTATGGCGAGGCGTTGCGGGCGACCAACGCCCTCTACGACGACCCCCGCTCCGACGATGTCGTGCAAGCCTACTGGGACTTCTCGGACATCGACGGCTTCGCGGTCGCCGAGGAGGAAGTCGAGGAGATGGCCTACATCGACGACGTCGCGAGCCGCCACATGCGTCCCCTGAAGGCCGCCTTCGTCATGCGCGACCCCGCGCTGATCGAGCTGGCCGAGCAGTACATCGCGCACATGCGCACGCTCGGCAGTCCCTGGTTCAACCGGATCTTCGCGAGCATGGACGAGGCGAGGCAGTGGGCGGGAGCGGCGCGCTAGGGCTTTGGTCTCACCGGCGCCGGCGCCGTTGACGTGAGTCAATCGTCCCACGCGATGCGCGCCTAGATTCGAGTGACGCCCGCCCCGCCAGCGGCATCCGGCGACTTCCGCCGGGTGCTTCGCTTCGTGCGCGGGCCGATGTCCTCGACCCTGAAAGCGGAGCCCCCCATGTCCCAGCAGCTTCCGACCGATCCGGCCCTGGCCGGGTCGCAGAACGCCCGTCGCCAATTCCTCACCGCCACCGCCACGATCGGCGCCGGCGTGCTCGCCGCGCAGTCGCTCGGCGCCGGCAGCGCGCTCGCGCAGGCGCAGCCTGCCGCGCCCGCGGCGGCCGCCCCGCCGCCGCGGCGCCGGCCAAGCCCTCACGGTGAGCGCCGTGTACGCCAGGGCGCGCAGGTGATGTACCCGTGTGCCGCGTCTGCCCGGAATGCGACGGCGTCGCCTGCGCCGGCGAGGTGCCCGGCATGGGCGGCCTGGGCGACCGGGCTCGACCATGCGCGGCAACTTCACCGCGCTCAAGCAGGTGCAGTTCAAGATGCGCACGATCCACGAGGTGAAGAAGCCGGACATGGCCCTGGAGCTCTTCGGCCAGAAGCTCTCGATCGCCGCGCTCGCCGCCCCCACCGGCGGCACCACGTACAACATGGGCGGCAAGATGACCGAGGAGGCCTTCGCCGAGGCGATCCTGGGCGGCTGCGCGAAGGCCGGCACGCTGGGCGCGCTCGCCGACGGCATCGGCGACCCGCTCGAGGTCTTCGAAAAGGCGCCGTGCTCGGCCGCCTGGGCGTGAAGGCGATCGTGGGCCTCAAGCCGCGCACGCAGGAGGAGATCATCGCGCGCATGCGCAAGGCCGAGGAGGCCGGCGCGGTGGCCTTCACCATCGACCTGGACTCCGCCGGGCGCGCCGCGCGCGCGCTGCCGGGCCGCACGGTCGAGCCCAAGACGATGAAGCAGGTGCGCGAGCTCGTGGCCGCCACGAAGCTGCCGGTGCTGCCCAAGGGCATCATGACGGTGGACGAGGCGCTGATGATGGCCGACGCGGGCGTGGCCTACATCGTCGTGTCCACCACGGCGGGCGCGTGCTCGACCACACGCCTACCCCGGCCGACGTGCTGCCGGCGATCGCCGCCAAGGTGAAGGGGAAGCTGGTGCTCCTCGCCGACGGCGCCGTGCACTACGGCCACGACGTGCTCAAGTACCACAGGCGCTCGCGCGCGCGGTGCTGCTGGGCCGGCGACCATCCGCGCCGCGCACGGCGGCGGGGCGGAGGGCGTCGCGCTCTTCATCCAGACGATGCGCGGGGAACTCGAGGCGGCCATGACCCTCACCGGCACGGCCACCAGCCGGTCCGTCACGCGCGCGATCCTCGCCTAGCGATGGACTCGCCCGTCCGCGACGCGGCGCGCCTCATCGCCGCGGCCCTCGCGATGCACGCTGTCCCTCGCCTGCCTCGCGACGGACAACGGCGCCGCCCTCGCCCTACCGGGGGCGGCGGCCGAGGGCAAGGTCGTCTTCGACGGCCGCGTGCACGCCGGCAAGGGCTATTCCTGCCACGACTGCCACACGCTGTTCACGCCCACGGGCACCGCGCTCTTCGCCACGCAGAAGCGCGCCTTCATCGACATGGCCGCGCACAAGGGCCGCACGCAGTGCTTCGCCTGCCACGACGGCAAGACCGCGTCGAAGGAATGCGAATCCTGCCACCGCGAGAACGCGCGCTAGGCCCCTTCCCCTCCACCGAAAGGAACCTCCCATGAACGTCCTCCTGCGGCGGGCCCTCGCGCTCGCCCTCGTGCCCCTCGCCATCGCCGCGGCCGGCGCCGCCGAGACCGTGCGCCTGTCCAGCGCGCCGCGAGCGCCGTCGACAGCCTCATCGCGCCCCACAAGGCCGCCGTGGAGAAGGCCACCGGCCTCGAGCTGGTGGTCGACCGCAACAACGCCGGCGAGGGCGCCGTCGACCTGGCCGACGGCAAGTGCGACGCGGCCCTCGCCTCCGCCGGGCTCGAGACCGTGGTGGGCGCGGCCAGGGCCGCCGGGCGCGAGGTCGACATCGCGAAGCTGCAGTTCGCGGTGATCAAGAGCGACCAGATCGTGTTCGTCGTGAACGCCGCCAACCCCGTGAAGAGCCTCACGCACGCGCAGATCCGCGACATCCACACCGGGAAGGTCGCGAACTGGAAGGAAGTGGGCGGCGCCGACCTGCCCATCGTGGTGGTGACGGACATCGCCTCCAGTGCCACGCGCGGGCTCATCAAGCAGGCCGTGCTCAAGGCGCGAACATCCGCGAAGCGACGATCGAAGGTGGCAACGAAGGTGCCCGCGGCGCCGGAAATCGGCGGCCTGGGCGCGGGCTTCGTGAAGGCCGGCGTGGCCGTGGTGCAGACCGAGAAGGTCGAGCGCCCCCTGGGCCTGGTGACGATGGGCGCCCGGCGCATGAGTCGCAGCGCGTGATCGACGCCCTGAAGGCGCAGCCGGGCTGAAGGCCGGCTCGCGGGGACGCCGCCTAGCGCTGGACGTCCACCACCTTCACGCGCACCTTGCGCTCCTTGCCCTCGCGCACGACGGTGAGCTCGGCCAGGTTGTCGATGCCGGCGCGGTCGAGCTCCGCGGCGAAGGTGCCCATGGCCTCGACCTTGCGCCCGTTCACCGCGACGATCACGTCGCCCACCTCGCCGTTCTTCTTCACGGGCGCGAGGCCCGCCTGTGCCGCGGGCGAGCCGCGGACCACGTCGGCGATCACCAGGCCGGTGATGCCCGCGCGCGCGGCGATGTCCGGGTCGATCACGCGGATGCCGATGCCCGGCAGCTGCGCCTTCCCGCGCGCGATGAGCTGCGGGACGATGCGGTTCACCAGGTCCGAGGGAATGGCGAGGCCGATGCCGGCCGAGGCGCCGGAGGTGGAGCGGATCGCGGTGTTCACGCCGATGAGGCGCCCGGCGGTGTCGAGCAGCGGGCCGCCCGAGTTGCCGGGGATGATGGCCGCATCGGTCTG
>JBGAOO010000189.1:0-6636 GCA_044221765.1 Usitatibacteraceae bacterium | reverse complement strand
AGCACTTCGTGAAGGAAATGGACGCGGGCGTGGCCGCCTCCGAGGCCCAGGGCCACGCCGGCCGCAACGTGCTCATCGGCCTGGGCCTTGCCTCCGTCCTGCTGGGCACCGTCCTCGCGCGCTGGCTCACCCTGTCGATCACGCGCCCGCTGGGCGAGGCGGTCGAGCTGGCCGAGCAGGTGGCCGCGGGCAACCTCACCGGCCACGTGGAGACCGCGCGAGGCGACGAGCTGGGCAAGCTGCTCAACGCCCTGGCCAGGATGAACGAGAGCCTGCGCCGCATCGTGGGCGAGGTGCGCCACGCCTCCGACACCATCGCCACCGGGTCCACCGAGATCGCCTCGGGCACGCAGGACCTGTCGGCGCGGACGGAGGAGCAGTCCTCCAACCTGCAGCAGACGGCCGCCTCGATGGAGCAGCTCACGGCCACGGTGCGCCAGAGCGGGCAGTCGGCGGCGCAGGCGAACGAGCTCGCCACGCGCGCGAGCTCGGCGGCCGAGACCGGCGGACAGGTGGTGGGCAAGGTCGTCGACACGATGGACCGCATCACCGCGCAGAGCCGCAAGATCGCCGACATCATCACGGTGATCGACGGCATCGCCTTCCAGACGAACATCCTCGCGCTCAACGCGGCGGTGGAGGCGGCGCGCGCGGGCGAGCAGGGCCGCGGCTTCGCGGTCGTCGCGAGCGAGGTGCGCGCGCTCGCGCAGCGCAGCGCCGGGGCGGCCCGCGAGATCAAGGCGCTCATCCTCGAGAGCACCGGCCGCGTGGACGAGGGCTGCCGCCAGGTGGAGGACGCCGGCGCCACGATGGGCGAGGTGGTCGCGCAGGTGACGCGCGTGGCGCGGCTCATCGGCGACATCACCGCGGCGACCCACGAGCAGGCGAGCGGCGTGGGCGCGGTGAACGAGTCGGTCTCCTCGCTCGATGCCATGACGCAGCAGAACGCCGCGCTCGTGGAGCAGGCGGCCGCCTCGGCCGACAGCCTGCGCGAGCAGGCCCGGCGCCTCGCGCAGGCCATCGCGATCTTCCGCCTGGACGCCGGCCCGGCCGCGGCCTGAGCCGCCCGCGGCCCCACCGCGCCCCCGGCCCCGCGCCGGCGCCCGGTTAGCGGGCACTTCGTGTTCGTTGCCGCACAGACCGCGCGGGCCCGCGACGTCACCCTCGGCAGGCCAACCTACCGCCCGCCCGTGCGCCCATGATCCCCCCCGCCGCCAGCATCCTCATCGTCGACGACGAACTGCCCAACCGCCTCCTGCTCGAGGCGCTGCTTCGCCGCGAGGGCTACGACACGCGCACCGCCGAGAACGGCGAGCAGGCCCTCGCCTCCGTCGCGCAATTCCCGCCGGACCTCATCCTGCTCGACCTGCGCATGCCCGGCATGGACGGCTGCCAGGTCGCCAAGATCCTCAAGCGCAAGCCCGCCACCGCGAACATCCCGATCATCATGGTCACCGCGCTCGGCGACCAGGGCGCGCGCCTGGCGGGACTGGACGCCGGGGTGGAGGACTACCTGCCCAAGCCCATCGTCCACGCCGAGCTTCGCCTGCGCGTGAGGAACCTCCTGCGCCTGAAGGCCGCCGGCGACTTCCTCGAGGATCGCAGCGCGTTCCTGGAGCGGCAGGTCCAGGCGCGCGCCGCCGACCTGCACCGCTTCCGCACGGCGATGGACGCGACCGCCGACGCGATCTTCCTCGTGAACCGCACCACCATGGCCTTCGTCGAGGCCAACGTGGCCGCCTGCCGCATGCTCGGGTACGCGCACGACGAGCTGCTCGGCACCGCCCCGGCGAAGATCGTCTCCACGACCTCGGGCAGCCTCGAGGCCGACTACGACGCCGTCATCGGCGGCACCGGCGCGGGCGGTCCCGCGGACGTCGAGCTGCGGTGCAAGGACGGCTCGGTGCTGCAGGTCGAGGCGCAGACCACCGCCCAGCTGAGCGGCGAGGACTGGCTCATCGTCGGCGTGCTGCGCGACGTGAGCGCGCGCAAGGAAGCCGAGCGCCGGCTGCACCAGCTCGCGCACTACGACCCGCTCACGGGCCTGCCCAACCGCACGCTCTTCCACGAGAACCTGCGCAAGAGCCTGAAGGCGGCCACGGCGAGCGGCTGGAGCGTGGCCGTCCTGTGCCTGGACCTGGACCACTTCAAGACGGTGAACGACACGCTGGGCCACGCGATGGGCGACGAGCTGCTCGCGCAGGTGGGCAGCCGGCTCGCGCAGTGCGTGCGCATCCGCGACACGGTCGGCCGCCTGGGCGGCGACGAGTTCGCGCTGATGCTCGTGATGCAGGAGGGCCGGCAGGGCGCGGCGATCGTGGCGAGGAAGATCCTCGAGGCGCTTCGCGAGCCCTTCCGCGTGGGCGGCCACGAGGCGACGGTGACCGCGAGCGTGGGCATCAGCGTGCATCCCGACGACGCCACCGAGCCCGAGTCGCTCATGATGAACGCGGACACGGCCATGTACCGGGCCAAGCAGGAAGGCCGCGACACCTACCGCTACTTCACCGCGCGCATGAACGAGGAAGTGCTCGCCCGCCTGACCCTCGAGGCGGCGCTGCGCAAGGCGGTGGAGCGCGGGGAGTTCGTGCTGCACTTCCAGCCGAAGGTCTCGCTCTCGAGCGGGCGCATCGCCGGGGCGGAGGCGCTCATCCGCTGGGAGCGGCCGGGCTTCGGCCTGGTGCCGCCGGGGAGCTTCATCCCCGTCCTGGAGGAGACCGGCCTCATCGTGCCGGTCGGGCGCTGGGTCATCGCCAGCGCGTGCCGGCAGATCGGTGAGTGGCTGCGCTCGGACACGGGTCCCGTCCAGGTCTCGGTGAACGTCTCCGGGCGACAGTTCGTCGACTGCGACCTGTACGAGGACGTCGCCAAGGGGCTCGACGAGAACGACATCCCGGCCGGCCTGCTCGAGCTGGAGCTCACCGAGAGCACCCTCATGGAGAACACCGAGCGCACGGTCGCCTGCCTGCAGCGCGTGAAGGCGCGCGGGGCGCGCATCTCGATCGACGACTTCGGCACGGGCTACTCGAGCCTCGCCTACCTGCGCCGCTTCCCCATCGACCGGCTGAAGATCGACATCGCCTTCATCCGCGACGTGACCACCAACCCCGACGACGCCGCGATCGTGCTCGCCATCATCCACATGGCGCACCGCCTCGACCTGGAGACGGTGGCCGAGGGGGTCGAGACGCCGGCGCAGGTCGCCTACCTGCGCCGGCACCAGTGCAGCCACATGCAGGGCTTCTTCTTCAGCCGGGCCCTGCCCGCCGCGCAGTTCGAGGCGATGGTGCGCGCCGGCGCGCACCTGCCCGAGCCCGCCGAAGGGCGCCCCCGCACGCTGCTCATCGTCGACGACGAGGTGCGCATCCTGAATTCCCTGGAGGTGCTCCTTCGCCTGGACGGCTACCGGATCCTGAAGGCGCAGTCGGCCGCGGAGGGCTTCGAGCTGCTCGCGCTGCACCGCGTCGACGTCCTGCTGTGCGACGAGCGCATGCCGGTCATGAGCGGAACCGCGTTCCTCGACAAGGTGAAGGAGCTCTATCCCGAGACCTTCCGCATCGTCCTGTCGGGCCAGGCCGACCCGGGCGGGATCATGGAAGCCATCAACCGCGGGGCCGTGCAGCGCTTCTACGCGAAGCCCTGGGACAACCGGACCCTTCGCGACAACATCGGCGAGGCGTTCCGGCAGCATGGGTACCGGCAGTACAGCCGCGCGGGCGGAGAGGGGGAGGAGCCGGCCGACGTGCCCGAGCCGGGACCGGGACGGGCCCTCGTGGCCCTGGAGGCGCCCGCGCGCCGATCGGCCGGCGGCGCGAACTGAACCCGGCCGCGGCCGTCCGTCCGGACCGATCGCGCCTGCATTAGACTGCGGGTTGTCCGACCGATCCCGCAGGAATCGCGTGCCGCACCGTCTCCTCGCCAGTCTCGCGCTCGCCGCCCTGCTCGCCGGCTGCGCCACCGTTTCCCCCGTCGTCCCCTCGCGGGGCCCCGCCGGCTACGCCGCGGCGCCCCGCCCCGGCGGCCTGCTCGAGGCCGTGGAGGCGCGCGTGCGCCAGGCGCACGGCCCGGAGCGCTCGGCCTTCCACCTGCTCGACGCCAACGAGGAAGGCCTTCGCCTGCGCCTCGCGCTCGTCGACTCGGCGCGCCACACGCTCGACCTGCAGTACTACGTCTGGTGGGCGGACGAGAGCGGCGCGCTGCTCATGAAGCGCGTGATCGAGGCCGCCGACCGCGGCGTGAAGGTGCGCCTGGTGCTGGACGACCTCACCACGCTGCTCGCGGACGAGTCGCACCCGAAGGTGCGCGATCCGGCCCTGCTGCGCGTGGATGCCCACCCGAACATCGAGATCCGCCTGTTCAACGCCTGGCGCGAGCGCACGCTGGGCGGCCGCGCGTGGGAGGCGATCGAGCGGATGGAGCGCATCAACCACCGCATGCACAACAAGCTGCTCGTCGCGGACAACCGCGCCGCCGTGATCGGCGGGCGCAACATCGGCAACGAGTACTTCGGCCTGTCGCCGGAATTCAACTTCCGCGACCTGGACGTGCTCGGGATCGGGCCCGTCGCGCGGCAGGCCTCGGGCGTGTTCGACAATTTCTGGAACAGCGACTGGGTGGTGCCGGTGGCCTCGCTCGGCCCGCGCCCGGGCCCGCGCGAGCTGCGCGAGGAATACGCGCCCATCCGCCGCGAGCTGGCCGCCGCGCCGGCGCTCTCGCGCATCCGCGTCGACCGCGAGGACTGGACGGCGGAGTTCGAGCGCCTGTCCGGCGCCTTCCACGCCGGCACGAGCCGGGTGCACACGGACACGCCCGACCCCGGCGCGATCGCGCACCACATGCCCGACGCGATCCGCGCCCTGATGGGCTCGGCGCGCGGCGACATCCTGGTGACCAACGCCTACATCATTCCCGACGAGCGCTCGGTCGCGCTGCTGCGCTCGCTCAAGGGGCGCGGCGTGCGCCTTCGCGTGCTCACCAATTCGCTCGCCTCGCACGACGTGCCGGCGGTGAACAGCCACTACAAGGCCTGGCGCCGCCCGCTCCTGGAGGCCGGCGTCGAGCTGCACGAGGCGCGGCACGACGCCGCGGTGCGCGGCCGCCTGGCCGACACCGCGCCGACCGTGTCCGGCTTCATGGGATTGCACGTGAAGGCGATGGTGATCGACCGCGAGCGGGTGTTCATCGGGTCCATGAACCTGGACCCGCGCTCGGCCTCCATCAACAGCGAGATGGGCGTGGTGATCGACAGCCCCGGCCTCGCCGGCGCCCTCGCCGCGGCCTTCGAGCAGGACATGGGCCCGGAGAACGCCTGGCGCGTCGACCTCGGGCCCGACGGCGCGCTGCGCTGGCGCAGCGCCGGGGGCGAGAGGTCCTGGCAGCCGGCGCGCAGCCTCTGGCAGCGCATCGAGGACCTGGTGTTCATGGCCTTCCCGCGCGACCTCTACTAGGCGCGGCCGCGGCCGGCCTCAGCGCGCCCTCGCGGCGAGGGCCTCGTCCACCACCTCGATGGCCGCCTCGACGAGCGCGGCGCGCGGCACGTCGTCCCGGAAGAGCGCCGACAGCGCCGGCAGGGCCTGGCTGAGCGGCACCGCGATGGACCAGTGGTCCGCGTTCACGAAGCCCAGCACGCGGCTGCCCGGGACGATCTGGTCGGACCACAGGATCTTGCTGTCGTTGCGCAGGTCCAGGCGCGAGAGCTGCCGGAAGGCGATGCGCGAGCCGAACGACACGCGCTCCGGGCGCGGCGTCGTGACGAGCGAGAAGACGGGCACGTGCACCTGCGCGCCGTGCGCCGCCCACCACTCGCGCCGCACGTCGCGGCGCAGGTCGAGGATCTCCGCGCCCGAGCCGGCCGCGCAGCCGGGCATCGGCAGGGCCGCGACCCAGTCCCGGTAGAGGGCATGCAGCTCGTCGGCGAAGGGCGAGCCCATCGCCGCGCCCGCCACGCCGACCACGGCGGCCACCTGCCGCGCCGCGCGCGGATGGCGCACGAGGAACTCCAGCGTGTCCGGCAGCCCCTTCGAGTACGCGAAGACGAGCAGCGGGCGCGCGTCCGGCGCGAGCGCCTCGAGGCCGGCGGCGATCGCCTCGGCATTGCGCACCGTGTTCCCGCGGCCGGGCACGGACAGGTACACGACCTCGTAACCCTGCGCGGCGAGCGCGGGCATCACGTCCCCGAAGGGGCGCACCAGGGTCTCGAGGCATTCGGCGAGCAGCCCGGGCACGAAGGCGACGCGGTAGCGCGAGGGCATCGCCGCCGCCCGGGACGGGCCCGGCACGGGCGCGGCTTCACCCGCCTCGCGGAGCAGGATCTCGTCGCAGGCTCGCGCGCCGGGCGCCAGCCGATCGCACAGCGCCGAGCGGTAGCGCGCGCGCAACTCGCCCGCCTCCGGGGGATCGGGCGGGGCCGGCGGCTCGGCGAGGGGAGGCGCGCTGGCGCAGGCGCCCGCCAGGAGCGAGACGGCCGCGAGGAGCGCCCAGGGCCTCGCCCCGGCGCGCGAGGCCCGCTCAGCGCAGGCCAACGGTCGCCTCGGTGCGGAAGAAGTGCTTCGCGCGCCGCTCGCGCTCGCTCTTGCCGGGCGTGTTCTCCTCCGGCGTCTCGTCGAAGTCGAACTTCACGGCAAGCACGGCGCGGCA
>JBGAOO010000188.1:2830-6640 GCA_044221765.1 Usitatibacteraceae bacterium | reverse complement strand
GTGGGCGCCGGGGCGGCGGTGACCGGCGCGGCCGGTGCCGGGGCGGCGGCACGTGCGCCGGCGGGAACCGCGGCGCGCGATTCGGCGAAACCTGGGGGATCGAGCAGGATCGGGTACTCGCGCTGCAGGCGACCGGCAGGCCAGGTGACCTCGATCAGCATGTCCACGAACGGCTCGTTGATGGGCGCGACGCTCGTGACCTTGACGTACGGCGCGCCGGAGGCGCGCTTCTCGACGCTGAAGCGCAGCAGGCGAAGGACCGACGAGTACTCGATCTTCGCGTCCCGGTAGGCCTCGGGCGCCGCGACGCGCGCGGTGAGCGAGTCGAGTTCACCCGGCTGCAGGGAGACCAAGTCGATCTCCGCGGCGAGAACCTGGCCGAGCGCCGAACTGACGGTGAGCTTGCCGAGGCCCGCGGCTTGTACGGCGACCGATGCCCCGAGGAGCAGCACAAGCGCTGCCCCGGTTCTGATTTTCCCCAGCATTAGTGTGCCCTCTCCCAACCCCGGGAACTTAGGTGTGAACCATCATTGAATCAATGAGTTACTGTTTCAATTTCACCCGGATTTTCACATTATCGCGTAAATCCGGCTTTTTTCAACCACTTTTTCCCCGGCAGCCCCGCAAAAGGGGCCCGGGTGTCGCCATTCAGCGAAGGTCGCCGAGCACGATGCGGAGCATGCGGCGAAGCGGTTCGGCGGCACCCCAGAGCAGTTGGTCGCCGACCGTGAAGGCGGAAAGGTACTCGCCGCCCATCGCGAGCTTGCGCAGGCGCCCCACCGGTACCTCCAGCGTCCCGGTCACCGCAGCCGGCGTGAGGCGCTCGAGCGTTTCCGGCCGGCGGTTGGGGACGACGCGCACCCAGCGGTTGGCCCCGGCGAGGATCGCCTCGATCTCGGCGAGCGGCAGGTCGCGCTTGAGCTTGATCGTGAGGCCCTGGCTGTGGCATCGCATGGCGCCCACGCGCACGCAAAGGCCGTCGACGGGAATCGGCGGCAGCCCGCCCGGTCCGCGACCCAGGATCTTGTTCGTCTCGGCGTGTCCCTTCCATTCCTCGCGGCTCTGGCCGTTGCCCAGGTCGCTGTCGATCCACGGCAGCAGGCTGCCGGCGAGCGGCACGCCGAAATGCGTCGTCGGGAAGCTCTCGTCGCGCAGGATGCCGGCCACTTCCCGGTCGATGTCCAGGATGGCCGAGGCCGGGTCGTCGAGCAGCGCCTTCGCGGCGAAATGCACCTCGCCCATCTGCTGGAGCAGTTCGCGCATGTTCTGCGCGCCCGCGCCGGAGGCGGCCTGGTAGGTCATCGCCGTGACCCACTCGACGAGATCGGCCTTCAGCAGGCCGTCGATCGCCATCATCATGAGGCTCACGGTGCAGTTGCCGCCGATGAAGTCCTTCACGCCCGCGGCGAGCGCCTTGTCGATGACCGGCCGGTTCACCGGGTCGAGGATGATGACGGCGTCCTTGTCCATGCGCAGCGCGGACGCGGCGTCGATCCAGTAGCCCTTCCATCCCGCCGCCCGCAGCTTCGGGTGGATCGCCTTCGTGTAGTCGCCGCCCTGGCAGGTGATGAGGATGTCGTGCTTCGCGAGCTCGGCGATATCGCCGGCGTCCTTGAGCGGGCCGGTGGGCCTGCCGATGTCCGGGCCTTCGGCGCCGATCGCCGACGTCGTGAAGAAAACCGGGTCGATGAGGTCGAGGTCGCCCTCGGCGCGCATGCGCTCCATGAGCACCGAGCCCACCATGCCACGCCAACCGATGATGCCTGCCGTTCTGCGGGTCGTCATTGCCGTCTTCCTGTTGCGGGGCGGTTCGCGGGACGGGCAGGCGGGTCGCCTCCGTCCCCCGCCGCCTGTGAGTGCCTAGAGCGCCTTCACCACCGCCGCGCCCATGTCGGCCGTCGTGCAGGGTTTCGTGCCGCGCGGGGCGATGTCCGCCGTGCGCAGGCCCGAGGCGAGCGCCTTGCGCACCGCGCCCTCGATGCGCGCGGCGACCTCGGCCCGGCCGAAGGTGTAGCGGAACATCATGGCGAGCGAGAGTATCTGCGCGAGCGGGTTGGCCACGCCCTTGCCGGCGATGTCCGGCGCCGAACCGTGGATCGGTTCGTAGAGCCCCTTGCCTTCGGCGTCGAGCGAGGCCGAGGGCAGCATCCCGATCGAGCCGGTCAGCATCGAGGCCTCGTCGGAGAGGATGTCGCCGAACATGTTGCCCGAGACGATCACGTCGAACTGCCGCGGGTTGCGCACGAGCTGCATCGCGCAGTTGTCGACGAGCATGTGGGAGAGCTCGACGTCGGGGTACTCGGGCGCGATCTCCTGCGCGAGGTCGCGCCAGAGCTGCATCGCCTCGAGCACGTTCATCTTGTCGACCGAGCACAGCCGCCTGCCCCGCTGGCGCGCCGTGCGGAATCCCACGTGGAGGATGCGGCGGATCTGCGCTTCCGTGTAGTGCATCGTGTTGATGCCCACGCGCTCGCCCTTCGCGCCGCTCACCCCTCGCGGCTCGCCGAAGTAGATGTCCCCGGTGAGCTCGCGCACGATCATGATGTCCAGCCCGGAAACCACTTCCGGCCTGAGCGTCGAGGCGTCCGCGAGCTCGGGAAAGACCGTGGCCGGCCGCAGGTTGGCGAAGAAGTCGCACTCGCGGCGCAGGCCGAGGATGGCCTTCTCGGGGCGCTTGTCGCGCGGCAGCGCGTCGTACTGCGGCCCGCCGACCGCGCCGAAGAGCACGGCATCGGCGGACTTCGCCAGGGCGAGGGTCGCGGCAGGCAGCGGATCGCCGGACGCGTCGTACGCCGCGCCCCCGACCAGGGCCTCCTCGGTCTCGATCTTCAGGCCTTCGCCGCGCAGCACGTCGAGCACGCGCACCGCTTCGCGTAGGATCTCCGGGCCGATGCCGTCGCCGGCGAGCAGGGCGATCTTCATGGCGCGCTCAGGAGAAGATCCAGGGTTCGGCCAGCCGGCGCCTCTCCTCGTAGGCGCGGATCGCGTCCTCGCGGCGAAGCGTGAGGCCGATCTCGTCCCAGCCGTTCACCAGGCTCTCCTTGCGCGAGGGCTCGGCCTCGAAGCGCATCACCTGCCCCGAGGGCGTGGTGACCGTCTGCGCCGGCAGGTCGATCCTCAGGCGGTAGCCCACGCTGGCCGCCACCTCCTGGAACAGGTGGTCGAGCTGGAAATCGAGCAGCACGATCGGCAGCAGCCCGTTCTTGTAGCAGTTGTTGAAGAAGATGTCCGCGTAGGACGGCGCGATGATCGCCTTGAATCCGTACTGCTGCAGGGCCCAGGGCGCGTGCTCGCGCGAGGAGCCGCAGCCGAAGTTCTTGCGCGCGATGAGCACCGAGGCGCCCTGGTACCGCGGCTGGTTCAGGACGAAGTCCGGGTTGGGCCGGCGGCTGGCCGGGTCCTTGCCGGGCTCGCCCGTGTCCAGGTAGCGCCAGGCGTCGAAGAGGTTCGGCCCGAAGCCGCTGCGGTGGATCGACTTGAGGAACTGCTTCGGGATGATCGCGTCGGTGTCGACGTTCTCGCGGTCGAGCGGCGCCACGAGCCCGGTGTGAATCGTGAACTTTTCCATTGCGGTCTTCTTCGGTTCGCCGCTCCCCGCGGTCGGCGGGAAGGGCTCGGTTGTGCTGCGGCGATCGCTACTTGGCCTTCTCGGCCGCCTTCTCGATGGCTTCGCCACCCTTCTTGATGTCCTTGCCGACGCCTTCGACGGTATTGCAGCCCGCGAAGGCGACCAGGCAGGCCAGGGCGATGAGGATTCGGGTCATGCGGGTCTCCTTGGCTAACGGATCTTGGTCACGTCGACGAAATGGC
>JBGAOO010000188.1:0-2784 GCA_044221765.1 Usitatibacteraceae bacterium | reverse complement strand
GTGGACGCGCAGCGCTCGCCCGGCGACAGGCGGTCGTCGTTCATGCCCAGGCACATCGAGCAGCCCGGGTCGCGCCATTCGAATCCCGCGTCGAGGAAGATGCGATCGAGGCCCTCCTGCTCGGCCTGCCGCTTCACCAGGCCGGAGCCGGGTACCACCATCGCGAGCCTCACCCGGCTCGAGACGCGCCTGCCCTTCACGACCGCGGCGGCCGCGCGCAGGTCCTCGATGCGCGAATTGGTGCAGGAACCGATGAAGACCTTGTCGATCGCGATGTCGGTGATCGGCGTCTTCGGGTCGAGGCCCATGTACTCGAGGGCCCTTTCCATGGCCTTGCGGCGCACGGGGTCCTTCTCGGCGGCGGGGTCCGGGACGCAGGCGTCCACGGGGACGACCATCTCGGGAGACGTGCCCCACGTCACCTGCGGGCGCACCTGGCGCGCGTCCAGCTCGACCTCTCGGTCGAACCGGGCACCCGGATCGGAAACGAGGGTGCGCCAGTAGGCCACGGCGCGATCGAACTGCTCGCCCGGCGGGGCGAAAGGGCGGCCCTTCAGGTAGGCGATGGTGGTGTCGTCGACGGCGACCATCCCCGCCCTCGCCCCCGCCTCGATCGCCATGTTGCACAGGGTCATCCGCCCTTCCATCGACAGCGCGCGGATCGCCGAGCCCGCGAACTCGATCGCATGCCCGGTGCCGCCGGCGGTGCCGATGCGGCCGATGACGGCGAGCGCGATGTCCTTCGCCGTGACGCCCGCGGGAAGCGCCCCCTCGACGCGGATGCGCAGCGTCTTCGCCTTCCTGGCGACCAGGCATTGCGTGGCGAGCACGTGCTCCACCTCGGTGGTGCCGATGCCGAAGGCGAGCGCGGCGAAGGCGCCGTGCGTGCTGGTGTGCGAATCGCCGCAGACGACCGTCATGCCCGGCAGCGTCGCGCCCTGCTCCGGGCCGATCACGTGGACGATGCCCTGGCGCGCGTCGTTCATGCCGTAGTAGACGGGCACGGCGAACTTCACGACGTTGCGGTCGAGCGTCTCCACCTGCAGGCGCGCGATCGGGTCGGCGATGCCGCCGGCGCGGTCCTTCGTGGGCACGTTGTGGTCTGCCGTCGCGACCACGGAACCGATGCGCCAGGGCTTGCGCCCGGCGAGCGCGAGGCCCTCGAAGGCCTGCGGGCTGGTGACCTCGTGCAGCAGGTGGCGGTCGATGTAGATGAGCGCCGTGCCGTCCGCTTCCTCGTGGACGCAGTGGGCCTGCCAGAGCTTGTCGTACAGGGTGAGTGCGGTCATGGGCTTCGCCTGGTGAAGGCGAAATTATAACCTGCCCCGCGCGAGGACCCGCCCCTCAGGCCTCTTCCGGATCCGGGTTCTCGAGGGACCGGGCGTCGCCGGCCGCGGCGGCGGGGGAGCCCGGCGCCTGCGCGGGGATGCGCGGGGTCGCGCACGTCACGTCGGCATTCTGCGCGCGGTGCCTGAGCGCGTGGTCGACGAGCACGAGCGCGAGGAAGGCCTCGGCGATGGGCGTGGCGCGGATGCCCACGCAGGGATCGTGGCGGCCGTGCGTCTCGATGGAAGACGGGGCGCCGTTCACGTCGACCGTGCGCCGCGCCAGGCGGATGCTGGACGTGGGCTTGATCGCGATCGACACGACGACGTCCTGCCCGGTCGAGATGCCGCCCAGGATGCCGCCGGCATTGTTGGTGAGGAAACCCGCGGGCGTCATCTCGTCGGAATGCTCGGTGCCGAGCTGGCCGGCCGAGGCGAAACCCGCGCCGATCTCCACGCCCTTCACGGCATTGATGCCCATCATCGCCTGGGCGATGTCGGCATCGAGCCGCCCGTAGAGCGGCTCGCCCCAGCCCGGCGGCACGCCGCTCGCCACCACGCGCAACCGGGCGCCGCACGAATCGCCCGACTTGCGCAGCGCGTCCATGTACGCCTCGAGGGCCGGGACGACCGCGGCGCTGGCCGCGAAGAAGGGATTGGCATCGACGAATTCCCAGGATTCGAACGGGATCTCGTTGGGGCCGATCTGCGTGAGGTGGCCGCGGATCTCGATGCCGTGGCGCTCGCGCAGCCACTTGCGCGCGATGGCCCCGGCGGCCACCGCAGGCGCGGTGAGCCGCGCCGAGGATCTCCCGCCGCCGCGCGGATCGCGCACGCCGTATTTCTGCAGGTAGGTGTAGTCGGCGTGGCCGGGACGGAAGCTCGCGGCGATCTTCGCGTAATCCTTGCTGCGCTGGTCGGTGTTGCGGATGAGCAACCCGATCGGCGTGCCGGTGGTGAGGCCCTCGTGGACGCCGCTCAGGATCTCCACGATGTCTTCCTCGCGGCGCTGCGTGACATGCCGCGAGGTGCCGGGCTTTCGCCGGTCGAGGTCGGGCTGGATGTCCGCCTCCGACAGCGCGAGGCCGGGCGGGCACCCGTCCACCACGCAGCCGATGGCCGGGCCATGGGATTCGCCGAACGTGGTGACGGTGAAGAGGGTGCCGAGGGTGTTGCCGGACATGTCGGGCGCGGGAGAAAAATCAGGCGGGAAAGTCCTGCCGAGTTTAGCACGCGAGGGGGCGGCGCCCCCTTACCGCCAGTCGCCGCGCATGGCCTTCACCTTCGCCTCGAGCACCTCGGGCAATGCCTGCGCCGGCGCCATCGGCTCGGCGACCTCGAGGCCGATCCGCGAGAAGAGGCCGCGCCGGAACGGGCGCGTCATCGCGGGCCCCCCGTCGCGGCTGAAGAAGCTGCCGAACAGGCCCTTGAGCGCCATCGGGATGACCGGCACGGGCGT
>JBGAOO010000187.1:0-6698 GCA_044221765.1 Usitatibacteraceae bacterium | reverse complement strand
ACCGCCTGCTTCATCACGCGCGCGCTCTTCACCACCTGCGGCAGGAACATCTTGCCGGCGCCGAAGAGGTCGCCCACGACGTTCATGCCGTCCATGAGCGGGCCCTCGATCACCTGGATGGGGCGCGCGAACTTCTGCCGGGCCTCCTCCGTGTCCTCGACGATCCACTGCGTGATGCCCTTCACGAGCGCGTGCGCGAGGCGCTTCTCCACGGGCTCGCCGCGCCAGGCGAGGTCCTCGACCTGGTCGCGCTTCTGGCCCTTGAAGCCCTCGGCGAAGGTGACCAGGCGCTCGGTCGCGTCGGGGCGGCGGTCGAAGATCACGTCCTCCACGCGCTCGAGCAGCGCCGGCGGGATGTCCGCGTAGACGCCCAGCTGCCCGGCGTTCACGATGCCCATCGTCATGCCGGCCTTGGCCGCGTGGTAGAGGAAGGCGGTGTGCATCGCCTCGCGCACCGGCTCGTTGCCGCGGAAGGAGAAGGAGAGGTTCGAGACCCCGCCCGAGGTCTTGGCCTGCGGCAGGTGGCGGTGGATCCAGGCCACGGCCTCCAGGTAGTCCAGGCCGTAGCGGTTGTGCTCCTCGATGCCCGTGGCGATCGCGAAGATGTTCGGGTCGAAGATGATGTCCTCGGCCGGGAAGCCCACCTGCTTCGTGAGCAGGTCGTAGCAGCGCTGGCAGATGGACTTCTTGCGCTCGAGCGTGTCGGCCTGGCCCTTCTCGTCGAAGGCCATCACGACCACCGCCGCGCCGTAGCGCCGGGCGAGCTTCGCCTGCTGCAGGAACTCCGCCTCGCCCGCCTTGAGCGAGATCGAGTTCACGATGCTCTTGCCCTGCACGCACTTCAGGCCCGCCTCGATCACGCTCCACTTGGAGCTGTCGATCATGACCGGCACGCGTGCGATGTCCGGCTCCGCGGCGACCAGGTTCAGGAACTTCGTCATGGCCGCCTGCGAGTCGAGCATCGCCTCGTCCATGTTCACGTCGATCACCTGCGCGCCGTTCTCCACCTGCTGGCGCGCCACCGACAGCGCCTCGGCGTAGTCGCCGGCGAGGATGAGGCGCGCGAAGGCCTTGGAGCCGGTCACGTTCGTGCGCTCGCCCACGTTCACGAAGAGCGAGCCGGCGCCGATGTTCTGCGGCTCCAGTCCCGCCAGGCGCAGCTTCGACTCGATCGCGGGCGTCACGCGCGGCTTGCACGGGGCGACGATCTCGGCGATGGCCTTGATGTGCGCGGGCGTGGTGCCGCAGCACCCGCCGGTGATGTTGAGCCAGCCGGCCTCGGCCCACTCGCGGATGAACGCGGCCGTCTCCCCGGGCAGCTCGTCGTACTCGGCCATGGCGTTGGGCAGGCCCGCGTTCGGGTGCGCGGAGACGAGCGTGTCGGCGATGCGCGCGAGCTCCTCCACGTGCGGGCGCAGCTGCGCCGCGCCCAGCGCGCAGTTGAAGCCGATCGACAGCGGCTTCGCGTGGCGCACCGAGTTCCAGAAGGCCTCGGGCGTCTGGCCCGAGAGCGTGCGGCCCGAGGCGTCGGTGATCGTGCCGGAGATCATGACCGGCAGCCGCCCGCCCCACTGCTCGAAGAACTCGTCGATCGCGAAGAGCGCCGCCTTGGCGTTGAGCGTGTCGAAGATCGTCTCGACCAGCAGGATGTCGGCACCGCCCTCGACGAGCGCGCGCGCGGCCTCCAGGTAGGCGTCCTTCACCTGGTCGAAGGTGACGGCCCGGAAGCCCGGGTCGTTCACGTCCGGCGAGAGCGAGAGCGTGCGGCTCATGGGCCCGAGCACGCCCGCCACGAAGCGCGGCTTGCCGGGCGTCTTCGCGGTGAACTCGTCGGCCACCGAGCGCGCCAGGCGCGCGGACTCGCGGTTGAGCTCGGGCACGACCGACTCCAGGCCGTAGTCGGCCTGCGAGATCGTGGTCGAGTTGAAGGTGTTGGTCTCGAGGATGTCCGCCCCGGCCTCGAGGTACTGGGCGTGGATCTCGCGGATCACCTGCGGGCGCGTGAGCGTGAGCAGGTCGTTGTTGCCGCGCAGGTCCCGCTTGAAGCCCGCGAAGCGCTCGCCGCGGAAGTCGGCCTCGGTGAGCCGGTGGCGCTGCACCATGGTGCCCATCGCGCCATCGAGCACGAGGATGCGGGTCTTCAGGGCCTCGTGCAGCGCCTGGAGGCGGGCAGGGCGGTCGGCGTTCGCTTGGTACATGGTCTCGGCTCTTCAGGAAGCAAAAAACCCGTCAGCGCGGGGCGACGGGTTTTCGGGCCGGTCGCTTTAGCTGCATTTATTGAGCGCCCGCAAGCTGAGGGTCAAATCGGCGCTAGGACGGCATTCTACCGCGAGTCGGCGGGGGCGGCAATTTGGCCGGGCCCGTGCTTGATGCCCCTCAACCCGCGCCGCGCCCGATCCCGCATGATGTCGGCCAATTCCCTCCGGAGCACTTCGCGATGAATCCCAAAGCCGTCATTGCCGCCCTCCTGCTCGCCTTCGCCACCGCCGCGCAGGCGATGCCCCCCGCCAAGCCCGCCGGCGGCCCCGCCGTGAAGGGCGAGGTGCTCGAGACGAAGGACGTCGAGATCTACACCTACCTGCGCCTGAAGATGAAGGACGGCGAGATCTGGGCGGCCGTGCCCAAGGCGGCGGTCAAGAAGGGCGCGACGGTCGAGATCGAGAACGCGATGATGATGGAGAACTTCGAGAGCAAGTCGCTCGGGCGGAAGTTCGACCGCCTCGTCTTCGGCCAGCTCGCCGGGGCCGCCGGCGCCGCTCCCGCGGCGGTGCCCATGGGCAAGCCCCACGGCAACATCCCGCAGGCCTCGCCCGAGGCGGTGAAGGTCGCCAAGGCGAGCGGCCCCGACGCGAGGACCGTCGCCGAGGTCGTGGGCGGCCGCGCCAAGCTCAAGGACAAGACCGTGCTCATCCATGCCAAGGTCGTGAAGGTGAACGAGGGCATCATGGGCAAGAACTGGCTGCACGTGCAGGACGGCTCGGGCAAGGCCGCCGACGGCAGCAACGACATCATCGTCACCACGACCGACACGGCCAACATCGGCGACGTGGTCAACGTGAAGGGCGTGGTGAAGACCGACGTGGACCTGGGCTCGGGCTACGCCTACGCGGTGCTCGTGCAGGACGCCAAGGTCACGAAGTGAAGTAGCGCCGCCGGGGGCGCGCGGCCCCCCCGGTCAGGCCTGCGCGAGCGCCCGCCGCTTGCGCCAGAGCGTGGCACGGCTCACCCCCAGCCGCCGCGCCGCCTCGGCCACCCGCCCGTTCGTCTCGAGCAGCGCCTCGCGGATGCGCGCCTCCTCGTCGGGCAGGCCCGGCAGCCGCGCCGGCACGGGCGGATCCTCCAGCACCGAGCGGATGTGCGCCGCGCTCACCGAGCGCTCGCGCACCGTCGCGCTCACCCGCGCCATCGCGTTCTGCAGCTCGCGCACGTTGCCCGGCCAGGCATGGGCGGCGAGCTCGCGCAGCGCCCCGGGCGACAGCACGTGCCCGCCGGGCCGCGACTGCGCCCGCGCGAGGAAGGTCGAGGCGAGCAGCGGGATGTCCTCCGGGCGCTCGCGCAGCGAGGGCAGGCGCAGCTGGAGCACGTTCAGCCGGTAGTAGAGGTCGTCGCGGAAGGCGCCCTCGTCCACGCGCTTCCTCAGGTTGCGGTTGGTGGCGGCCACCACGCGCACGTCCACGGGGATCACCTGGTCGCTGCCCAGGCGCATCACCTGCTTCTCCTGCAGCACGCGCAGGAGCTTGCCCTGCGTGACCGGGTCCATCTCCGCGATCTCGTCCAGGAAGATCGTGCCCCCGTGCGCCAGCTCGAAGAGCCCCGCCTTGCCCTTCGGGCTCGCGCCGGTGAAGGCGCCGGGGACGTAGCCGAAGAGCTCGCTCTCGAGCAGCTGCCCGGGCAGGGCCGCGCAGTTGACCGCGACGAAGGCGCCGTCGGCCCGCGCGCTCTCGTTGTGGATGCCCTGGGCGAAGAGCTCCTTGCCCGTGCCCGTCTCGCCCAGCAGGAGCACGGTGGAGGCCGTGCGCGCGTAGTCGGTGCCGCGCAGGATCGCCTCCGCGAGGGCCGGGCTCGCGCCCAGGATGTCCGCGAAGCTCGCCGCGGCCACGTGGCCGGTGGCGAGGATGCGCTTTCGCACCGCGGCCTCCATGCGCTGGATCTGGCGCACGTCGTGGAAGGTGGCCACCGCGCCCACCGCCCGGCCGCCGACGGCGATCGGGATCGTGTCGCACATGAGGTCCTGGTCGAAGACGTGGTCGAGCAGGCCTTCCTCGCCCTCGCCCGTCTCGACGACCTTCTCCAGGGCGAGGCGCGGCCAGAGCTGCGCGATCGGCCGGCCGATCGCGTCGTCCTCGGCCAGGCGCAGCAGGCGCGAGGCCTTCTCGTTGATCATCGTGACCAGGCCCTCGCGGTCGATCGCGAGGATGCCGTTGTCGCTCGCCGCGAGCACCGCGCGCAGCAGCTGCCCCTTGCCCTTCTCCACGGTGCGCGCGTGGACGATGCGCTTGGCCTCCTGCGCGGCCGCGACGATGCTCTGCGCCGTCGTCTCCACCGCCTGGCTCGGCATGCCCAGGCGCTCGGCGACCACGGCGGAGATGTAGCCGCCCACGACGATGCCCGCGCCCTGCGAGCGCGCCTGCTCCACGGCGGGGGCGATGTCGGCCTCGTCCTCGAGCGGGAACACGGTGACCTCGGCGCCGAGCATGCGGCCCATCTCGACCGCGCCGGCGAACATCGGCGGGAAGGCGAGCACCGCGATGCGCGTCGACTGCGCGCGCGCCTTGTGCAGCGCCGTCATGAGGTTCAGGGAAGAGGTGGAGATGTCCACCACCGAGAGGTCCGGCAGCGCCTCCTCGATCATCCGCGCCGTCGCGCCTCGCGAGATGACCACCTCGACGCCCTCGTCCACCAACCGGCGCGCCACCGGCACCGCCTCGCCCATGAGGCCCAGGGCGAGCCGGATGTCCTCGTGGCGGCCCGCGAGCGTCTGCCGGGCCAATTCCATCATTCCCGTGTCTAGGGCGAGGAAGGCAATGGGGTTCATTTGCTACTCCTGGTATGAGACGCAACGCGACGTCCTGAAACGGATTGGAACACGCCCGTCGCAGGCCCCTGCTGCGCTGCATCAAAGCCTTGATTCGCCGCCCACTTTTCGGTGGCCCGGTTCCTGCACTGAAACAGGCGAGGGCCCCGCGCGACTCGGGCCGACCCGGCCCAGCGACCGCGGACCCCACCCGAAACGAAAACCCCACCAGGGAGCAAGACATGAAACTCGACTGGAAGGCCATCACCCCGCTGGCGCTCGGCGCCGCCATCTACCTGAGTCCGGCGCCCTCGGGCCTCGAGCCGATCGCGTGGAACTACTTCGCGCTGTTCGTCGCCGTCATCGCGGGGCTGATCCTCGAGCCCATTCCCACCGCGGCCATCGGCCTCATCGGCGTCACCTTCGCCTCCGCGCTGATGATGGTGCCTTCCAAGGCGGGCGCCCCGGTGGTCCTCGCCGACGGCCTGCGCTTCGCGCTGGGCGGCTTCTCCAACGGCGTCGTGTGGCTCATCTTCACGGCCTACATGTTCTCGCTGGGCTACGAGAAGACCGGGCTGGGCAAGCGCATCTCGCTGCTGCTCATCAAGCTGCTGGGCAAGAAGACGCTGGGCCTGGGCTACGCCGTGGCCTTCGCGGACCTCGCGGTCGCGCCCTTCACCCCGTCCAACACCGCGCGCAGCGGCGGCATCATCTTCCCGATCCTGAAGAACATCCCGCCCCTGTACGGCAGCACGCCGGAGGAAGGCCGCCGCAAGATCGGCAGCTACCTCATGTGGACGGCCATGGCCACCACGTGCGTGACGAGCAGCATGTTCCTCACCGCACTCGCCCCGAACCTGCTCGCGATCGAGATCCTGCAGAAGACGGCGAAGATCTCCATCTCGTGGACGGAGTGGTTCGTCGCCATCGCGCCGGCCTGCGCCATCCTCTTCCTGCTGGTGCCCTGGCTCGCCTACGTGATCTACCCGCCCGAGGTGAAGGAAAGCGCCGACGCGCCCAAGTGGGCCGGCGCCGAGCTGGCGAAGATGGGCAGCGTGACGCTCAAGGAATACACGATGGGCGGGCTCGCCGTCATGGCGCTGCTGCTGTGGATCTTCGGCGGCAAGCAGTTCGACGCGACCACCGTCGCCCTCATGGGGCTGTGCCTGATGATCCTCACCCGCGTGATCACCTGGGACGACGTGATCGGGCACAAGACCGCCTGGAACGTGCTCGTGTGGTTCGCCACGCTCGTCGCGCTGGCCGGCGGCCTCGCCAACGTGGGCTTCCTCGCCTGGTTCGCCAAGGCGATGGCGGCCTCGATGACCGGCCTGTCCATGGCCGCGCTCATCATCGGCTTCGTGCTCATCTTCTACTTCGTGCACTACATGTTCGCCTCGCTCACCGCGCACACCACGGCCCTCATGCCCGTGATGCTCGCCACCGCGATGGTCGTGCCCGGCATGCCGATGAAGGCGCTGGGCCTCATGCTCTTCGGCACGCTGGGCCTCATGGGCATCCTCACGCCGTACGCCACGGGCCCGAGCCCGATCTACTACGGCTGCGGCTACATCAGCCGCAAGGAGTACTGGACGCTCGGCGCCGTCTTCGGCGTGATCTTCATCGTCGTGTTCCTGGGCGTGACCTACCCGTACCTGATGTTCATGGGCAAGCCCTGAGCGTC
>JBGAOO010000186.1:0-7065 GCA_044221765.1 Usitatibacteraceae bacterium | reverse complement strand
TGCCCGCCACGCACGCGCAGTCGATCACCGTGCCGTCCTCGAGCGCGAGGCCCGCGACGCGCCCGTCCTCGATGCGGATGCGCGCCACGGGCGCGTTCGTGCGCACCTGCACGCCGCGCGCGGCCGCCTCGGCCGCCATCGCCTGCGTGATCGCGCCCATCCCGCCGATCGCGTGCCCCCAGGCGCCGGGCTTGCCGTTCACCTCGCCGAAGACATGGTGCAGGAGCACGTAGGCCGTGCCGGGCGTCCACGGGCTCGCGAAATTGCCCACCACGCTGTCGAAGCCGAAGCAGGCCTTGATCGGGTCGGACTCGAACCAGCGCTCGAGCCAGTCGCCGGCGGCGAGCGTGAACAGGTCGAGCACGTCGCGCTGGACCGCGATCGGCAGCTTGCGCAGGCGCCGCCCCGCCTTCCAGGCGGCGAGGATCGCGTCGAGGCCCCCACCCACGTTGGGCGGGGTCTCCAGGAGCAGCTCGCGCAGCACGCCGGCCACGCGGTCCAGGCACGCGTAGTAGCCCGGCAGCTCGGCCGCGTCGCGGGCGGAGAATTTCGCCACCTCGCGCTGCGTGGCCTCCAGGCCGCCGCCCACCTTCAGGAAGCGCCCGTCGCCCGTGGGCAGGAAATTGGCGAAGGGCCGCTCCACGATGCGCAGGCCCCGCTCGGCCAGGCGCAGGTCGCGGATCACCTTCGGGTTGAGCAGGCTCACCGTGTAGCTCGCGGTGGAATTGCGGAAGCCCGGGTGGAACTCCTCCGTCACCGCCGCGCCGCCGACGACGCCGCGGCGCTCGAACACGCCCACGCGCAGGCCCGCGGCCGCGAGGTAGCAGGCGCAGGCGAGGCCGTTGTGGCCCGCCCCCACGATCGCGACGTCGAAATGGCCGCGCCCGGCCTTCATGCGCGGCCCGTCACGCCAGCAGGAAGGCGCGCACCGCCTCGACCTGCGGCCCGTCCATCAGCATCGGCGCATGGCCCGTGCCGGGCACGACGAGGCTCTCGGTGCCAGGGCGGCGCAGCATCTCGTCGAGGATTCCGGGCAGGAGCAGGTCGGAATGCTCGCCGCGCAGTACCAGCACGGGCTGGCGCACGGCCTGCCAGAACGCGCGCAGGTCCACGTCGGCGGCCGCGGCCGACCGGAAGGGCACCGCGATGCCGGGGTCGTAGCGGAAACGCCAGGCGCCATCCCCGTCGCGGCGCGCGACGTGCACGGCCAGGTGCCGCCACTGCGCGGCCGACAGAGGGCCGAAGGGGCTCACCGAGCGCATGGCCGCCTCGAGCGCCTCGATCGAGTCGAAGACCGGATCGCGCCCGACATAGGTGCCGATGCGCTCGAGCGCCGCCTTGGGCACGACGCACCCGAGTCGTTCAGCACCAGCGCACCGGCGTGCGCGGCTGGGCGGCGAGCATCGTGCAGGATGCGCCATCAAGGTTCCCAGCCAGTCGACGGACCAGCAGCGTACGAGCATGGCGGCAAGGTCGGCGAGGTACTGCGGGTAGCCGTAGTCGTTCTTGTCGGGGAGCCAGTCGCGCGCCCGACGGTGTCGGGACCAGAGCACGCGGTAGTGTCGACAGGCGCTCGCCGAGGTAGTCGAAGTGCCGCCCGCGGCGCGTGGGCCGTGCGCACACGAGCACGCGCGGGTTGGCGCGATCACCTCCACCCAGCGCATGCGGTGGAAGCCGCGATTTCCCAACGCGACCCAAATGCAGGGACACGGATGAACACGGATGAACACGGATGGAAACCGGGCAGGCGATCGGCATGCTTGCCAAGCCTGGCATCGGCGGCTTGCGAGCGGAGAACGAAAGCGCGGATGCCCATCGTTCGCGACGGTCCATTCGCCTTGATCCGTGTTCATCCGTGTTCATCCGTGTCCCTGCCTTTGGGTCAAGTCACTCGATGGCGCTCTTGCTCTTCGCCCGCTCGCGCAGCAGGTACTTCTGGATCTTGCCCGTGGAGGTCTTGGGCAGGGGCCCGAAGATCACGCTCTTGGGCACCTTGAAGCGCGCCATGCGCGTGCGGCAGAACTCGAGGATCTCGGCCTCGCTCGCCTGGGCGCCCTCCTTCAGTTCGATGAAGGCGCACGGGGTCTCGCCCCACTTCGGGTCGGGCTGGGCCACCACCGCCGCGAGCATCACGGCCGGATGGCCGAAGAGCACGTCCTCGACTTCCTGGGAGGAGATGTTCTCGCCGCCGGAGATGATCACGTCCTTCGAGCGGTCCTTGATCTTCACGTAGCCGTCGGGCTGCATCACGGCGAGGTCCCCGGAATGGAACCAGCCGCCCCGGAAGGCCTCGGCCGAGGCCTTCGGGTTCTTGAGGTACCCCTTCATCGTGATGTTCCCGCGGAACATGATCTCGCCCATGGTCTCGCCGTCCCAGGGCACGGGCGCCATCGTGTCCGGGTCGAGGACGCTCATGCCTTCCTCGAGCAGGTAGGCCACGCCCTGGCGGCCGTTCAGCTTCACCTGCTCCTCGATCGGCAGCCGCGACCACTCGGGATGCTTGGCGCACACCGCGGCCGGCCCGTACGTCTCGGTGAGCCCGTACACGTGCGTGATGTCGAAGCCCATGCGGCCCATGCCCTCGATCACCGCGGCCGGCGGCGGCGCCGCCGCCACCAGGCAGTGCACCTCGTGGTCGATGCCCTGCTTCCACTCGGCCGGCGCGTTGAGCAGCATCGAGTGCACGATCGGCGCGCCGCAGTAGTGCGTCACCGAGTGCTCCCGGATGAGCGAGAGGATCAGCTTCGGGTCCACCTTGCGCAGGCACACGTTCGTGCCCGCCTGCGCGGCCATCGTCCAGTTGAAGCACCAGCCGTTGCAGTGGAACATCGGCAGGGTCCAGAGGTAGACCGCGTGCTTGGGCATGGACCAGTCGAGGACGTTGTTCAGCGCGTTCAGGTAGGCGCCGCGGTAGTGGTAGACCACGCCCTTGGGATTGCCGGTCGTGCCCGAGGTGTAGTTGAGCGAGATCGCGTCCCACTCGTCCGGCGGGTGGCGCCAGCGGAAGTCCTCGCGGCCCTCGGCGAGGAAGGCCTCGTATTCCTTCTCGCCCAGGAGCCTGCCGCCCTCGTGCATCGCGTCGTCCACGTCGATCACGACCGGCCTCGCCTTGCACAGCGTGAGCGCCTTCTCGATGGTGGCGGAGAACTCGCGGTCGGTGAAGAGGAACTTCGCCTCCCCGTGGTCGAGCATGAACGCGATCGCCTCGGCATCCAGGCGCGTGTTGAGCGTGTTGAGCACCGCGCCGATCATGGCCGGCCCGAAATGCAGCTCGATCATCGCGGGGATGTTGGGGAGCATGGCGGCCACGGTGTCGCCGCGGCCGATGCCCCGGCCCTCGAGCGCGCTGGCGAGGCGTCGCGCCCGGGCGTAGACCTCCCGCCAGGAGCGTCGCAGCCCGCCGTGGATCACGGCCACGCGATCCGGGTAGGTGTAGGCGGCCTTCGCGAGGAAGGACACCGGGGTGAGGGCCGTGTAGTTCGCCTCGTTGCGCTCGAGATCGCCTTCGTAGGGTCTGGTCATCGCAGTGCCTCCGCCGCCTCAGGCGATCCGGGTTTCCAGGTGGCCGGCCAGGCCCGCCGCGCGCTCGGCGCCGCGCACCGTGTTCGCGAGCAGCATGGCGATGGTCATCGGCCCCACGCCGCCGGGGACGGGCGTGATGAGCGAGGCCACCGCCTTCACCGCCTCGAAATCCACGTCCCCGCACAGCTTGCCGTCGGGCAGCCGGTTGATGCCCACGTCGATCACGACCGCGCCCGGCTTCACCATGCCCGCGCCGACCATCCTCGCGCGCCCCACGGCGGCCACGAGCAGGTCCGCCTGCCGCGTGATCGACGGCAGGTCGCGCGTGCGCGAATGGCAGATCGTGACCGTCGCGCCCGCGTTCACGAGCATGAGCGCCATCGGCTTGCCGACGATCGTCGAGCGCCCGATCACCACGGCATGCAGCCCCTCGGGCCGCACGCCTTCGTGCTCGAGCATCTTCATCACGCCCCAGGGCGTGCAGGGGTAGAAGGCCGGGTCGCCGACCACCAGCGCGCCGACGTTCTGGTAGTGGAAGCCGTCGACGTCCTTGCCGGGATCGATCGCCTCGAGCACCGCGCGGCTGTCGAGCCCGGCGGGCAGCGGCAGCTGCACGAGGATGCCGTGCACGGCCGGGTCGGCGTTCAGCCGGCGCACCAGCGCGATCAGCGCCGCCTGCGAGGTCTCGCCGGGCAACTCGTGCACCCACGACTGCAAGCCGGCGCGCTCGCAGGCGAGCGCCTTGTTGCGCACGTAGACGCGGCTTGCCGCATCCTCGCCCACGATGAGGACGGCCAGTCCCGGCACGGTGCCCGCATCCCGCAGGCGGGCGACCCGCAGGGCGGTTTCGGCATTCAGGTCGGCGGCGATGGCCTTGCCATCGATCAGTCGGGCGGTCATGGCGGGGTGGGCTTCATCTTGAAGAACCGTTGTTCGGTGAGCAGCGCGTCCACCGGGATGTCGTGGGCCTCGGCCGGCACCTTGTCGCGCACGAGCGCCTCGGGCAAGGCGACGACCCGGAAGGTGCGCGTGCCCGCGCCGGCGAGCAGGCGGTCGAAGTAGCCGGCACCGTAGCCGAGCCGCACGCCCGCCGGGTCGCACGATAACGCGGGAACCAGGGCGAAGTCGACTTCCGAGAGCGCCACGCGCCGGCAGCGGGCCGGGTCGGGCTCCTCGATGCCGAAGACGCCGGGGGCGAGGTCCGCGCCCAGGTCGCGCACCGCGTAGAGCTCGAGCGACCTCGGCTCGCGCACCACGCGCGGCAGCACGAGCACCTTGCCGTCCGCGAGCACGCCCTGCGCGAAGGCGCGCGTGTCCCATTCCGTGCCGAAGCTGAGCGTGGCGAGCACCGCGCGCGCGCGCCGGTACTCGGTGAGCGCGCGCAGGCGCCCGGTCATGAGGCGCGCGAAATCGTCGCTGCCGCCGGCGAACAGCGCGTCGCGGCGCGCGAGCAGCTGCTTGCGAAGGCGCGATTTCTCCGGGTGCGTCGCCCCGCCGGCCGCGAAGCGCGAGAGCGCCCGGCGGATGGCGGCGATCTTCACCTCCGTCTCCTCGAACTCGGACTCGGGAGAGGAGTCGGCGACGATGCCGCCGCCGGCGTAGAAGCGCAGCTCGCCGTGCGCGGCGAGCGTGGTGCGGATCGGGATGTTCATGTCCAGCCGGCCCCCGGGCGAGAGGTAGCCGATGGCACCGCAATAGACCTCGCGGCGGTGCGGCTCCAGCTCGTCGATGATCTCCATGGCGCGGCGCTTGGGCGCCCCGGTGATCGACCCGCCGGGAAAGCAGGCCTCGAGCAGGTCGATCGCGTCGCGTCCCGGCGCCAGGCGCCCGGTCACCGTGCTCACCAGGTGGTGCACGGTCGCGAAGGACTCCAGCGCGCAGATCGCGGGCGCCTGGACGCTGCCGGGCTCGCACACGCGGCCGAAGTCGTTGCGCAGCAGGTCCACGATCATCACGTTCTCGGCCCGGTCCTTGGCCGAGGCGAGGAGCTCGGCGCGCACGCGCGCGTCCTCGGCCGCATCGGCGCGCCGGCGCCGCGTGCCCTTGATGGGCTGCGTGAGCGCCTCGCGCCCGGTTACCGTCACGAAGCGCTCGGGCGAGCTCGAGAGCACCGCGCCGAAGGGATACTCGAGGAACGCGCCCATCGGCGCCGGGTTCGTGTCGTGCAGGTGCCGGTAGAACTCCCAGGCGTCGCCGCGGTAGGCGAGGCGGAACTCGCGCGTGAGGTTCACCTGGTAGGCGTCTCCGGCGCGGATGTAGTCGATGATGCGGGCGGCGCGCGGCAGGTGCGCCTCGCGCTCCAGGCTCGAGGCGATCTCGCCGGTGACGCGGAAGGGCTCGCGCAGCGGCGGCTCGCCGGCCAGCAGGCGCTCGCGCAGCGCCCGCGCCTCGTCGTCGCCGAACGACGCGAGCGAGGTGAGCGCCGCGCGGCGCTCGGCGTGGTCGACCACGACCGTCCACGGGTACAGGCCGAAGGCGGCCTCGGGCATGAACGCCCGCGTGCCCGCCTTCTGCGGTGCCAGGCGCGCGACGTGGCGCCCCGCTTCGTAGCCGAGGTAGCCCAGCAGGCCCCCGGCCAGGGGCCAGTCGGTCTCCTGCGCCTGCGCGCCCGAGAGCAGTTCACGCAATCCGGCGAAGACGCCCCCGGGGGCCGGCACGGTCGCGCCA
The DNA here is from genome assembly GCA_044221765.1 of Usitatibacteraceae bacterium. GTDB lineage: Bacteria > Pseudomonadota > Gammaproteobacteria > Burkholderiales > Usitatibacteraceae > FEB-7. The sequence continues at coordinate 876 of JBGAOO010000186.1, read as the reverse complement.
TCTCGCAGGATCTGCGCCTGCCCCTCGCGCAGCACGAGGCTCGCCACGGGACCGGCCGCGAGGATGTCGTAGCGCCCGCCGGTGCGCGCGCGGTCGCCGCTGTCCAGGAAGACGGCCCAGCCCAGCGGCCGCAGGCGCTCGAACCAGGCATGGCGCTCGGCGCAGCCCGTGGTCTCGTCGTAGGGAAGCTCGAGGGTGCGCGCCATGCCGCCATTCTATCCGCCCGGACCCGGTCCCCGTCCCCGTTGGTGGTATTCTCCCGGCCATCTTTTCACTCCTCGCCGGGGATTCCCATGAAACCAGTGCTCGCGATCGCCCTCCTCGCCTTCCTCGCGCCGGCCGCCACGCTCGCGCAGACCCCGCAACAGGCCCTGAAGGGCAAGCTCAAGCCCGGCCTGTACGCCTACAAGATGGAAATGGACATGGGGCAGCTGCCCCCGGGCATGCCCAAGGGCGCGATGGCGCCGCGCACCTTCCAGCATTGCGTGACGCCCCAGGACATCGAGCGGGGCGAGATGGGCAAGGGGCCCGAGGGCGCGGCCAAGTCCAATTGCGAGATGCAGGACTTCCGGATGTCCGGCAACACGGCCACCTACAAGATGGTCTGCAAGGGCGAGAGCGGCATGACGGCCGACAACGCGATCACCTTCCTGCCCGACGGGTTCAACATGAACATGAAGATGTCCATGGTGCGCGGCGGGCAGACCATGAACATGGCGCAGAAGATGGAAGGGCGCTACCTGGGCCCCTGCCCCGCCCCCAAGTAGGACCGCCGCCTGGCGACCGCCGAGCCCCGCCCTTGCGGCGGGGCTTTTCACTGGCGCAGGGCCAGCGCGAGCTGGCGCCAGGGAGCCAGGTCCCAGAACCGCGCGGCCT
>JBGAOO010000185.1:0-6881 GCA_044221765.1 Usitatibacteraceae bacterium | reverse complement strand
TCCTTTTCAATAAGTACATACTTTCGGACGATTCCTACACGCGCCGCCCTCAGTCGGGGGCGGGCGGGGTCGGACACGAGCCGGTGGGCGATGGCCAGCGCACGAGGTCCGCGACGGATGTCGCGCTCATCTTCTCGAGGATGCGCGTCTTGTGCGTGGAGACGGTCTTCACGCTCCAGGTGCAGCGGCCGGCGATGTCCGAGATGCTCCGGCCGTCGACCAACAGCCGGAACACCTCGAACTCCCGGTCCGAGAGGTGCTTGTGGAGGCCTCGTCGCCCCGGGGCGCACCTCGAGGGCCAGCTGCTCGGCGACGTTCGGGCTGATGTAGAGGCGCCCTTCCGCGATGCGCCGAGGTCGCGGACACGAGCTGGCTCGGCGGCGCTTTCCTTCGTGAGGTAGCCCCGAGGCGCCCGCGCGGATCGCGCGCACGGCGTACTGCTCTTCCTCGTGCATGGTGAGGACCAGCACGCGCAGCTTCGGGCTCTCTCCTTCACCTGCTTGATGAGCTCGATGCCGCTCTTGCCCGGCATCGACAGGTCGAGCAGCAGCAGGTCGAAGCCGCCGGAGCGCACGCGCTCGATGACCTCGAAGCCGTTCGTCGCCTCCCCGGCCATCTCGATGTCCATGCGCCCGCCGAGGATGCGGCGCAGCCCTCGCGGACGATGGCGTGGTCGTCGGCGATGAGCACCTTCGTCATGCGGCCCGGCCGTTGCGGGCAGCGGGAGGAGGCGGCGATGGCCGTCCCCGCTGGCCGGGCTCGCCGCGGATCTCGACGGAACCGTCGAGCATGTACACGCGCTCGCGGATGCCCACCAGGCCGAAGGACCCCTTCTTCTGGATGTCCCCCGGCGCGAGGCCGCGGCCGTCGTCCTGCACGTCCAGGTGGACCTCCTGGCCGATCGTGCGCAGGTCGACGCGCACGTTGCGCGCGGCCGCATGCCGGCCGGCGTTGTTCAGGCTCTCCTGCACGATGCGGAAGATCTGGGAGGCGAGCGGCTCGGCCAGGTTCGCGCTCGCGTCGTCCACGGCGAGCGCCACCTCGAAGCCGTGGCGGCGCGCGGTTTCCTCGGCGAGCCACTCCAGGGCCGCCTGCAGCCCGAGGTCGTCGAGCATGAGCGGGCGCAGGTCCGCCGAGATGCGGCGCGTGGCGGCCACGGTGCTGTCGAGCACGCTGCGCATGCCGGCCAGCGTCTTCAGGAACCGGGGGTTGTCGGGAGGGCAGTTGGCCTCGAGCCAGGCGAGGTCCATCTTGAGCGAGGTGAGGTTCTGGCCCAGCTCGTCGTGCAGCTCGCGCGAGATGCGGCTGTTCTCCTGCTCGCGCGCCGTGCGCGAGGTCACCGCGAGCTCGCGCAGGTCCTCGCGCGCGCGGGCGAGCTCCTGGCGCGTGCGCTCGCGCATCGTCACGTCGCGCAGGATCACCGTGTAGAAGCGCTGGCTGCCGATCTCGTTCTGCGAGATCGAGGCGTCGATCGGGAACTCCTCGCCGCTCTTGCGCAGGGCCGTCACGATGCGCTGGGCCATCATCGGCCGGCTGAGCACGCCCGTGCGCCCGAAGGTCTCCACGTGCTTGTGGTGGTCGCGGTGGAAGCGCAGGGGAATCAGCATGTCCAGCGCGCGTCCCAGGACCTCCCGCGCCTCGTAGCCGAAGATGCGCTCGGCGGCGCGGTTGAAGAGCGTGATGCGCTGCTCGCCGTCCACGGAGATGATGGCGTCCATCGCCGAATCGACCACGCCCTGCAGGCGCAGCTGGCTCTCGCGCGCCATGTCCAGGCTGCGGTGCAGCTCGTGCACGTCGCTCACGGTGCCGATCACGCGCGTGGGCCGGCCGGACGGATCGCGGTCCGTGACGCGGCCGCGCCAGAGGATCCAGCGCCAGCTCTTGTCGCGCGCGCGCAGGCGCACCTCCACGGACGCCGCGTTGGTGCGACCCTGCTCCATGTCCGCCATGCGGGAGGCGAGGCGGGGGTGGTCGTCCGGATGCACGATCTCGCGCGTGGAGTCGACGGCCTCGCCGAGCTGCTGCGGGTAGTCGTAGAGCGAGAGCAGCTCGGGCGAGCGGTAGATGCGCCCGGCCGCGACGTCCCATTCGAAGACGCCGAGCTCGGCCGTGACGACTGCCTCGTGCCAGCGGTCGGCGCTCTTGGAGGAGGCGAGGGGATCTTGCATGGATTCGGCGCTCGACTTCGCGTTCCTGGCCGTTACGGGAGCGGTTACAGCGGGAAGGATAGCAGGAGCGGCGCGGGTCGTCAGGGGCGGGCGGTTCAGCAGTCCGCGACCTCGCCGCGGGAGGGCACCGTGACGGGCCAGCCGCGGGCGCCGACCGCCTCGGCCAGCGAGAGCGCGGCCCGCTCCTCCCCGTGGACGATGAAGGTCCGTTCGGGCGGGCGGGCGATGGCGCCCATCCAGTCGAGCAGCGCGCGCCGGTCCGCGTGGGCGGACAGGCCGCCCAGCGTGTGGATGCGCGCGCGAACGGGCACCGATTCGCCGAAGAGGCGCACGGACCGCGCGCCCTCCACCAGGCGCCGGCCGAGCGTGCCGCCCGCCTGGAAACCCGTGAAGAGGATGCCGCACTCCTCGCGCGCGAGGTTGTGCCGCAGGTGGTGGCGCACGCGGCCGGCATCGCACATGCCGCTCGCCGCGATGATCAGGGCGCCTCCCCGTATCCGGTTGATGCCCATCGAATCCTCGGCCGATTCGGTGAAGTGCAGGCGGTAGGGCAGGCGATCGGCCCGCAGCGCCTGGGCGAAGCGGGCGGCGGCGGGGTCGAGCGCCTCGCGGTGGGCGAGCGTGACCTCGGTGGCCAGCTTCGCGAGCGGGGAATCGACGAACACGTCCAGGCGCCCGAGCCTGCCGTCCCGGCAGAGATCGTGGAGCAGGACGAGCAATTCCTGCGTCCGCCCGAGCGCGAAGGCCGGGACCACGAGATTGCCCCGCCCGGAGCCGAGCGTCTCGCGCACCGCCTCCACCAGTTCCTGCATGGTTCGGTCCATCGACTTGTGGCACCGGTCGCCATAGGTCGACTCGACCACCAGGATGTCGGCCGAGTCCACGGTCTCGGGGTCGTTCACCACGGGACGCGCCGGCTGCCCCAGGTCGCCCGAGAAGACGAGCCGCCGCTCCCGGCCGCCCTCCCGGACCCGGACCTCGGCGATGGCTGCGCCCAGGATGTGGCCCGCGTCGAGGAAGCGCACCCGCACATCGCGGTGCGGGCTGAACTCGACGTGGTAGGGCACGCCGCTCACCCGGCGCAGCGCGAGAGCCACGGCCGCGAGTCCGGAGAGCAGCGAGCCGGGGCTGCGACGGCGCCCGTGCCGCGCGGCATAGGCCGCCTCGCGCTCCTGGATGTGCGCGCTGTCGCGCAGCATGACCGGCAGCAGGTCGGCGGTGGGCTTGGTGGCATAGACCGGGGCGCGCAGCCCGGCGCGTGCCAGCCGCGGCAGCAGGCCGCAATGGTCCAGGTGGGCGTGAGTCACCAGGACGAAATCGAGCTCGCGCGCCTGGAAGTCCGGAAAGGCGAGGTTTCGCCCGGGTGCCTCGCGTCCGCCCTGGAACAGGCCGCAATCCACGAGGAACCGCGCCTCGCCTGCCTGCACGAGGTGGCAGGATCCCGTGACCTCGCGCGCCGCGCCCAGGAACCGGATACGCATGGACCGATGTTACGCCTGGGGTTCATCCCGGGGGCCGATCCGCGGCCCGCAGGAGGCCCTCGCGCCAGAGGGGTTGACCCGTATCAACATCCTCGTCGGGAGCGTGTGTCACCTTGCGAACCAAGGTCGGCACGCCCCTTGCATAACGATGCTCGGGCGTCCGTCCCGGTGACCCTGCCACACGAGGGCGACGGTCTGACCGCCGCAGAGACGATGATGCAAGCCAAGTTCCGAACGTTGTTCGCCGCGCTCCTGATGGGCCTGGCTGCCGGGGCCTTCGCCGCGCCGGCCGCGGCACCGAAGGCCGCTGAACCCGCCAAGCCCGCCGAGGCGGCCAAGCCGGCCGATGCCGCCAAGGCCGCCAAGGGCGCGAGCGAGAACGACGCCTGCCTCGAGTGCCACAAGGATCCCGCCAAGAAGAACGCGGCCGGGAAGCCCACGGGCATCGACGCGGCGCTCTTCGCCAAGTCCGTCCACGGCGGCAGCGATTTCTCGTGCACGGACTGCCACGACGGCATCGAGACCGACAAGAACGCGGCACCCGGGGCGAACCCCCACGGCAAGGTCGAGCCGGCCAACTGCAACAGCTGCCACCGCAAGCAGGCCAAGGAATACAAGGCCACGATCCACGGCAAGGCGCGCGCCGCCGGCAAGGACGTGGCCGCCAAGTGCGCGGACTGCCACGGCAAGCACGACATCGTGCCGATCAAGGAGGATGCCGCCCGCACGAGCCACGCCAACATCGAGAAGACGTGCGGCGCCTGCCACGGCAACGACGCCGTCATCAAGAAGGGCAAGATCCCGGGCGGCAACGTCGCCGGCAAGTACCACGACAGCATCCACGGCAAGACCGTCGCGGGCAAGGGGCCGAAGTCCGAGAAGGCGCCCACCTGCACGGACTGCCACGGCTCGCACGACATGCGGCCCAAGGCCGACCCGGAGAGCACCGTCTCGAAGGCGAAGATCACCGAGCTGTGCGGCACGTGCCACAGCAAGGTGCTCAAGGTCTACGAGGGCAGCACCCACGGCAAGCTCAAGGCGAAGGGCGTGAAGATGGCGCCCGACTGCACCGACTGCCACAGCGCGCACAGCATCCAGGACCACAACCTGCCCGCCTGGCAGGTGGACGTGATCAAGGAATGCGGCGGCTGCCACCTGGACTACATCAAGAGCTACCGCGACACCTTCCACGGCCAGGTGACCGACCTGGGCTTCGCGCGCATCGCGACGTGCTCCAGCTGCCACGGCTCGCACGAGATCCTGAGCAAGAAGGATCCCGCCTCCAAGGTCTCGGACGCCCGCCGCCTCGAGACGTGCCAGAAGTGCCACCCGAAGGCCAACGCCAACTTCGCGCTCTTCGAGCCGCACGCGGACAAGCACAAGAAGGAAAGCGGCGTCGTCCTCTACTACACGGCGCTCTTCATGCAACTGCTGCTCGCAGGCGTCTTCTCGTTCTTCGGCCTGCACACGGTCCTGTGGCTGTACCGGTCGCTGCGCGTGGTGAAGGAAAAGCGCGCGCGCGGTTCGCAAGAGGAGAAGCACTGATGGGCACCACGACGACACTCAAGCCCGGCGCGACCCCCGCGGCCGGCCAGGGCACGGCGCACAAGTACTACCAGCGCTTCGACCGTCTCGACCGCGTGATGCACGCGCTGCTGATGACGACCTTCATCGGCTGCACGATCACCGGGCTGCCGCCGCTCTTCTCCGACCATGCCTGGGCGGCGGGCCTTGCGCGCATGCTCGGCGGCTTCGAGATGTGCAGCCTCATCCACCGCATCTGCGCCGCGGTGATGATCGTCGTGTTCTTCGGCCACGTGCTGCGGGTGTTCCTGGCCGCGGTGGGCAAGGTGGGCCTGCTCGCGACCCTCTGGGGCCCGAGCTCGATGGTGCCGCAGCCGCAGGACATCATCGACGCCTGGCGCCACATCCTGTGGTTCGTGGGCAAGGGGCCGCGCCCGACCTTCGACCGCTACACCTACTGGGAGAAGTTCGACTACTGGGCGGTCTTCTGGGGCATGTTCATCATCGGCGGCTCCGGCCTCATGCTCTGGTTTCCCGGCGCGTTCACGCAGTTCCTGCCCGGCTGGATCTTCAACGTCGCGACCGTCGTCCACGGCGAGGAAGCGCTCCTCGCGGTGGGCTTCATCTTCACCATCCACTTCTTCAACGGGCACATCCGTCCCGAGAAGTTCCCCATGGATCTCGTGATCTTCACCGGCAAGATCCCGGAGCACGAGTTGAAGGAGGAACGGACGAAGGAATACGAGCGCCTCGTGCGCGAGGGACGCCTGGCTTCAATCGAGTCGGGCCAGCCGTCGCAGTTCAGCCGGATGTTCGGCTACATCGTCGGCGGGACAGCCGTCGTGCTGGGAACCGTGGTGGTGGGGATCATCGTCTACAGCGTGATCCTCTAGCGGTGGAGGCTTACAATCTCCGTACGTGGGGCCGGATCCGTCCGGCCCCGCGAGCATTGATGCAGGCGGGGAACGCATACTGCAGCTCGGGCCAATAACGAGGAGAAGCGCATACATGAACATCCGACTCGGTCGCAGGAACCTGATGGTGGGCATGGTGAGCACGCTCGCGCTGATCGGCGGGGCCTTCGCCATCCTCGGCGTGGTGGGCATCGTGGGGTGGGAGTACACGAACAGCAACGCCTTCTGCGCGACGATGTGCCATTCGGTCCACCCCGAGGAGATCGCCGCCCACAAGACCGGCGCCCACGCGCGCGTGAACTGCGTGGAATGCCACATGGGCCGCAATTCCACGCTGCACCTGATGGCGCTCAAGCCTACCCACGCGAAGGAACTGTGGGGGATGATCGTGGGCTACGAGCGGCCCCTCGCCTCCGGGACCCTGCGTCCCTCGCGCGAGGCGTGCGAGAGCTGCCATTACCCCGCCGCGGAACACCACGACAGCATCACGATCAAGGCGCACTACGCGGCCGACGAGGCGAGCACCGAAAGCCGCACCAAGCTCGTGCTGCACACGGGCGTGGGCACCGTGCGCGAGGCCTCGGCCAAGGGCATCCACTGGCACATCCAGAACGAAGTGAGCTACGTCTCCCTGGACGTGCAGCGCCGCGAGATCCCGTGGGTCGAGGTGAAGAAGCCCGACGGCACGAAGGTCACGTACATCGACGCCGCCAGCAAGGTGACCGCGCAGCAGATCGCCGCCCAGGAGAAGCGGGTGATGGCTTGCTACGACTGCCACAACCAGGTCGGGCACC
>JBGAOO010000184.1:0-6716 GCA_044221765.1 Usitatibacteraceae bacterium | reverse complement strand
GACGGAGAGCCATCGGCCGTGACCAGGACGCAACGCTACGGAGGAACCGCGATCGCCCTGCATTGGCTGGCCGGAGCGCTGATCCTGGCCAACCTCGCCTTCGGCCTCTACATGGTCGACCTGCCGCTCACGCCCGCCAAGCTGAAGTACTACTCCTGGCACAAATGGATGGGCGTCACGATCTTCCTGCTCTCCGGTGTGCGCCTGGCCTGGCGTCTCTTTCACCCGGCCCCTCCCTTGCCCGACATGCCGGCCTGGCAGGCCAGGGCGGCGCATGCGAGCCACCATCTCTTCTACGCCCTCTTTTTCCTGGCGCCGCTGTCGGGCTGGCTCTTCAGCTCGGCCGCCGGATTCCAGACCGTCTACCTCGGGCTCGTGCCCATTCCGGACCTGTTGCCCAAGGACAGGGAACTGGCGGCCGTCCTCAAGATCGTCCATCGCACGATCACCTATTCCCTGGCCGGATTGGTCGCGTTGCATGTGGCCGCCGCCATCAAGCACCACCTGGTGGACAGGGACGGCGTCTTGGCCCGGATGCTGCCACTGCCCAAATTCAAGGACCCGATGCCATGAAGATCATCATTGCCGCCCTGGCTGCCGGTGCGCTGCTTGCCCTGCCCTCCTTCGCCCAGGCCCCCCAGAAGGTCCTCACCGACAGGAGCCAGATCCGCTTCGCCTTCAAGCAGATGAACGTCCCTGTCGAGGGGCGCTTTCGCAAGTTCGACGCCTCGGTGAGTTTCGACCCCGCGAAGCCGGAGTCGACCAAGGCCGAGTTCGAGGTGGACCTGGGTTCGATCGACCTGGGCAGCAGCGAGGGCGAGACCGAAGCCAAGCGAAAGCCCTGGCTTCACATCGAGTCCTTTCCAAAGGCCAGATTCACCGCCACGACGGTGAAGGCCTCGGGCCCCGGGCGCTACGAGGCCACCGGCCCGCTCACGATCAAGGGCACCACCCAGGCCATCACCGCGCCCTTCACGCTCGCGGAGGCCGCGGGCCTGCGCACCGTCGAAGGCTCGTTCACCGTGAAGCGCCTGCAGTTCCGCATCGGCGACGGCCCGTGGGCCGACACGGACACGGTGGCCGACGATGTGCTGGTGCGCTTCAAGTTCGTCATTCCGTCCTCCAACCCCAAGTAAGGAGCATTTCCCGATGAAATCCCTGGCCTTCGCCGCGCTCGTCGCCGGCACCCTGTCCACCGCTGCCCTGGCCGCCCCCGAGAGCTTCACCATCGACTCGGGCCATACCTATCCGAGCTTCGAGATCGGCCATTTCGGCTATTCGCTCCAGCGCGGGCGCTTCAACAAGACCAGCGGCAAGATCACCGTGGATGCCGCCACCCGGAGCGGCACGGCGGACATCACGATCGACGCGTCCACCATCAGCACCGGGAACGAGAAGCTCGAGGCGCACCTGAAGGGCGAGGACTTCTTCAACGTCGCCCGCTTTCCGTCCATCACCTTCAAGTCGAAGGCCTTCCCGGTCGAGGGCGACGTGGTGAAGAGCGTGCCCGGCGAACTCACGATCCTGGGGGTCACCCGGCCCGTGACCCTCACCGCGAACCAGTTCAAGTGCGCCGACCATCCCTTCGCGAAGAAGAAGGCCTGCGGCGGTGATTTCGTCGCGACCATCAAGCGCTCCGAGTTCGGCATGAAGTACGCCGTGCCCAATGTCGCCGACGACGTGACGCTGCGCATCAACGTCGAGGCCATCAAGGACTGACCGGCTTCACGAGACGGCGAGCGAGGGCCGGCCCCGTGCCGGCCTTCGCGTTTGTTGCGTCGCGGGCGCGCAGGCCACAGAATTCCGCTGCCCATGCTCAACACGCACTTCGCCGAGTTCCGCCGCGCCAATCCGGGCTGGCTGCATTTCGCCGCGCACAGCCACCACCCCTGGCCCGACTGCACGCGCGAGGCGCACGCACGCTACTGGACGGATTCGGCCGGGCTGGCGGACCGGAGGCGGGTGCACGTGCTCGGCAACGTCCTCCACGAGGCGCAGGCCATGTCGCCCGCCTTCTCTCGCTCGAGGATCCCCGTCGCCGCCTTCGCGCGAACACGCACGAGGCCTCATGTGGGTGCGCCTCATTCGGCGCTGGACTGGTCGCGGCCGGTGAAGGTGCTCACGAGCGCCCACGAATTCCACAGCTTCGGCCGCCAGACACGGCGACCGGCGGAAACGGGGCGCCTCGAGCTCACGCAGGTGCCCGCCGAGCCGTACGAGACCTTCACGGAGCGATTCGTCCAGGCCAGCGCCTCGGGCGACTGGGACATGGTGTGGCTGTCTCACGTCTTCTTCGTTGAGCTGCTCGTCCAGGACCTGCCTCGGATCGTCGCCTGCGCGCACCGGCAGATGCCCTGGTCGTGATCGACGGCTACCACGCCTTCTGCGCCCTGCCCGTGGACCTCAAGGACATCGGCCATCGCGCCTTCTACCTGGCGGGCGGATACAAGTACGCGATGTCCGGCGAAGGCGCCTGTTTCCTGGCCATCCCCCCCGGATGCGAGTTGCGACCGGTGGACACGGGCTGGTACGCCTCCTTCGAGGCGCTCGACGGCCCCGTGGGCGCGGCGATTCCCTATGCCGCCGACGCCTTCCGATTCTGGGGCGCCACCTTCGACCCGTCCGGCCTGTACCGATTCAATGCCGTGATGGGGTGGCTCGACAAGCTGGGCGTCGGGGTGGAGGACATCCACGCGCATGCCCGTCGGCTGCAGGCACGGTTTCTGGATGGGCTTGCCCATGCCGCGACTCCCCGGCTGGCCGTGGACAGCCTCGTGCCGCCGCCGGGCATTCCCCGCGGAAATTTCCTCGCCTTCGACGTCGAGGCGGCCGCGGACGTGCACGGACGCCTCCTCCGGCACGACATCTACGTCGACCGGCGGGTTCGCCGGCCGCGCTTCGGCTTCGGCGTCTATCACGACGAAGCCGAGGTCGACGCGCTATTGGCCAGGCTGCAGGTGGCCCTTGCGTAGCCTCGCCCGCCGGCTGCTCGCGATCGTCCTCGCATCGATCGCCGCGCCCTGCGCGCTGGCCGCCGACGCGTACCCTTCCCGTGCGATTCGACTTGGTGGTGCCCCCATCCGCCGGGGAGGCCCCCCTCGACACCGTCGCGCGACTGCTGGGCAGTGAAGTGTCGCAGTCGGCGAGGCAACCGGTGATCGTCGAGAACAAGGCGGGTGCCGGCGGAGACATCGGTGCCGACAGCGTGGCGAAGTCCGCGCCCGACGGCTACACCCTCCTGATGGGCGCGGTCGCCACGCACGCGATCAATCCGGCGCTCTCTACCCTTCGGCCCTATGATGCGGACAAGGACTTCGTGGCGTCACGCAAGTCGCGTCCACGCCCAACGTGCTGGTGGTGAGCGGCCAGCTCGGGGTCACAACCGTCGCGGCCTTCATCGCCCACGCGAGGGCGCATCCCGGAAAACTGAATTTCGGCTCCGGCAGCACGGGCAGCGCCGGTCACCTGGCGGGGAGCTGTTCAAGGACTCGCCGCGGACATGACCCACGCCCTTACAAGGGGCGGCGCTCGCGATGCGGGATCTTGTCGCCGGGCGCGTCGATCTCAAGTTCGACAACCGACAACCCCTCGCTCGTGCAGGTGAGGGCCGGCCGGATCAAGGCGCTGGCGATCACCACGGCGAGAAGAAGCGGCCTGGCGCCCGAACTGCCCACGCTCGCCGAAGCCGGCTTGCCGGGATTCGACATCAGCACCTGGTTCGGGATCTTCGCGCCGGCAGGGACGCCGCCGCCGGTGGTGGATGCGTTGCATGCATACTTCACGCGGGCGCTGGCCCGTCCGGAGATCCGGGAGAGAGTCCTCGCCCTCGGCGCCGAGCCCGTCGGCAGCTCCCCGGCCGAGTTCGCGGCATTCGTCCGCGCCGAGGCCTCAAAGCACAGCGCGCCTGGTGAAGGCATCGGGCGCGAAGGTCGACTAGGAGGAGCATGGTCCGCCGAACCGTCTGGACCTCGCTCGCCGGCGCCATCCCTTTCGTCGTCGCGACGGCGGCGCTTTACTTCTCAGATTCCTCCAGCGTGCGCGTGCCGGCCATCGCGCGCTCGTCACCTACTGCGCGGTGATCCTCTCGTTTCTCGGCGGCATCGAATGGGGGCTCGCCATCCGGGAGGAAGGCGGCACGGAGACGACGCGCGTGATCGCGCTCGGCCTGAGCGCCGTCCCGTCCCTCGCGGCCTGGGCCGCGTTGTCGGGCCCCCTCGCCCACCTGGCAGGTCGGCGCGGCGCTGGGCATCTTCGTCGCCGTGTGGGTCGCGGACCAGTGACGCCGCGGGCCTGCCCGCAGTTCGTGGACCTTCGCACGGCGATCACCGCCCTCGTCGCGGTGATCCTCGCGATCGCGCTGATGCGCCTGTAGCGCGCCTTACCGGCGCGGTGTTCGACACTTCGCGAAGCGCCCGAGCCAGTCGAACACCTCGCGATACCATAGGCGCGAATTCTGCGGCGAGGATCCACCTCGTCCGGGAAGAACACCAGGCGCGCAGCACGCCCTTCGCCTTCAGCGTGTTGTGGCGAGGCCCTGCGAGTCCGGCACGCGATAGTCGAGCAGGCCGTGGATCACGAGCGTGGGCGTCTTCATCTTGCGCACCCGCGCCCGCGGGTTCTGGCCCTCGACGCGCGCGAAGTCGTCCCAGTAGTAGGCGCCGAGTTCCTTGGGGTGCCAGTACCAGGCATCGTCGGAGAACATCGCCACCCAGTCGAAGCAGCCGGCATGGCATACGTAGGCCTTGTACCGGTCGGTATGCCCGTTCATCCAGGCGACCATGTAGCCGCCATAGCTGCCCCCGGCGGCGAACAGGCGCGACTTGTCGATGTACCCCTCGCCCAGCAGGAAATCGGTGCCCGCCTCGACGTCGACCAGCTCGCGCTTGCCGAACTCGCGGTCGATGGACCTCGCCGAGGAAGCGCGCGAAGATGACGAGCCGTGGTAGGTTCACGCACGCCACCACGTAGCCCTGGGCGGCGAAGACCTGGTTGTTCCAGCGGAAGTGGAAATTGTCGCCCCAGATCGCGTGCGGCCCGCCATGGATGTTGTGCAGCAACGGCCATTTCCTGTCCGGGTCGAAGTCGGGCGGATAGATCACCCACATCTGGACCTTCTCGCCGTTCCAGCCGCGGACGTGGAACTCCTTCACCTCGCCCAGGCGCTTGCCCGCGAGCACCTCGTCGTTGAAGCGGTCCACGCGCCGCTCGCCCTGCTCGGCATTCGTGGCGAAGACCTCGGGCGGCGTGCTCATGGTGTTGCGGATGAACACGAGCGTCCGCTCGCTCCAGGCGATCTCGCTCACTGTGCCCCAGAACGCGCGCAGGGCGATCTTCCAGCGTCCAGCGATAGGCATGCAGGCGCGCCCGGTCCTCGGCCGTGAAGCAAGGGCAGCAGGAATCACGTCGGTCCAGAGCAGCGGGCCGTTCGCGCTGCGATCCCATTGGTCGGGCAGGCGCTGAGGCGGCCGGAGAGCGCGTCGATGGCGCCAGGCGCGCCGGGACGACGGCGCTGCTGTAGATCGCGCGTGAAGCGCGATCTGCGCTGCATCAGGCGATGTAGAGGTCGCCGTGGCCCAGGCGCGAGCCCTTCGTGAGCAGCCGGAAGCTCTTGTGCCGCAGGTCGAGCGCGACCAGGTGGTACTCGTGGTCGAAGCCTTCTCCTCGGCCGGATCGAACTGATCTGCTCGGCAGGGCGTCGTAGCCGTCGTGCGTGGAAGGCTCGGCCGCGGGCAGCTCGTAGGGCGTGCCCGCGAACAAGTCCACGATCCGCTCGCTGTCCAGGTCGGCGATGAACAGGCGGGGCACGCGTCCGTCCGACAGCCAGCGGTCCCAGTAACGATAGGCCTCGCTCTCGACCACGTGGGCCTTCACCTTGCAGTCCTTGTGGGCCTGGTGGCGCTCCGAGAGCGCCTTGTATCCCTGGGTCTCGGGCCACACCCAGGAGATGAACGCCAGGCGGCGCGAATCGGGGAACCACCGGATGCCCGACACACCGGTGGGCATTCGCGTCACGCGCCGTGCCTCGCCCCCGTCGGGGGCGATGACCCAGAGTTGCGGCTCTTCGTCCTTGTCGCGCTTGGCGACGAAGGCGATGTGCCGACCGTCGGGCGACCAGCGCGGCTCGCCGTCCTTCTCGCCGCAGGAGGTGAGCTGTCGCGCCTCGCCGCCGAACGTCGAGAGCAGCCACAGGCTCGCCGTCGACTTGTTCTCCTCCATGTCGAACGTCGAGAGGCTCACGCAGGCTTGCGCCCCGTCCGGAGACACCGTGGGTTGCGCGGGGCGGCGGATGCGCCAGAGATCCTCGACCGTGATGCGTTGTCGTGCCATGGGGAGCGATTCCTTTGCGGGGACAGGCCCGAATTGTAGCGCCGCACGCCGGCGGCCGGCCCCGGGCGCCACGCGATAGAATTCACCCTGGTTACCTGCCGCCGCCGGGCGGCGCTCCCAAGTCACAGCCAGCCATGAAAGCGAACGACATGAAACCCCAGTTCCGGTGGGACGACGCGCTGCTCCTGGAGGACCAGCTCTCCGAGGAAGAGCGCATGGTGCGCGACAGCGCCCGTGCCTACTGCCAGGAAAAGCTGCAGCCGCGAATCCTCGAGGCCAACCGCCAGGAGCGTTTCGACCGCGAGATCCTCAACGAGATGGGGGCGCTCGGCTTCCTGGGCTCCACGATCGAGGGCTACGGCTGCGCGGGCGTGAACCACGTCTGCTAC
>JBGAOO010000183.1:0-6798 GCA_044221765.1 Usitatibacteraceae bacterium | reverse complement strand
AGCGGCGAGCTGGGCACGCCGATCACGCCGGGCTTCGAGGCGCTGGTCTTCAAGGCCTCGCGCGGCATCGAGGACATCTACGAGCTCACCTACATCCGCAAGGACGGCAGCCGCTTCCCCGCGGTGGTGTCGGTCACCGCCCTGCGCGATGCGGGCAGCGCGATCATCGGCTACCTGCTGATCGGCACCGACAACACCGCGCGCAAGCAGGCCGAGGAGGCGCTGCGCAAGGCGGGCGCCCTGCAGAGCGCGATCTTCAACAGCGCGAACTTCTCGAGCATCGCCACCGACGCGAAGGGCGTGATCCAGATCTTCAACGTCGGCGCCGAGCGCATGCTGGGCTACGCCGCCGGCGACGTGCTCAACCGTATCACCCCGGCCGACATCTCGGACCCGCAGGAGGTGATCGCGCGGGCGGCCGCGCTGAGCGAGGAGCTGGGCACGCCGATCACGCCGGGCTTCGAGGCGCTGGTCTTCAAGGCCTCGCGCGGCATCGAGGACATCTACGAGCTCACCTACATCCGCCGGGACGGCAGCCGCCTGCCGGCGCTGGTGTCGGTCACCGCCCTGCGCGACGCCGACAACGCGATCATCGGCTACCTGCTGATCGGCACGGACAACACCGCGCGCAAGCAGGTCGAGGAGGAGAGGAAGCAGCTCGACCAGCGCCTGCGCGACCAGCAGTTCTACACGCGCTCGCTCATCGAGTCGAACAACGACGGGATGATGACCACCGACCCGGCCGGGATCATCACCGACGTGAACAAGCAGTGGGAGGCGCTCACCGGCTGCACGCGCGACGAGCTGATCGGGGCCCCGTTCAGGGACTGCTTCACGGACGCGGACCGCGCCGAGACGAGCATCCGCCTGGTGCTGGGCAAGAAGCGGATCACCGACTACGAGCTCACGGTGCGCGCGCGCGACGGCCGGCAGACCGTGGTCTCCCTCAACGCGACCACCTTCTACGACCGCGACCGGCGCCTGCAGGGCGTGTTCGCCGCGGCGCGCGACGTCACCGAGCGAAAGCGCCTGGACCTCGCACTGAAGGAGACGAACCTCGAGCTGCAGGGCGCCAAGTTCGTGGCGGAGAAGGCGAACCGGGCCAAGTCCCAGTTCCTGTCCAACATGAGCCACGAGCTGCGCTCCCCGCTCAACGCGATCCTGGGCTTCGCCCAGCTGATGGACTCCGACGATCCCCCGGCCTCGGCCTCCCAGAAGGCGAGCATCGACCAGATCCTGCACGCCGGGTGGTACCTGCTCGAGCTGATCAACGAGATCCTGGACCTGGCGGCCATCGAATCGGGCAAGCAGTCCCTGTCCAAGGAACCGGTGTCGCTCGCCGAGGTCCTGCTCGAGTGCCGCGCCATGATCGAGCCGCAGGGCCACCGGCGCGGCATCTCGCTCACCTTCCCGGTCTTCGACACGCCGCGGTTCGTGCGCGCCGACCGCACCCGGCTCAAGCAGGTGCTGATCAACCTCGTCTCGAACGCGATCAAGTACAACCGCCCGGGCGGCACCGTCGTCGTCTCCTGCGACACGGACAACCCGGCCCGCACCCGCGTGAGCGTGACCGACACCGGCGAGGGCCTGCCGCCGGAGCTGCTCGAGCAGCTCTTCCAGCCCTTCAACCGCCTGGGGCGCGAGACGAGCGCCGAGGAAGGCACGGGCATCGGCCTGGTCATGAGCAAGCGCCTGGTGGAGCTGATGGACGGCACGATCGGCGCGGAAAGCACCGTGGGCCAGGGAAGCGTGTTCTGGTTCGAGCTCAACGCCGCCGACCCCCCGGCGCTGCCCCGCGAGGCCCCGGAGCCCGCCCCGGTGGCCGCGCCGCCGGCGAAGGCGCGCCGCAGCAGCACCGTGCTCTACGTCGAGGACAACCCGGCCAACCTGCTGCTGGTGGAACAGCTGCTCGAGCGCCGTCCCGACTTCCACCTGCTCAAGGCGACCGACGGCACGCTCGGCATCGCGATCGCGCGCGAGCGCCGGCCCGACCTCATCCTGATGGACATCAACCTGCCCGGCATCAGCGGCACCGAGGCGCTGCGCCTGCTGCGGGAGGACCCGCGCACCGCGCGCATCCCCGTGCTCGCGATCAGCGCCAACGCGATGCCGAACGACATCCGCCAGGGCCTCGCCGCGGGGTTCTTCCGCTACCTCACCAAGCCGATCCGCGTGGACAAGTTCATGGAGGCGCTCGATGCCGCCCTGGAGCAGGCGGTGCCGGCGGACCCGGAAAGCCCCCCGGCAGCCCGCGTCCCATGAGCCGCGCCGCCGACATCCTCCACGGCAAGATCCTGGTCGTCGACGACAAGGCGGCGAACATCGAGCTGCTCGAGCGGACGCTGCGCGCGGCCGGCTACGACGCGGTCACCTCCACCACGGCGCCGGAGTCGGTGTGCGACCTGCACTTCCGCAACCGGTACGACCTGATCCTGCTCGACCTCCAGATGCCCGGCATGGACGGATTCGAGGTGATCGAGGGTCTCAAGGACGTGGAGACCGACGGCTACCTGCCGGTCCTCGTGATCACCGCCCAGCCCGGCTGCAAGCTGCGCGCGCTCGAGGCCGGCGCGAGGGACTTCATCGCCAAGCCGCTCGACCTGGCCGAGGTCCGCGCCCGCGTGCACAACATGCTCGAGGTGCGCCTGCTGCACCTGGAGATGAAGCGCCTGTACGAGCGCCTGCTGAAGGAGCAGAAGCGCTCCGAGAAGCTGCTGCTCAACGTGCTGCCGCCTTCCATCGCCGAGCGCCTCAAGGGGCGCCCGGAGACGACCGAGGGCGACCAGGCGGACATCGCGGCCGAGAGCCTGGCGGAGGTGATCGCCGACAGCTTCACCGACGTGACGGTGCTCTTCGCCGACATCGTGGAATTCACGAAATTCTCGGCGGGCGTGAGCGTGAAGGTGCTGCTGGACGTGCTGAACGACATCTTCTCGCGCTTCGACCGCATCGCCGAGCACCGGGGCCTGGAGAAGATCAAGACCATCGGCGACTGCTACATGGTGGCCGCGGGACTGCCCGTCCCCGTGGCGGACCACACGACCCGCGCGGCGCTCATGGCGCTCGACATGATCGAGGCCATGAACCGGTTCAACGAGCAGGGCCCCTACAAGCTCCATGTGCGCATCGGCATCGACTCGGGCGCGGCGGTCGCGGGCGTCATCGGCCGCAGCAAGTTCCTCTACGACCTGTGGGGCGACGTCGTGAACACGGCGAGCCGGATGGAATCGCACGGCGTGGCCGGCCGCATCCAGGTGACCGATGCCACGCGCGGGCGCCTGGACGACACGTTCCTCCTCGAGGAGCGCGGCCTCATCGAGGTGAAGGGCAAGGGCGAGATGCACACCTGGTTCCTGAACGGCCACGTCGCGGCGGGCGCGCTGCCGGCATGAGCGCGCGCGCCCTGGCCGCGTTGTGCCTCGCCGCGGCCGCCGGCTGCAGCTCGCTGCCGCACCTGTCCGCCGGGGTGCCGCCACGCGACGCGAGCCCGGTCCTGCTCGAGGGCGCGCGCGGCCCCCTGAGCGCGGCGCGCAGCAAGGCGATCCTCGCCAGGCTGGAGGGCCGGGGCGACGAAACGGGCATCTTCGATCGCCACCTGGCGGTCGAGGACGCCATCGTCGGCACCCCGCTCTCGGTCGGCAACAAGGTGACCCTGCTGCAGGACGGCCCGGCGACCTACCGGGCGATGTTCGAGGCCATCCGCGCGGCGCGCGACCACGTCAACCTCGAGACCTACATCTTCGAGGACGACGAGGTCGGCCGGAAGTTCGCCGACCTGCTCCTCGAGAAGCAGGCCGGGGGCGTGCAGGTGACGCTCATCTACGACAGCGTCGGCACGCTCGGCACGCCCACGGCCTTCTTCAAGCGGCTGGCGGACGGCGGCGTCAGGCTGCTGGAGTTCAACCCCGTCAACCCGATGACCGCGGGAAAGGGCTGGGAGGTCAACCAGCGCGACCACCGCAAGCTGCTCGTCGTCGACGGCCGCGTCGCCTTCCTGGGCGGCATCAACATCAGCAGCGTGTACTCGGGGGGATCGTTCCAGGCCTCCACGAAGCGCCGCCCCGGCGGCGGCGCGCCGTGGCGCGACACGCACCTGCAGGTGGAAGGGCCGGTGGTCGCCGATTTCCAGAAGCTGTTCCTCGCCACGTGGGCGAAGCAGAAGGGCGCTGCGCTCGCGCCGCGCGACTTCTTCCCCGCCCCGGCCGTCGCGGGCAGGGAGGTCGTGCGCGCCATCGGCAGCTCGCCCGACGAGCCCTACAGCCTCATCTACGCGACGCTCATCTCCGCGATCAACGCCGCCGAGACCAGCGTGCAGCTCACCAATGCCTATTTCGTCCCCGACCCGCAGTTGCTCGCCGCGCTCGTGAACGCCGCCGCACGCGGCGTGGACGTGAAGCTCATCCTGCCGGGGCAGAGCGATTCGTGGCTGGTCTTCCACGCCGGGCGCGCGAGCTACGCCGAGCTGCTGCGCGGCGGCGTGAAGATCCACGAGCGCCGCGGGGCCCTCCTGCACGCGAAGACCGCGCTCATCGACGGGGTGTGGTCCACGATCGGCTCGACCAACCTCGACTGGCGCAGCTTCCTGCACAACGAGGAGATCAACGCGGTGGTGCTCGGGCAGGCCTTCGGCGCGCAGATGCAGGCGATGATCGAGGCCGACCTCGCCGCCTCCGTGCCCGTCACGGCGCAGGCCTGGGAGAGGCGCCCGCTCGCCGACCGCCTGAAGGAAACGGCCGCGCGGGCATGGCAATACTACCTCTAGCCTCGCGCGTTCGATCGGCGATCGCCTGCGCGCTCGTCCTGCTTTCCCTCCAGCCGCTGGCCGCGGGAACGGCCCGGACGGCGGACGGTCCCGAGACGCTCCGGCAGAAGCTCGCGTCCCTGAAGGCGAATGCCACCGGCCGCGCCCCCTTCGACCGGCCGCTCTACATGGAATCGAACGAGGGCCGATCGGGCGTGACGGGCGAGATCTACGCGCTCGTCGACCATCCGTTCGCCGGCGCGGGCGTCGCCTTGCGAGATGCCGCGCGCTGGTGCGACATGCTGATCCTGCACATCAACACCAAGTACTGCCGCGCCACGACCGACAGCCGCGAGACGAGGCTGCAGGTGCGCATCGGCAAGAAGATCGACCAGCCGGTGGAGCAGGCCTATCGCCTGGACCTCGCCTACCGCGTCGTCGCGAGCACGCCGGACTACCTCCAGGTGAACCTCGACGCGGACACGGGGCCGCTCGGCACGCGCGACTACCGCATCGTCTTCGCGGCAACGCCGGCGGAAGGCGACCGGACCTTCGTGCGCCTGAGCTACTCCTACGGCTACGGCACCCTCGCGGGCCTCGCCATGAGCGCCTACCTGGGCACGATCGGGCGCGACAAGGTGGGATTCACGGTCATCGGCAGGAGCGCCGAAGGGGAGCCGCGCTACATCGGCGGCATGCGCGGCGTCGTGGAGCGCAACACCATGCGCTACTACCTGGCCGTCGAGTCCTTCCTGGGGGCGCTGTCCGCGCCGCCCGCGCTGCGGCTGGAAAGGAGCCTGCGGGCGTGGTATGCGGCCTCCGAGCGCTACCCGCGCCAGCTCCACGAAGTCGAGCCGGGCGAATACTTCGCGATGAAGCGCAAGGAATACCTTCGGCAGCAGCCGGGCGGCACGCCCGGCCTGGGATCGGCTCGCGGCGGGCGGGATGGCCTCGCGTCCCTGGCGAATCTGGGCCGCCGCCGGCTCGATGAACGAAATTGCCGACTCTATCGCGCCTCGGCCGTCCCCTACCGTTTGGCTGCGTACAGATTCCGTCCTGTGCCCGGCCGCAAGATCGCGAACGTCCTCGCATGACAACCAATCCAAGGCAAACCCCATGTCAGTCAATCCCGAAGCCCCCGTGTCGACAGTGTCCGGCTGGAAGTCCGGCGGCGTGAAATGCCCGTTCCCCCTCCGCGGCATCTCGCGGCCCCTGGGCACCCTCGCCCTCGCCGCCGGCTTGCTCGCCGGGGCACCGGCCAACGCCCAGTTGCTCGGCACGGCATCGAACTTCGCGGTCCTGGGCGCGACGCCCAACGTGACCAACATCGGCCCCAGCGTGGTGAACGGCAGCGTGGGCGTCTGGCCCGCCGCCTTCGTGACCGGCTTTCCGCCCGGGTTCATCACGCCGGGCACCGGGACCCTGAACGTCGGCAATGCGGTCGCCCAGCAGGCGCAGGCCGATACCACCGCCGCCTATCTCACGCTCGCCGGCCTGGTCAGCGCGCCCATCGCGCCCGCGCTGGGCGGCCAGACCCTCACGCCGGGCGTGTACAACGCCGGCGCCGCCAACCTCACGGGAACGCTCACGCTCAATGGCCCCGGCCTCTATGTCATCCAGGCCACCTCGCTCACCACGGCCTCCGGGCCCGGTGCCTCGAGCGTCAGCCTGCTGGGCGGGGCCTCGCCCTGCGATGTCTGGTGGCAAGTGGGCAGTTCCGCGTCCATCGGGACTTTCAGCGCCGTGCAGGGCAACATCCTCGCGCTCACGAGCATCACCATCGGCACGAGCGCGAGCCTGCAAGGCCGGGCACTCGCACGCAACGGGACGGTGACGCTGGATTCCAATGCCATCACCGCCTGCTCGGGGGGATCCACGCCGGGATTCATCGTGCCCGGTCTCGCTGGCGTCCCGGCGGTGGGCGTACCCACGCTTTCGGAATGGGCGACGATGCTGCTCGCCTCGCTCATGGCCCTGGGTGCGTTCGCCGCGCTTCGCAAGCGGGCCCGATAGCGCGGGAAAGCGGAACCCCCGCCCCGGCACGTGACAGGCGCTAG
>JBGAOO010000182.1:0-7247 GCA_044221765.1 Usitatibacteraceae bacterium | reverse complement strand
CCGCCGGCATTGAGGATCTGTTGCGTGGCGAGGGGCACCTGGCCGTTCATGAGCCAGATCGCTGCGCGGCCGTCGGGGTGTTGCCAGAGGAGATCGGCCTTGCCGTCGCCGTTGAAGTCGGCCACCTGCGCGACGAACCAGCCCGAGCCGCCGGCGAGGATCGTGGAGCCGCTCGCGAGCGAGGCGCCGTTCATCTGCCAGATCGCGACGCGGCCGTCGGCTTGTTGCCAGAGCACGTCGGCCTTGCCGTCGCCGCCGAAATCGAAGGCGACGGTCGAGGCAACCGCCGTCACGGTGAAGCCCTGCGTGACCGGCGTGGCGGCGCCGAAGTCGGCATTGCCTGCCTGCGTCGCCTGGATCGAGCAGGTGCCCGCGGAGACCAGCGTCACCGTGGAGCCCGACACGGTGCACACGGCCGGCGTGGCCGAGGCGAAGGCGACGGCGAGGCCCGAGGTGGCGGTGGCGCTCACGTCGAAGGGCGCGGAGCCGAGCGCGCGGCTGGCGAGCGCGGCGAACGAGATCGATTGCGTCCCCGGCGCGACGACGACGGCGAGGTACTGGGTCGCGAAGGGGTACTGGCCGTTCGTCGCGGTGATCGCGACGGTGCTGCTGCCGACGGTGCCCGGCGCGGGCGTTCCCGCCAGCACGCCGGTGGCCGGCGTGAACGCGAGCCCCGCGGGCAGCGGGCCGGCCAGGGCGAACGTCGGCGCGGGCGTGCCCGAGGCGGTCACCGTGAAGCTGCCGGCCGTGCCGACCGCGAAGTTCGCCGTCGCCGCGCTCGTGAACGCGGGCTCCAGGCCCGAGGGCGGGAAGACGAGCGCGTCGATCCGCCGCGTTGGGCTGGATCTCGGCGCCGGCGCCGCGCTCGTAGGACCAGCGGAAGGTGTGCGTGCCGGCCGTCACCGGGATGCTCACGACGTCGTACACGGCCTGGAAGATGCCGTTGCGCAGCGCGATGAGGTAGCTGCACCACGAGCCCGCCTGCACGCGGTCGACGTAGAAGCGCAGGCAGTCGGCGGTGGGCACGCGCACCGCGAAGCTCACGTTGCCCGCGCCCGTGGTGACGACGGCCTCCACCACGGCCTTGCGGTTGGTCTGGCCGGTCATGTCGCCCGAGCGCAGGCTGTACATCCCCTCGTAGGCGTTGGCCGGCGTCGCATCGACCGTCCAGCCCTGCACGATGGTCATGTCGGAGACGGCCGCGTTGGTGGCGTTGGTCGTGGGGCGGATCCAGCCCGCGGGCATCGCGCCGCCGGGCGGGAAGCTGTCGGGGTCGAAGATCGTCACCGCGACGGACGAGGGATAGCCCGCGATCACGCCGGTGGTGGAGGTGATCGCGAGCGTGAAGCTCTCGTTGCCCTCGGCGAGGTTGTCGTTGGGGATGGCGATGGTGACCTGCCGCGAGGAGGTGTCGCCGTCGGCCCAGGCGAGCGTGCCCGCGGTGGCCGCGTAGTCGCTGCCGCTCGCGGCGGTGCCGCCGCCGGCCGAGTAGTTCGCGCTCGCCGCGCCCGCGCTGCCGCCCACGCGCGTCACGGTGAAGGTCGCCGTGCTGCCTTCTGGGACGCTCTGCGTCGCCTGCGTGAACTGTACCGAGCCCGCCGCCGCCGGCATCGTGAAGACCGCCTTGAACAGGCCCCGCCCGTGCGTGGCGGCCACGAGCGTGCCCGGGTCGGTGAAGAAGAGGTCCTCGACGGACACGGTGCCCGGCCCCTCGTTCTGCGTGCTCCAGGTCGTGCCCGCCGTGTCGCTCGCGAACACGCCGACCTCGGTGCCGGCATAGACCGTGTCCGTGACCTGCGGGTGGCGGACGAGGGTGTGCACGGGCGCGGCGGGCAGGTTGCCGTGCACGTCGGTCCAGGCGACGGCGCCGGCGGCGGCGAGCGCGTTGACGGTGAGCAGCACGTTGCCCGTGTTGTAGCCGCCGAGCGCGACCCACACGCGGTTCGCGTTGCCCGGGTCGAACACGATGCGCATCACCTGCCGGGCGGGGTTCGCCACGCCGTTGAAGACGATGCGTTCCCAGGCGGGCGTCGCGGCCGTGCCGTTCAGCGTGCGCCACACCTGCCCGTCCGTGTAGCCCACCCAGATCACGTCCGAGGAGCCGGGCTGGATCGCGATGGCGCTGATCGTCGCGTTGTAGGCGCCCAGCTGCGAGAGCTGCGTCGCCTTGATCGCGGCCCACGTGGGCGTGATGGCGCGCGCGTTGCTGCTGCGCCAGAGCATGGTGCCGCCGAGCAGCAGGCGGTCGGGGTTCGTCTGGTCGAGCGTGAACGGCGCGATGAAGAGCGTGCCGAAGGAGAGGGCGCCGGGACAGCCGCCCGCCTCCGTGATGCCCGAGCAGATGTAGGTCGCGCTCACGCCGCCGTCGATCGAGCGGAAGAGGGCGCCGTTCTGCGCGGAGCCGTAGACGTAGTTCGCGTTGGTCGGGTCGATCGCGCTCCTGCCGCCGTCGCCGCCGAAGGTGCCGAACCACGAGGTGCCATTGAAGCTCTTCGTGCCGTTGTCCTGCGTGCCGCCGGTGAGGAAGCTGCCCAGCCCCGCGGCGCCGTAGAACTGCGTGATCGCGAGGCCGTTGTTCAGGTTGGTGAAGAAGGTGCCCGTGGGCGCGCTCGCGAGCGTGTTCACGCCCGTCGCCTTGTACACGCCGCCGTCGTTGCCGAAGTAGAGCGTGCCGGTGGTCGCGTTGTCCGTGGCCGGCACGATCGCGTGGTGGTCCGAGTGCGTCGACGAGTTGATCGGCGAGAAGGTCACGCCGCCGTCCAGGGAGATGCGGATGCTCACGCCGCCGGCGATCACGCGCGTGCCGTCGGGCGAGGCCCACACCGCCTGGTCGTACCAGGCCTGCGAGCCCATGATCCCGCCCGTGGAGGGCGTGGTGTTGTCCAGGCCCGAGGCGTCGCGGCGCGCCCAGGTGGCGCCACCGTCGTCGGAGCGGAAGAGCTGGCCGCCGTTGTTGCCCGCGAGCGCGAGCCAGCCGCCGGCCACGCCGGCGATCGGCGTCACCTCGACGCGCTCGCTGCCGGCGATCGGGTGGCGCGACCAGGAGAGGCCGCCGTCGGCCGAGACCGCCACCGCCCCGCCGGAGCCGAAGGTGAACATCTCGCCCGCGACGAGGTTCTGCGGGTCGAGCGGGTGCGCGCGCACGTCCATGTAGCGATGGGCGTAGGGGAAGCCCGCGTCCATCGGGGTGGAGACGCGCACGAAGCTCTCGCCGCCGTCCGCGGACCGGTAGAGGCCGCTTCGCGTCGCCGCGACGAGGACGCGGTTCGCGCTGTTGGCGGGATCGGCCGGGTTGGGAATCACCGCGAGCCGGTTCACCCAGGACCAGGGCGAGCCCGCGCCCAGGGGCGTGGTGCCCGGCACGCGCGTGATCGTCCACGAGGTCGTCGCGAGATGGGCGTTCGTGATCCGGTAGACGCCGTCGCCCTGGATCGCGTCGGAGGGGTAGGCGCCCTCGCCCGTGCAGGCGTAGACGATCGACGCATCGGCCGGGTCGGCGACGAGGCAGGAGATCGCGACGTTGGGCATCATGTCCGCGACCGGCGCCCATG
Source organism: Usitatibacteraceae bacterium (assembly GCA_044221765.1). Classification (GTDB taxonomy): domain Bacteria; phylum Pseudomonadota; class Gammaproteobacteria; order Burkholderiales; family Usitatibacteraceae; genus FEB-7. The sequence goes on along the minus strand of JBGAOO010000182.1, from coordinate 3,696 downwards.
CGGCGCCCGCGTTCTCGGTGTTCCAGAGGCCGCCCGAGACGCTGCCGATGAGCACGCGCGTGGGCGAGAGCGGCAGGATGGCGCGCACGCGACCGCCCACGTTGCCCGGCCCCAGGCTCGTCCAGAACGGCTGCCCGGGCGAGAGCCCGCCGAGCTTCTCGCGCGATTGCGCGGCCACCTGGCGGCGCTGCTCGTGCGCGCGCCGCGGCCCGTCGGCCGCGACCAGGCCGTCGTCCCCCCGCATCGCGTCGATGCGGTAGGTCATCGCCTTGTCGGGCTGGTCGAAGCCTGGGCGCGGCCGCACGCCCCAGGATGATGTCCGCCTGCCCGCGCGGCAGCGTGCACAGCAGGAAATTGGAGACGGCCAGCCGCCGGTTGGCGCGGCGCACCACGCGCTCGGGCACGTCGAAGAGCTTCGCGACGAGCGTGGGTGTCCAGTCCTCGTGGGCCGGGCAGCCGTTGGCCGAGGCGGCGGGCGGACCGGTGAAGCCGTCCTCGCTGTCCTGGGCATGGGCGAAGGGGGAAGCCGCGAAGAGCGTCATCGCGACGAGCAGGGGCGAGAGAATCTTGCCTGGACGCATGGCCAGCCTTTCAGGGGTCTTGCCCGGCGGCCGCGTGCGGGCAGGCCGGGCGGGTACAGCTCCCTCGGTTCCCGTACTACGGCGCCCGCGGCGGCTTTATTGAATGCCGGCGCCGGACGGCAGGGCGGCGCCGACGAACGGTGCCCGCACGCCCGCAACGCGATTTCGCCGCGAGGAATCGCGGGATTTCGGCTCGCCCCGCACGCCGCCCCGGCGTTTCATGGCGTCGCTGGCCCCGACCGGCGCCTGCCGCGCGCGATCCGGGGCCTTCGCCCCCACCCATCACTCACGAGGAACCCATGAAGACCCGAACCCTGTGCCTCATCGCCGCCTGCGTCGCCACCCTGTCCGCCTCCCCCGCGCTCGCCGCCACCGAAAGCCGCCTCGCCACCTGCTCGCACGAGGGCAAGGGCCTGAAGGGCGAGGAGCGCGAGAAGTTCATGAGCCAGTGCCTGAAGGGCCACGGCGAGGCGAAGGAGAAGCCGGTGAAGGAAGCGCGCCATGGCGAGCCCGCCCACGGCCAGCAGAACCGCATGAAGTCGTGCAACGAGGAGGCGGGCCACAAGGCCCTCAAGGGCGACGAGCGCCGCGCCTTCATGAGCACCTGCCTGAAGGGCTGAGCGCGGGCGGGGCCGGGACGGATCAGGACGTCTCGAGCCCCGCCAGCGTGTCGAGCACGGCCGGCGCGAGGGAGGCGATCTCGATCTCGTCGATGTCCAGGCAGCGCATCACGGCCGCGCCGCAAGCCTCCCAGCCCGTGCCCACTTGGCCCGACTGGGCCTCGCACAGGATGCGGTCGACGAGCAGGCCCGTGGCCACGAGCGCCCGGACGGTGCGCCCGATGCCGGGCACGTCGCCGCCCAGGATGGCCGGGTTGTGGTGGTGGCGCACCGCCAGGCACAGCTCCTCGGGCAGGTACCAGCCCTTCGCCATCTGGAAGCCCACCTGCGCGTGGTGGCCCAGGTAGCGCGCGGCCTCCGATTGCTCGAGCTCGGCGTCGTGGGGCGAGCCGTGCGATCGCGCGAGCGCCGCGTAGTCCGCGTACTTGCGCGCGAGCACCAGCATGCCGCAGTCGCGGAACATGCCGAAGGTGTAGGCCTCGTCGCGGTCGATGCGCGCCACGCTGCGCGACAGGCGCGCGAGCGCCGCCGCCAGGCGCGTGGACGACTCCCACACGTGGTCCGTCACCTCGCCCGCCGAGGCGGAGAAGGCGCTGCGCAGCAGCAGCCCGGTGGCAAGGCCCACGGTCTTCCTCACGCCCAGGAGCTGGAGCGCCTGCTGGATCGAGATGGCGGGCGAGCGCAGGCCGTAGAAGGGCGAGTTCACCGTCTTGAGCATCGCCGCGCCCAGGGCCATGTCGCTCGCGATGAAGCGCGAGAGCGTCGGGAAATCGGGCTCGGGCCGGCGTGCCTCCTCGAGCAGCGCCATCAGCACGGAGGGGCAGGGCGGGATGTCGACGTCGGTCACGATGCCCGGGTCGTCGGCGCGGGGAGGCTTGCGCTCGGCGCGGGTGGGCACGGCAAGGTCCATGGGCACCGCCTGGCTGTCTCGGGGTCGTGCGCGCCCCGACCGACGGAAGGGGCCGCACCTGCTCTACGGCGCGGGCGGGCGCATCTTGAGGCCGCCCGGCGGGCCGATCGCTAGGCGATCTGCTCCGCGTGCAGCGGCATCTTCAGCTCGCGCAGGGCCGCCTGCACCTTGGCGATCGGGACGCGGCGCACGTCCACGCCTTCCTCCACCGCGATGGCCGCGGCGACGCCCGCCGCCTGGCCGGTGGCCATGCATGCGGGCATGTTGCGCGAGCGGGCGTGGGCGTCGTGGTCCGCGGAGATGCAGCGCCCGGCCACGAGGATCTGCTCCACGCCCTTGGGCACCAGGCAGCGGAAGGGGATCTCGTACGGGGGCATGCTCTGGAAGTCGACGTCGCCGCCCTTGGGGTCGTGGATGTCGAGCGCCGAGGAATCGGCCGCGATGCTGTCCTCGAAGCGCGTGCCCTTCACCGTGTCGTGGCCCGTGAGCGTGTATTCGCCCTCGATGTGGCGCGTCTCGCGCACGCCGAGGATGGGCGAGACCTGGCCGATGCGCGAGGCCTCGAAGCCGGGGACGCGCTCGCGCAGGAAGCGCGCCACGCCCTCGATCTGCCGGTAGCACTCCAGGATCGCGCCGGTGAAGGAGGCGGGCGAGAAGACGTCCACGCCGATCACGCGCGTGGCGTTGATGTACATCTGACCGTCGGCGGTCTTGAGCGTGATGTTGTCGCGCTGCAGCTTCACGCCCGTCTCGGCCTGGAAGCGCTGGAGCGACTTGTTGAAGCCCGTGAGCCACAGCCCGTAGGCGAGGCCCTCGTCGGTGGCGGGAATGGCGCGGGCGGGGATGTCGTCGCTCGTCTTCGCCCACTCCGCCAGCTTCTTGATGTCGACGTTCTTCATGATGAAGTACATCGACACCGGCTGCATGGTCTCGCTCTTGCCGCCCGAGCCCATCACGAAGGGCGCGCCCGCCTTGGCGGCCATGTCGGCGTCCGCCGAGCAGTCGATGAGCACCTTGCAGCCGACGAACTGGCGCCCGCCCTTGCCCTCGATCACCACGCCCGTCACCTTGCCGCCCTCGACGACCGGGTTGGAGACGAAGGTCTCGAAGAGGATCTGCACGCCCGCCTCCACGCACAGGCGCGTGAGCAGCATCTTCATGATCTCGGGGTCGGTGGGGGAGGCGATCTTCACCCCGCCCGTCTTGGTGGTGGCCATGTAGTCGTCGCCGGCGCCGCCGGAGGCGCGCGCGAGGTTCCAGATGTCCAGCGGGATGCCGCCCACCAGCGCGCCCGAGGGCTTGGTGTTCAGGCCCAGCGTGAGGATGCCGCCCAGCGAGCCGAAGCGCTCGATCATGACGACCTTGCGGCCGCGCCGCGCGGCGGCGATGGCCGCGAGCGGGCCGGTGGTGCCCCCGCCGACGACGACGATGTCCGCCTCGAGGAGGACGGGAATGGTGCGGGCGGGCTCGGTGAACTGCGTGCGGGTGGCGGTCATGGGTTCTTTCGGGGATGGGGGGCTAGTCGGCCTTGGCGCCGGAGTCCTTCACGGCCTTGGCCCACTTGGCGATCTCGTTGCGGTTCCAG
>JBGAOO010000181.1:0-6883 GCA_044221765.1 Usitatibacteraceae bacterium | reverse complement strand
GGTGCTCGAGGACGGCCGCCACGCCGCCGTCGTCGACCCGGGCGACGCTTCTCCCGTGCAGGCTTTCCTCGAGGCGAGGGGGCTCGCGCTCGCGGCCATCCTCGCCACCCACCACCATGGCGACCACGTGGGCGGTCTCGCGGCCCTGGCCCGGCGCTGGGGCTGCCCTGTCTTCGGCCCGGCGGGCGAGGCCATCGCCGGCCTCACGCGGCGGCTCGCCGAGGGGGACCGGTTCGTGGTCCCGGGCCTCGCCCTGCCCCTGCGCGTGCTGGACGTGCCCGGCCACACCGCCGGCCACATCGCCTATGCGGGCGAGATGCCCGCCGATGCGCAGCCGTTCGTCTTCTGCGGCGACACCCTCTTCGCGGGCGGCTGTGGCCGGCTCTTCGAGGGCACGCCCGCGCAGATGGTCGAGTCCCTGTCGAAGCTCGCGGCCCTGCCCCCGCAGACGCGCGTGTACTGCGCCCACGAGTACACGCTGTCGAACCTGCGCTTCGCGCGCGCCGTGGAGCCGGGCAATGCCCGCCTCGCCGAGCGCCTCGCGCGCGAGGGCGCCCGGCGCGAGCGCGGCGAGCCCACCGTCCCTTCCGTCCTCGCGGAGGAGATCGAGACCAACCCCTTCCTGCGCTGGCGCTCGCCCGAGGTGATCGCCTCGGCCTGCGCCCGCGCCGGCCACGCCCTCGCCGGCCCGGTCGAGGTGTTCGCCACCGTGCGCGCGTGGAAGAACGAGTTCCGCTGACCATGACCGACTTCACCATCCGCCCGGCCGCGCCGGGCGACTGCGGCGAGATCCACCGGCTCATCCTCGCGCTGGCCGAGTACGAGAAGCTCGAGCACCAGGTGGTGGGCACGCCCGGCACGCTCGAACGGGCGATGTTCGGCGAGCGCCCGGCCTGCGAGGCGCTCGTGGCCGAGCGCGGCGGCCGAACGGTGGGCTTCGCCCTCTACTTCACCACCTTCTCCACGTTCCTCTCTCGTCCCGGGCTCTATCTCGAGGACCTCTTCGTCGAGCCGGCCCATCGCGGCACGGGCCTGGGCAAGGCCTTGCTGCGCCGGCTCGCGGGCCTCGCCCTCGAGCGCGGCTGCGGCCGCTTCGAGTGGCGCGTGCTCGACTGGAACGAGCCCTCGATCCGCTTCTACGAGTCGATCGGCGGGCAGATCCTGCCGGAGTGGCAGCTCGTGCGCATGACGCGGCCCGCCTTCGAGGCCCTCGCGAAGGGTTGAGGCGCCGGCCCGCTCAGGCGGGCCTCGATCCGGCGTAAGATGTGCGCCGGGCCGCCCACGGGGCGGCCGCTTCATTTCTCCGGGAGGTCCCATGCTCGAGTCCGTCGCGCGCGATTTCCGCCGGCACGCCCCCGCCGTCGACTTCAGCGCCCTGCGCTACGTCGAGGAAACGGCCGAGATGCTCACGGTGCGCCAGGACGTCGCCGAGCCCGCCCAGCTCTCCACGGACCGGGGCGCCATGGTCACGGTGATCGACAAGGGCGGCCTGGGCTACGCGGCCACGAGCGACCTCACGGCGGGCGGCCTGCGCGAGGCGATCGAGCGCGCCGTCCGCCTGGCCGCCCTCACGGCCGGCCGCTGCGTCACCGACTACAGCGCGATCCGCATGCCGCGCCCCACCGGGACCTATGCCTCGCCGCTCGCCGACGACCCGGCCCGCCTCACGCGCCGCGAGAAGATCGATCTGCTCGCCGAGGAAGCGAAGCAATGCCGGATCGACCCGCGCATCGTCGACTGGGAAGCGAGCCTGTGGTCGACCACGACCCGCAGCGCCTATTTCACCGCCGACGGCGGCGAGGTCGAGCAGGAATTCCACTTCCTCGTGCCCAACATGTCCGCGACCGCGCATGCCGACGGCCTCACGCAGACGCGCACGCACGCGGGCCGCTGGAACGGCTACTGCCGGCAGGGCGGGCTCGAGATCCTCGAGGCCTTCGGGCTGCGCGGCAGCGGGCGTGCCGTCGCCGAGGGCGCGCTCGAGCTGCTGGCCGCGCCCGACTGCCCGACCGGCACGATGGACGTGCTGCTCATGCCCGACCAGATGATGCTGCAGATCCACGAGTCGATCGGCCATCCGCTGGAGCTCGACCGCATCCTGGGCGACGAGCGCAACTTCGCCGGCACGAGCTTCGTGACGCTCGACATGTTCGGCTCCTACCAGTACGGCTCGCCCCTGCTCGACGTGACGTATGACCCCTCGCGCCCCGAGGAATACGCGAGCTACGGCTGGGACGACGACGGCCTGGCCGCCGAGCGCCACCACCTGATCCGCCGCGGCGTCCTCATGCGCCCGCTCGGCGGCACGGTCTCGCAGGCGCGCGCGGGGATGCCGGGCGTCGCGAACACGCGCGCCTGCTCCTGGAACCGCCCGCCCATCGACCGCATGGCGAACCTCAACGTGGAGCCCGGCGCCTCGCGGCTGGAAGACCTGGTGGCCGCCACCGAGCTGGGCGTGATGATGCGCACCAACGTGTCCTGGTCGATCGACGACTCGCGCAACAAGTTCCAGTTCGGCTGCGAATGGGGCCGCATGATCCGCGGTGGCAAGCTCGCCGAGGTGGTGAGGAACCCCAACTACCGCGGCGTCTCGGCCACCTTCTGGCGCTCGCTCGCGATGGTGGGCGACCGCTCGACCCTCGAGGTGATGGGCACCCCGTTCTGCGGCAAGGGCGAGCCCAACCAGGTGATCCGCGTGGGCCATGCCTCGCCCGCCTGCCGCTTCACCGGCGTCGACGTGTTCGGGGGGGCGGCCTGATGCGCGAGCGGTTCTACCTCCACGCGGACCACCTGCAATCGCTCGCGCGCCCGGGCGAGCTGATCGCCTCCGGCCTGCGCGCGGAGAGCTCGGACTTCATCCGCTTCAACCGCAGCCGCGTGCGCCAGGCGACGTCGGTGCGCCAGGCGCGCTGGACGCTCACGCTCGTGCGCGAGGGCCGGCGCCTGGACGCGACGACCACGCTCTCGGGCGAGCCGGCCGCCGACCGCGCGAGCCTCGAGGCGATGCTCGCGCAATTGCGCGCCGGCCTCGTCGACGCGCCGACGGACCCCTACCTGCTGCTGCCCGACTCGCCGACCTTCACCGAGCGCGAGCAGGTCGGCCAGCTGCCCGAGGCCGGGGCGGTGATCGATGCCGTCGTGCAGGCCGGCCGCGACCTGGACCTCGTGGGCCACTACGCCGGCGGGCCGCTCTACGAGGGGTTCGCGAACTCGCTGGGCCAGCGCAACTGGCAGCGCGTGGACAACTTCAACTTCGACTGGTGCCTGTACCACGACCGCGACAAGGCGGTGAAGTCGGCCTACGCCGGCAGTCGCTGGGAGGCGCCGGCCTTCGACTCGCGCATGGCCTTCGCGCGCGAGCAGCTCGCGCGGCTCGCCGTGCCCGCGCGCACGCTCGAGCCGGGGCACTACCGGGCCTACCTCGCCCCCGCCGCCATGGAGGAGGTGCTGGGCACGCTCAGCTGGGGCGGCTTCGGCCTGAAGAGCCTGCGAACCAAGCACAGCCCGCTCATGCGCCTGGCCGACGGCGCCGCGCAGCTCGATTCGCGCATCCACCTGTCGGAGAACACGGCCGAGGGGCTCGCCACGGGCTTCCAGCGCGACGGCTTCGTGCGGCCGGGCCGCGTGGACCTCATCCGCGCGGGACGGCTGGCCGAGGCGCTCGTCTCGCCGCGCTCGGCGCGCGAATTCGGCGTGCCCACCAACGGCGCCAACGCCGAGGAGACGCCCGAATCGCTCGACCTGGGCGCGGGCGAGCTGCCGCGCGAGGAGGTGCTGGCCGCCCTGGACCGCGGCATCTACGTGGGCAACCTGTGGTACCTGAACTTCTCCGACCGCTCGGCTTGCCGCATGACGGGCATGACGCGCTTCGCCTCCTTCTGGGTGGAGAACGGCCGCATCGCCGCGCCCCTCAACGTCATGCGCTTCGACGACACCGCCTTCCGCATGCTCGGCAGCGAGCTGGAAGGCCTCACGCGGGAACGCGAGCTGCTGCTGCAGGGCGGCACCTACGGCTCGCGCAACACGGCCTCCCTGCGCACGCCGGGCGCCTTGCTGCGCGATTTCGCGCTGACGCTGTGACGGCCCGCCGATTGACGCCGGGCCGGTACGCGCGTACGATAAAAAAGCTTTATTAAACAACAATTAAGGCGATGAACCGACACCGGAGGCTGAGCATCGTGGCGTGGATCGGCCTGGCGGCCTCGGTGGCCGCCCTGGCGGCCGACCCCCTGCCGCCGTCCGCGCCCGTGTCGGGCCTGCCCCTCGCGCAGGCCCTGGACGACCCGGCCGACGTGCCCATGCCCGATCCGGACCTTTGGCAGCGCGTGCGCAAGGGCTTCCTGCTCGAGCCGCTCGAATCGCCGCTCGTGCTCGAGCACGAGGCCTGGTACTCGAGCCGCCCGGACTACATCAAGCGCTTCGTGGACCGCGGCAGCCGCTACCTGCACCACATCGTCGAGGAGGTGGAAAAGCGCGGCATGCCCACGGAGATCGCGCTGCTGCCCGTGGTGGAAAGCGCCTTCAACCCCCATGCCTATTCGCGCGCCAAGGCCTCGGGCCTGTGGCAGTTCATCCCGTCGACGGGCAAGAACTACGGCCTGCAGCAGGACTGGTGGAAGGACAACCGCCGCGACATCGTCGCCGCCACGCACGCCGCGCTCAACTACCTGCAGCGCCTGCACGACATGTTCGGCAGCTGGGAACTGGCGCTCGCGGCGTACAACTGCGGGGAAGGCTGCGTGGGCCGGGCGATCGCCGCGAACCAGAAGCGGGGGCTGCCCACCGATTTCCTGAGCCTCAGGCTCCCGCCGGAGACGATGAACTACGTGCCCAAGCTGGTGGCCGTGAAGAACATCGTCCTCGCGCCCGCGCTCTACGGCATCGAGCTCGACTCGATCCCCGACCAGCCCTACTTCACGACCGTCGCCGCGCCGGAGAAGATCGACGTGAAGCTCGCCGCGAAGCTCGCGGAGATGCCGGTCGAGGAGTTCGTCGCGCTCAATCCCTCGCACAACAAGCCGGTGGCGGTGGCGCCGGCGGGCACGCTCGTCGTGCCCCTGGACAAGGCCGAGCTCTTCCGCGAGAACCTGGGCAACTGGGACAAGCCGCTCGTGAGCTGGACGACGGTGGGCGGCAAGAAGGGCGAGTCGGTGGACGCGATCGCCAAGCGCTACGGGCTGTCGGGCGCCTCGCTGCGGCAGGTGAACAACCTGCACGTGAACAAGAAGGGCCGCCTCACCGCCGCGCAGCCCATCCTCGTGCCGGGCAAGCCCGCGGCGCAGGCCGCTGCCGCCCCCGTGGTCGCCGCGACCGCCCGCCCGGGGCAGCGGCCCGCCGCCCCGGCACCGGCACCGGCTCCCGCCCCGTCACGCGCCGGCGGCTTCTACACGGTGAAGGCGGGCGACACCCTCTACGGCATCGCCCGCCAGTTCGGGAAGGCGGTTCCCGACATCCTGCGCCTGAACAACCTGACGGCGAAGGCCGTCATCCAGCCGGGGCTGCGCCTGCGCGTGCAGTAGCGCGAAGGCCCCGCGCGACCTCAGCCGAGGTTCTGCGCCGCGAAGTCCCAGTTGAGGAGCTTGTCGATCACCGCGTTCACGTAGTCCGCGCGGCGGTTCTGGTGGTCGAGGTAGTACGCGTGCTCCCACACGTCGATGGTGAGCAGGGGCTTCAGGCCCTGCGTCATGGGCACCTCGGCATTGCCGGTCTTGACCAGCTTCAGCTTTCCCGCGGCGTCGGCCGCGAGCCAGCCCCAGCCGCTGCCGAACTGGCCCACGCACGTGGCGGCCAGCTGCTTCTTGAACTCGTCGAAGCTGCCGAAGGCCTCGTTGATCCGGTCGGCGACCTTGCCCGTGGGCACGCCGCCGCCGCCCGGCTTCAGGCTCTTCCAGTAGAAATCGTGGTTCCAGATCTGCGCGGCGTTGTTGAAGAGCGGCGCCTTGTCGGCCTTGCCCGCGGTGGCCATCACGATCTCCTCGAGCGACTTGTTCTCGAACTCGGTGCCCTTCACCAGGTTGTTCAGGTTGTCCACGTAGGTCTTGTGGTGCTTGCCGTGGTGGAAGGAAAGCGTGTTGGCCGTGATGACCGGGGCGAGCGCGCTGTCCGCGTAGGGAAGCGCCATGAGCGTGAACATGGGGTGTCTCCGGGTGTGGATGTACGGGGGAAAGCAGGAAGTATAAATGCAACGGGGGCCGCGAAGCCCCCGTTTCGCGCCCGGCAAGTCCCCACGCCGGGCGCGTGAAAGCCGGGCTCAGCCCAGGTTCTTCTCGGCGAAATCCCAGTTGAGGAGCTTGTCGATCACGGCGTTCACGTAGTCCGCGCGCCGGTTCTGGTAGTCGAGGTAGTAGGCATGCTCCCAGACGTCGATGGTGAGCAGGGGCTTCAGGCCCTGCGTCATCGGCACGTCCGCGTTCGAGGTCCTCGCGAGCTTGAGCTTGCCCGCGCCGTCCACGGCGAGCCAGCCCCAGCCGCTGCCGAACTGGCCCACCGTCGTCGCGGCGAACTGCTTGCGGAACTCGTCGAAGTTCCCGAAGGACTCGTCGATCAGCCTGGCGATGCGCGCCGGGGGCTTGCCGCCGCCGCCGGACTTGAGCCCCTGCCAGTAGAAATCGTGGTTCCAGATCTGGCCGGCGTTGTTGAAGAGCGCCTGCCTGTCGGCCTTGCCGGCGGTGGCCGCGACGATGGCGGCGAGCGGCTGGCCCTCGAATTCCGTGCCCTTCACCAGGTTGTTCAGGTTGTCGACGTAGAACTTGTGGTGCCGGCCCCAGTGGATGCCCACGGTCTGCGCGCCGATCACGGGCGCGAGGGCATCCTGCGCGTAGGGCAGCGCCATGTGCTTGAGCGGCTCGGCGCCGAGCACGAGGGCGGGCGCGCCGATCCCGGC
>JBGAOO010000180.1:0-7617 GCA_044221765.1 Usitatibacteraceae bacterium | reverse complement strand
GCGGCTGTCGGTGGTGACGCCCGAGAAGACGGGTCGCGCTTTCGCGCCCGCGCGCACCCCGCCCGTGGCCTGGGCGACCTCCTCGAGGTCCATCATCGGCACGCGCACCGGATCGGGCCCGTTCATCGCGGGTAGGCCTCGAGCGCGGCGACCGCCACCTCGGCGTCGCTGAACGGGTGGCGCACGCCGCGGATCTCCTGGTAGGTCTCGTGCCCCTTGCCCGCCACGAGGACGATGTCGCCGGGGGCGCCCTGGTGGATCGCGGTGAAGATCGCGACCTGCCGGTCCTCGATCGCCTCGGCGCGGCCGGGGGCGATGCCCGCCAGGATCTGCGCGAGGATCGCGCGGGGGTCCTCGCCGCGCGGGTTGTCGCTCGTCACGAGGACGCGATCGGCGAGCCGGGCCGCCACCTCGCCCATGAGCGGGCGCTTGCCCGGGTCGCGGTCGCCGCCGCAGCCGAAGACGCAGGTGAGCGCGTGCCCCGCGGCGAGCGCCGGGCGCAGCGCCGACAGCGCCTTCTCGAGCGCGTCGGGCGTGTGGGCGTAGTCCACCACCACCAGCGGCAGCCGGCCCCCGCCCAGGCGCTCGAGGCGGCCGGGCACGGGCTGCAGCCGGGAGACGCAGTCGAGCGCCTGCTCGAACGCGACGCCGCTCGCGAGGAGCACGCCGATCACCGCGAGCAGGTTGGACACGTTGAAGGCGCCCATCACCGGCACGGCCACCTCGCCCTCGCCCCAGTCGCCGGTCACGACGAAGCGAAGGCCCGCCTCCGACTGCAGCACGCGCGTGGCGCGCAGGCGCCCGCCCTCGAGCCCGTAGGAGATCACCTCGACCGGCCCGCCCGCCAGGCGCGCGGCGAGCTGCCGGCCGGCCTCGTCGTCGACGTTCACCACCGCCCGCGAGAGGCCGGCCGCGGCGAACAGGCGGAACTTCGCCTGCGCGTAGGCCTGCATCGTGCCGTGGTAGTCCAGGTGGTCGCGCGTGAGGTTGGTGAACACGGCCACGTCGTAGCGGATGCCCGAGACGCGGCCCTGGTCCAGCCCGTGGCTCGAGACTTCCATCGCCGCCACCTTCGCGCCGCGGCGCAGGTAGTCGGCCAGCTCGCGCTGCAGCACCACGGCGTCCGGCGTGGTGTTCTTCGCCTCGGCGCGCTCGCCCACCAGGCCGTTGCCCAGCGTGCCGAGCGCCGCCGCGCGCCGGCCGAGCCGGTCGAAGGCCTGCGCCACCCACTGGCTCACGCTCGTCTTGCCGTTGGTGCCGGTGACGCCGACCATCCACAGCCGCGCGGACGGGTCGCCGTACACGGCGCCGGCGATGGGGCTCGCCTGCTCGCGCAGCCCCTGCACGCCGAGGTTGGGCGCATCCCAGCGCTCGTCCCAGGCGAAGCCCTCGCGTTCCCAGATCACGGCGGCCGCGCCGCGCGAGATCGCCTCGGGGATGAAGTCGCGCCCGTCGCGCGCGCTGCCGGGATAGGCGAGGAAGACCGAGCCGAGCTTCACCTGGCGCGAGTCGGTCACCAGGTCGGCCAGGGGCACGCCCAGCTGCGCGAGGCGGTCCTGCAGGAGGGCGCCTTCGGGGCGCGGGAAGTGGGCCACGGCGATCATCCCTCCCTCCCGGCGGGGGCGGCGCGCGCCTGCGTCGCGGCCGGCAGCGCGGGCGCCCGGGCGTTCAGGGTCTGCGGCGCGTCGGGCGGCACGGACATCATGCGCAGGGCCGCGCCCATCACCGAGGAGAAGACCGGCGCGCTCACGTCGCCGCCGTAGTACTTGGCGCCCGCCGGCTCGTCGAGCATCACCGCGACGATGAAGCGCGGGGCCGACACCGGTCCGAAGCCCACGAAGCTCGAGACGTACTTGTGCTCGGCATAGCCCCGGCCTCGGCCTTGTGCGCGGTGCCGGTCTTGCCGGCCACGCGGTAGCCGGGCACCTCCGCGCGCGGCGCCACGTGCCCCCGGGCTGCACCGCCATCTCGAGGCATCCGGGTCACCTCGCGGGCGGTCTCGCGCGAAACGACGGGCTTGCCGATGGGCGCGTCCTCGCGCTTGAGCAGCGCGAGCGGCAACCGCCCCTCGTTGAGGAAGATCATGTAGGCGCGCTCGCGAGCTGCACCCAGCAGCGACACCGGCAGGCCGTGCCCGTAGGACATCGTCGCCTGCTCGATCGGCCGCCATTGCGCCCAGGGCCGCAGCATCCCCTTCGCCTCGCCGGGAAGCCGTCTCCGGCGCCGAGCCGAAGCCCAGCTCGTGGAAGAACGAGCCCATGCGCTGCGGCATCGCGAGCATGATCTTCGCCGAGCCCACGTTGGAGGACTTCTGGATCACCTGCGCGACGGTGAGCAGGCCGCTGGGATGCGAGTCGCTGATGGTCCAGCGCCCGATCGTGGGCGTGCCGGGCGCGGTCTGGATCGGGGTGTCGGGGCGCACGACGCCCGCCTCGAACGCGGCGGCCATGAACAGCTTCATCACGTCGATCCCGGCTCGAAGAGGTCGGTGACCGAGCGGTTGCGCGTCCTGCCGGCCCGTGAGGCGAAGGCGCGGTTGTTCGGGTTGTAGTCGGGCTGGTTCACGAAGGGCGAGCACCTCGCCCGTCTTCGCATCGAGCATGACCAGCGAGCCCGCCTTCGCCTTGTTCGCCTCCACCGCGGCCTTGAGCTCGCGGTGGGCGAGGAACTGCAGGCGCTGGTCGATCGAGAGCGTGAGCTCGCGCCCGTCGCGCGGCACCTTGAGGCTCGAGACGTCCTCGACGATGCGGCCCTTGCGGTCCTTGATCACCTTGCGGCTGCCCGGCACGCCGGCGAGCAGCGGCTGCTGGGCGAGCTCGATGCCTTCCTGGCCGCTGTCGTCGATGCCGGTGAATCCCACCACGTGCGCCATCACCTCGCCGGCCGGGTAGAAGCGCCGGAACTCTCGCTGCTGGAACACGCCGGGGATGTTCAGCGCCATCACCTTGAGCGCCTGCTCGGGCGAAATCTGGCGCTTGAGCCAGACGAACTGGCGATCCTTGTTGGCAACTTTCTGGCGCAGCTCCGCCGGGTCCAGGGCGAGCGCCCGGGCGAGCGCGCGGATCCGGGCCTCGCCGCCCTCGAAATCCTCCGGGCTCGCCCAGATGGACTCGACCGGCGTGGACACCGCGAGCGGCTGGCCCTGGCGGTCCTTCACCGGGCCGCGCGAGGCGGGCATCTCGACGACGCGGCCGTAGCGCGCCTCGCCCTTCTGCTGCAGGAAGTCGTGGTTCATCGCCTGCAGGTAGAAGGCGCGGCCGGCGAGCAGGGCGAAGGCGAAGCCCAGCACGCCGAGCACCAGGCGCGAGCGCCATCCCTCCAGGCGAAGGCGCAGCTCCGGCGTGCGCTTCTCGAACCTCACGGCGTCCCCTTCGCCCCGGGCGCCGGCAGCGTGAGCACGCGCGTCGTCCCGGGTTCGGGCAGGCGCATGCCGAGCGACTTCGCGGCCACCGACTCCACGCGCTTGTGCGTGGCCCAGGTGCCCTGCTCGAGCTGCAGCTGCGTGAACTCCTCGTCCAGGCGCTTGGCCTGCGACTGGCCCGCCTCCAGGTCGACGAACAGCTTGCGCGCCTGGTGCTGCGACGTGATGAGCCCCAGGGCGCAGGCCATGAGCACGAGCAGCAGGAAGATGTTCACGCGGGTCATGTCGGCGCGGCCCTCAGGCCCCGGTGCGCTCGGCCACGCGCAGCGTCGCGCTGCGCGCGCGCGGGTTGGCGGCCGTCTCGCGGTCCGAGGGGCGGATGGCGCGGCCCACCAGGCGCAGGCGCGGCTCGGGCAGGTCCTTCGCGCGCACGGGCACGCCGCGCGGCAGCACGTCGGCCGTCGAGGCCTCGCGCAGGAAGGTCTTCACCAGGCGGTCCTCGAGCGAGTGGAAGCTGATCACCGCGAGGCGCCCCCCCGGCTCGAGCAGGTCCACCGCCTGGGGAAGCGTCATCGCGAGCTCCTCAAGCTCTTGATTGACGTGAATCCGAACAGCCTGAAAGGTCCGGGTCGCCGGGTGCTTGCCCGGCTCGCGCGAGCGAACCGCGCCACCCACGACCTCGGCAAGCTGCCGGGTGGTCCGGAAAGGGTCGCGGCTCCTTGCCGCAACAATCGCTCCTGCAACCTGTTTAGCAAACCGTTCTTCCCCATAGGTGCCGATGACCTCCCTGAGCTCTTCTTGTGTGGCCCGGTTCAACCAGTCGGCCGCGCTTTCCCCCCGGGTGGGGTCCATTCGCATGTCCAGCGGGCCGTCCTTCGCAAAGCTGAAGCCGCGGCGGGCCTCGTCGAGCTGGGGCGAGGAGACGCCCAGGTCGAGCAGGACGCCCGCCACGCGCCTCACGCCGCGCGCGGCGAGCTCCCGGGTCATCGTCGAGAAGCGCCCATGGATCAGCTCAAGACGTCGATCCGCGTCCGCGCGAGACGCAAGCGCCTCGGGGTCCTGATCAAAAGCGAAAAGTCTTCCGCGAACACCGAGCAGGGCGAGGAGGGCCGTGCTGTGCCCGCCGCGGCCAAAGGTGCCATCGACGTAGCTTCCGTCGGGACGGACTCGGAGGGCGGCGAGGGCTTCTTCGAGCAGGACCGGGACATGGGCTACCTCACTCACGGGTGGAAAAGTCGGGGGCGCCTGGGGCCGGGGGACCGCCCCTCGCTGCGGGCGGCTCGGATCCCGGGAGGGCCGGCCGCGTCACAGCGAGAAGTTCTCCATCCCGGGCGGCAGCGTGGGGTTGCCCCCCGCGGTGAGCCGGTCGAGCTGCTGCTGCCAGCGCTCGAGGTCCCAGATCTCGTAATGGCTGCCCTGGCCGATGAACATCACGTGCTTGTCGATGCCCGCGAATTCACGCAGCTCGGGAGACAGGAGAAGGCGCCCCGCGCCGTCGAGGCCCGTCTCCTCGGCGAAGCCGACGAGCAGGCGCTTCCAGGGGCTGGAGGCCGGGTTGAGGCTGGGGAAGGCCATGATCTGCGTGCGGATCGGCTCCCAGTCCGGCGCGGGATAGAGCAGCAGGCAGCGGTCGGGATGGGCGGTGAGCACCAGGCCCACGGTGCCGCCCTGGGTCAGCGGATCGCGCACGCGCGTGGGCACGGCCAGCCGGCCCTTCGCGTCGAGATTGATCCGTGAGGCTCCCTGAAACACGCCCGCTCCCCCGTTCCGGGAAACCCGACCGCTCCGGGGGCCCGGATAGGCTGGTTTTCCCAATTTTTCCCACTTCTGCACACTCTAGAGAGTCGATTGCACCGAGTCAAGGGGGGAATTCCGGAAATTTTGTTGTGCGACAGGGACTTAGCAGCGGTTCTTCCAGCGATTTTTCGAAAATTGATATTCAATATTTTCAATGACATACAAAAATGTCTGAATGTCGTTTGGTAAGATTGGGCCACGGGAATGGCGGCCACGAGCACGCCGCATTCCCCCCCGCCCTGCCGGAGGCCCCGTCATGCTGCAACGCAACACGATCCGACGCTGCACCGCCGCAATCCTGGCCCTCGCCCTCGCCTTCGCCGCGTCTGCGGAGCGCACTTCCGCACCCGACGCGGCGCAGGCGCTCGAGGGCGAGGCGCTGCTGCGCGCCCTGCGTGCCGGCGGGCTCACGCTCTACTTCCGGCACACCGCGACCGACTTCTCGCAGGACGACCGGGCGATGACCGGCTACGGCGAATGCGCCACGCAGCGCAACCTGTCGGCCGAAGGCCGGCGGCAGGCGAGCGCGATCGGCGCCTCCGTGCGCGCGCTCGGGCTGCCCGTGGGCGAGGTGATCGCGAGCCCCTTCTGCCGGACGATGGAAACCGGGCGCCTGATGTTCGGCCGCGCCGAGCCCTCGACGGTGGTTCGCGGCTACGAGGGGATGGACAACTCGAAGGCGGACTACACGCGGCTCAAGGCCTTGCTCGCCTCGCCGGTGAAAGCGGGCGAGCTGCGCATGATCACGAGCCACGGCAACCCGTTCCGCGCCATCGCGGGACCGCCGCACCTGGCCGAAGGCGAAGCGGCGGTGCTCAGGCCGGACGGCGCGGATTTCACGGTGATCGCGCGCATCCGCGCGGAAGACTGGGCGCGGCTCGCCAAGCCCACGCCTTGAGGCGAGGAAGCGCTAGCTTCCCTTGCCGTCCAGCGCAGGGGCCGAGGCGCAAACGCCGATCGCCTGCGCGATCTGGCCCCAGCCCAGGCCGTCGGCGCGCATGCGCAGGATGCCTCGCATCGCGACCGGAGCGCCGTCGGCGGCCACCAGCGTCCCGCCGACCAGTACCGTCTTCAACTGCTCGTTCGCCGGCTCGGCGATGCCGCACCGGCCCAGCGCGAGCCGGGCCAGCGAGAGCGAGTGCGACACGTGGATCCAGCCCAGCGGGGGCGTGGGCGGGGTGATCACCGTGGCGGTCTTCGCGGAACCCGCGCCGGCCGCCGGCGAATGCAGCGTTGCCTCGGTACCCGCGTGGAGGGCTTCCGCGAGGGCCCGGGCGTTCGCCGGCGAACCGGCGAGGCCCGCGAAGTTGGCCGCGAGCCGCGAGGCCATGCGATCGTGGCCGGCCGTGGCCTCCGAAGTGCCGGGCTGCACGGCTCGCGCGAAAGGCACGGTGCCCAGGGCGACCAGCGCCGTGCCGGCGATCAGGCGCAGCGCCGGTCGGAGCATCGTCACGCTTTCCGTGTCACCGGGTGGCGACGATCAGGCGCGGGCGTGGGCCGGCGAGGCCCGCGAAACCACCTTCACGGCGGGTGCGCCCGCTTGCCGCGAGCCCTTCGCCGAGGCCAGGACGAGCTTCTGTCGCGACGAGGCGACAACGGTCTTCGATTTCGCGGCGGAAGCGCGCGCGAGGACGGTCTTCCCGGCCGGCGCGGCGGCGGCGCTCACCGGCTGCGCGACGGGCTCGTTCGCGGCGACCACGGCACCGTCCTCCTCCTGCACGAGGCCGGGCAGGTAGAGCGCGTGGATCATGCGAGTGCGCTCCACGTAGCGGCGCAGCTCGTCCACGCCCTGGCGCGCCTTCTGCTGCACGGCCACCGCGATGTGGGGCGCGAGGTTGTCGGTCTTCACGGCGACGGGCACGACTTCCTGGGCTTGCGCGAGCGCCATGCCGAACGGGACGAAGGCGAGCGCGGCAAGGCGTTGGGCGAGGGTACGGTTCATGGTCATGACTCCTGTCGAGGGAATGGAACGCGGGCGGCGACGTGCCGCGGTTCCCTGCCTGTAACAAGATCCGTACCACCGGCGTGCCTCGCGCCGAAGCCCCTGAACGCCAAGGACATTTCGGCGTCGATCGCGGCAGGACCGCGGCGGACTGGCGCCCCGTGGCCCGCAAAGTCGTCGCTCGCGTCGCCAGGAGGCGACCGCGTGCATCTCGTTGGTGATCAGGTGAGGCAGCCGTGTTGCCCGCGAGCCCGGAAGGCAGCAGCCGCCTGGGAGAAAAGTGAAGCGGGCCGATAAGCGGGATTCTGTTACAGCCTTGCGGCTATGACGGTCATTCCTCTGGGCGCCCCGTTGCCGTGGCGCTCAAGCCACCTACCCGCAGGCTCGACGGGCCGCGTCATCGCCTGCCTATTTGGTGTTGCTCCGCGTAGAGATTGCCCGTTTCACCCAGCTCAAGGTGTTGCCACCTTGAGCTGACTCGTCTCTGTTGCTCTGATCCTCACCTTGCGGTGGACAG
>JBGAOO010000179.1:0-6922 GCA_044221765.1 Usitatibacteraceae bacterium | reverse complement strand
CTACGACTATCGCTGGGACAGCGGCTTCTACTACCTCACCGGCTTCCGCGAGCCCGAGGCCGTCCTGGTGATCGTCCTGGGCAGGAAGCCGCGCGAGATCCTCTTCTGCCGCGAGAAGAACCTCGAGCGGGAGATCTGGGACGGCTTCCGGTACGGGCCGAAGCTCGCGCGCGAGGTGTTCGGCTTCGCGGAGTCGCACGCGATCGAGGAGCTCGACGCGAAGCTGCCCGAGCTCATCGCGGACCAGGACACGATCCACACGCCGGTCGGCGCGGATCCCGCCTGGGACGTGCGCGTGGCCGGCTGGTTGAATGCCGTGCGCGCGAAGGCGCGCACCGGCGTCAGCGCGCCGGCCCACGTGCGCGACGTGCGCGCGAGCGTGAACGACATGCGGCTCGTGAAGGATGCGAGCGAGATCGCGATCATGCGCCGCGCCGCGCAGATCTCGGGCGCGGCCCACGTGCGGGCGATGGCTTTCGCGCGCCCCGGCCGGCGCGAGTACGAGGTGGAGGCCGAGCTCCTGCACGAGTTCGTCCGCCACGGCGCGCGCTCGCCCGCGTACGGCTCGATCGTCGCCGCCGGCGCGAACGCCTGCGTGCTGCACTACCGCGAGAACGACGCCGAGATCCGCAAGGGCGATCTGCTGCTGATCGACGCCGGCTGCGAGCTGGGCAGCTACGCCGCGGACATCACGCGCACCTTCCCGGTGGACGGCCGGTTCACGGCGCCGCAGAAGGACATCTACGAACTGGTGCTCGCCTCGCAGGAGGCCGCGATCAAGGCGGTGAAGCCGGGCGCGGAGTTCATCGCGTACCACGACGCCGCCACCCGGGTTCTCGTGCGCGGCCTCATCGACCTGAAGCTGTGCAAGGGCAGCGTCGACAAGGTGCTGGAGGACGGCTCGTACAAGCAGTTCTACATGCACCGCACCGGGCATTGGCTGGGGCTCGACGTGCACGATGCCGGCGACTACATGCAGCGCGGCAAGTGGCGCAAGCTGGTGCCGGGCATGGTGCTCACGGTGGAGCCGGGCCTGTACATCCGCCCGGCGCCCGGCGTGCCCAAGGCGTTCTGGAACATCGGCGTGCGCATCGAGGACGACGTGCTCGTGACGGCGAAGGGCCGCGACATCCTCACCGAGGGCTGCCCCAAGCGCGTCGCGGACGTCGAGGCGGCGGCACGCGGCGGCTAGGCGCGCCGGCCGGGGCGATGGAACGAGTCGATGTGGCCATCGTGGGCGCCGGCCCCGTCGGGGCGGCGCTCGCCGCGCTCCTCGCGCCGGCGGGCCTTCGCGTGCGCGTGCTCGAGGCGCGCGCGGGCGCCTCGCGCGATGCGCGCACCCTCGCGCTGTCCGAGGCGAGCCGCGAACTGCTCGCGCGGGTGGGCGGCTGGCCGGCCACGGGCGTCACGCCCATCGTGGACATCCATGTCTCGCAGAAGGGCGGGCCGGGCCGCACGCTGATCACGGCGGCGGAGCAGGGCCTCGCTGCACTCGGCTACACGGTTGCCTACGCCGCGCTCGAGGAGATCCTCGAGTCGAGGCTCGCGCAGCTGGGGGTGCCGGTGTCCTACGGCGCGCCGGTCGAGTCGATCGACCTGGGTCCCGCGGCCGCGGTGCTCGGCCTCCCGGGCGGGGCGCGCCTGGAGGCCGGCCTGCTCGTGCTCGCCGATGGCGGCGCGAACGCGCGGCGGATCCCGGGGCTCGCGTACGCGGAGAAGGACTACGGGCAGGTCGCGATCACCGGCCCGGTGTTCACCGACCGGCCGCACCGCGGGCGCGCCTACGAGCGGTTCACGCCCACCGGGCCCGTCGCGCTGCTGCCGGTGGACGATCGCTACGCGCTCGTGTGGACCGCGACGCCGGCCGAGGCCGCGCGCATCCTCGCCCTGGACGAGGCCGCCTTCCTGGCCGGCCTGCAGGCGCATTTCGGCGATCGCGCGGGTCGCTTCGTGCGCGCCGGTGCGCGCGCCTCGTTCCCGCTGCGGCTTCGACGCATCAATTCGACGGTCGCGCTGCGCACGGTCATCGTGGGCAATGCGGCGCAGGCGATGCACCCGATCGCCGGCCAGGGGCTCAACGTGGGCCTTCGCGACGCGGGGACGCTGGCAGCGCTGCTCGCCGAACGGACCCCGGCTCAGGCGGGAGGCGCGGAACTGCTGGAGGCGTACCGCCGCTCGCGCGAACGAGACGCCGGACGGGGCGTGGCTTTCACGGACTTCCTGGTCGGCGCCTTCATGGACGACCGGCGCCTGCCCACGTGGGGCCGGGGCCTCGCGCTGACGCTGCTGGACCTGCTCCCGCCGGCGCGGGCGCTGCTCGCGCGTCGCATGATCCACGGCGCGCCTTCGGCATGAGCCGCCCGCGCATCGCGGTGATCGGCGGTGGCGCGGTGGGACTCGCCTTCGCGGCGGCCTGCGAGGCCGAGGTGAGCGTGCTCGAAGGCGGCCCGCCCAGGCCGGCGAGCGACCCCGAGGGATTCGACATCCGCGTATTCGCGCTGAGCGAGGGCAGCCGCGCGTTCCTGGGGGAGACGGGCGCCTGGGCGCGGATGCCGGCTTCTCGCGTGGCCGAGGTCACGCGCATGGAAGTGGTCGGGGACGACGGCGCGAGCCGCCTCGACTTCACGCCGCCCGGTGGCCGCGCCCTCGCCTGGATCGTGGAGGGGAACCGCCTGTCGCGAGCGCTGGAGCTCGCCGCGCGGGAGCGGGGCGTCGCGATCCTCCACGGGGCCCGGCCGGCCTCGATCCGTTCGGACGAGGGCACGGGGGAGGTGACGCTCGGCGACGGCGCGCGGATCGAAGCCGGCCTGCTCGTGGGCGCCGACGGTGCCGATTCCTGGGTGCGCGGCCAGCTCGGCCTCCAGGCGCACGCCAAGCGCTACCGCGAGACCGCCGTCGTCGCGCATTTCCGATGCGAGCGGCCCACGCGTGGCGTGGCAAGACAGTGGTTCCGCCCCGAAGGCATCCTCGCCTGGCTGCCCTTGCCCGGCGATCGCCTGTCGATCGTCTGGTCCGCGCACCACGCCGTGGCCGAGGAGCTGGCCGGGCTCGACCCGCAGGCGTTCGCGCAGCGCGTGCGAGACGCGGGCGGGGCCGTGCTCGGCGACCTCGAGCTCGACTCGGCGGTGGCCCGCTTCCCGCTGCGCCTCATCCGCGTCCCGCGCATCGCGGTGCCGGGGGCCGTCCTGGTCGGCGACGCGGCGCATGCGGACGCTGGCCTCGCGCTCGCCGCTCGAACGGGTCGGGGACCTGGCCGTGCTGCGCCGGCACGAACGGGCGCGTCGCGCCGACGTGGATGCCATGCAGTTCGCCACCGACCGGCTCGAGTGGCTCTTCGGCCTGGACGCGCCGTTCGCCGCCGGCGCCCGCAACGCCGGATTGCGGCTCGTCGACCGGCTCGCCTTCGCCAAGCGCGCCTTCGCGGCCCACGCGATGCGATAATCCCGGCCGGGAACTATCCCGTCCGCGCCAGTGCCCAAGACCGCATTCCCTGAGAGAACCCCATGAGACTAGCCGCCCCGTTCGTATCCGCCTTGCTGGCCCTCGCCTTCGCCCTGCCGGCCGCGGCCCAGGACCTCGAGCGGGTCAAGGCCGACCTCAAGAAGAAGTTCCCGGACGCGCAGATCGACGGCGTGAGGAAGAGCGGCTACGGCGGGCTCCTCGAGGTGAACGGGGCGGGCGAGGTCTTCTACACCGACGAGAAGACCTCCTTCCTGTTGCTGGGCACCCTCATCGACACCAAGTCGCGCGAGAACGTCACCGAGGCGCGCGTGAGGAAGCTCACGGCCGTCAGCTTCGACAGCCTGCCCCTGGCCGATTCGGTGAAGATCGTGCGCGGCAACGGCTCGCGCCGCATCGCCATCTTCGAGGACCCGAACTGCGGCTACTGCAAGCGCTTCGAGCAGGAGCTCGCCACGGTGAACGACATCACCGTCCACGTGTTCCTCTACCCGATCCTCTCTCCCGATTCCACCGAGAAGTCGAAGGCCGTCTGGTGCGCGCCCGATCGCGGCAAGGCCTGGATGGACCTCATGCTGAAGAACGCCAGCCCGGCGGGCGAGGCCAAGTGCGACACGCCCATCGACAAGGTGCTCGCCTGGGGCAAGGACAAGCGCATTTCCGGCACGCCGACGATCTTCTTCGAGGACGGCGAGCGCGTTCCCGGCGCCATGCCCCTCGCGCAGTTCGAGAAGCGGCTCGCGGACGCGAAGCTCGCGAAGAAGTAGGGCGCGCTCAGCCCTTCGCCGCGGCGGCGGCGACGAAAAGCCCGATCACGCAGGCCAGGCCCCCGAACCAGAGCAGGGAACGAAGCGTCGCCTTGTCGGCCACGTACGCCCACGTGTAGGCGAGGCGAAAGGCGATGAAGGCGAGCGCGAGCGCGTCGACCCACGCCTGCGAGGCGTGGGCCAGGTGCGCGATGATCACGACCGCCGCGAAGGACGGCAGCGACTCGAAGTGGTTCTGGTGGGCGTGGAAGGCGCGCCTCGCCCGGCCCTCGAGCGTGGCGAGCCAGTCGCGCGGCGCCCGGTTGTCGTAGCGCCGGCTCCATTTCGCGATGCCCACCGTCGCATACGGCAGCAGGCTGGCCGCGAGCACGCACCAGAAAGCGGTCGTCATGGCAGGACTCCTCCGGGGACGGTGGCCGGCGGCGCATAGCCCTTGGGCAGCAGCACCCACATCCGGCCGGTTTGCTTCATGCGGCCAGCCTGGCTGCCCGCCGCGTCGCCGAAGCCCCAGTAGAAGTCCGCGCGGACGCCGCCGTTGATCGCCCCGCCGGTGTCCTGCGCCACCATGAGGCGGTTCAGCGCCCGCGCGGTGGCGGGCCAGGTGGTCGCGAGGAAGACCGGCACCCCCAGCGGGATCACGCGGGGATCGACGGCGATGGAGCGCTCGGCGGTGAGGGGCACGCCCAGCGAGCCGATGGGCCCGGCCAGATCCCCGGGCAAGACCTTGAAGAACACGTAGCTCGGGTTGGCGTTCATGAAGCGCTGCACCTTCCCCGGGTGGCGCCTCGCCCAGTCCTTCATGCCCTGCATCGTCGTGCGCTCGGCGGGCAGTTCCTTGCGCTGGATGAGCAGGCGCGCGACCGAGCGGAACGGGTGCCCGTTCTGGTCCGCGTAGCCCACGCGCAGGAGCTCGCCGCCGGGCAGCTGGATCTGCCCCGATCCCTGGATGTGCAGGAAGAAGAGCTCGACCGCATCGTCGACCCAGGCGATCTCCAGCCCCTTGAGCGGCGCGGCCGCGGAGTCGATCTCCTCGCGCGAGAAGTACGGCACGACCTTGCTGCCCTCCACGCGTCCGCGCAGGCGCTTGTACTTGAGGTCGGGATAGACGGCCGACAGGTCGATCTCGACGAGATCCTGGGGGACGGCGTAGATCGGATGGCGGTACTGGGCCGTTCGCGTGCGGCTCCCGCGCAGCAGCGGTTCGTAGTAACCCGTGACCGTGCCGGTGGTGGATTCGTCGGCGTTCACCACGAGGTGCGGGTCGAACCGGGCCTCGAAATATGCCGCGATGTCGCGTTCGGTGGCGCCGGGCGGCAGCGCCTCGGCGGCCGCGCAGGCCGCCTGCCAGGAAGGCTGCGTCGCGAGGACGGGGCAGCCCCGGGCGAAGGCCGCGAACGACTCCCGAAGCGGCTCGCGCCCCCAGTCCGGCAGGTCGGCCCAGGTGACCGGCTGCAGGCGGCCGCGATACTCGACATCGGGAACGGGCGCCGGCACGGGTGCGGGCGCGGGCGCGGCAGGCGGTGCCGGCACGGCCGGGCACAGGGGCTTCTCGATCGGCGGGCAAGCGGGCGGATCGGGACGCCGGGGTTCGGGCGGTGGGGTCGCGCATCCTGCGGCAATCAGCAGGAGGGCGAGGGCGAGGGCGCCGGGGCGCGCCGTCTTCGGGAGGGGGGCGTTCGGCATCGCGGCGAGTATATCGGAAGGGTCGCGGGCGCCGGCCCTATAATTCCCGGCGTCCCCGATGCAACCGGAGCGTGCGATGGGCTGGGTCTTTCTCGAAGTGCTGGCGGCTCTCGCGATCGCGGTGGGCATCGTCTGGTGGACGCTGCCGAAAAAGCCGAAGGCGCCGCCGCCGGGCGGGGACGGGCCCGCGCCGGGCTAGTGCAGCACCCGCGGGACGCTCAGCGCGAATTCCGGGATGGGCGCCTCGAAGCGCGTGCCGTCCTCGGCGAGGAGCTGGTAGGTGCCGCGCATCGTGCCCACGGCGGTCGGAATCGAGGAGCCGCTCGAATACTCGAACGTGTCGCCGGGCTTGAGCACGGGCTGCTCGCCCACCACCCCCATGCCGCGAACCTCCTGCACCTGGTTGTCGGCGTCGGTGATGATCCAGTGGCGGCTCACCACCTGCGCGGTGATGCTGCCCACGTTCGTGATGCGGATCGTGTACGCGAAGACGTAGCGGTCGTCCTCCTCGTCGGACTGGTCGGGGAGGTAGGTCGAGTGCGCCGTCACGGCAACGCTGTATTTCTTGAGGTCGGTCACGCGGCGATGGTAGCAGGAATCCCGGGCCCGGAAGGCAGGGGGGGATTCGCGTAGAATCGGTTCGGACGCGCCTTTCGCACCAAGCCCATGGAACGCATCGCCCCGAGCCTTCTGTCCGCCGATTTCGCCCGCCTGGGCGACGAAGTGAAAGACGTCGTCGCCGCCGGCGCCGACCTGCTGCACTTCGACGTGATGGACAACCATTACGTGCCCAACCTGACGGTCGGCCCCCTCGTCTGCGAGGCGCTCCGGCCCCATTGCACGGTGCCCATCGACGTGCACCTCATGGTGAAGCCGGTGGACCGCATCGTGCCGGATTTCGCCAAGGCCGGCGCCGGCATCATCAGCTTCCACCCGGAAGCGAGCGAGCACGTGGACCGGACGCTCTCGCTCATCCGCGACCACGGGTGCAAGGCGGGGCTGGTCTTCAATCC
>JBGAOO010000178.1:0-8084 GCA_044221765.1 Usitatibacteraceae bacterium | reverse complement strand
GAAGTCCCAGCTGCTGCCCGTCGACCGCGAAACCGCCTGGAAGGCCCTCAACGACCCCGAGGCGCTGCGCGCGGCACTGGCGGGATGCGAGTCGATCGAGGCCACGGGCGAGAATTCCTACGCCGTCGCGATGACCGCCTCGGTGGGACCGGTGAAGGCGCGCTTCAAGGGGCGCCTCACCCTCTCCGACGTGATTCCGCCGGCAAGCTACACGCTGCATTTCGACGGCCAGGGCGGGCCCGCGGGCTTCGGCAAGGGCACCGCTCGCGTCGAGCTGGTGCCCGAGGGAACGGGAACGCGGCTGAACTACGCCGTGACCGCGCAGGTCGGCGGCAAGATCGCGCAGGTGGGCCAGCGCCTGATCGACGGGGCCGCCCGCAAGATGGCCGACGATTTCTTCGCTCGCTTCAGCGCGGCACTCGCCGCGAGCGCTCCCGCAGGCGCCGCGGCCGCCCCGGCCGCCCCGGCCGAGCCGCGCTCGAGTGCCGCCTGGTGGTGGGTCGCCGCGATCACCCTGGCGCTCATCGTCCTCTTCCTTGCGCTACGATAGCGATCCCCACAGCCTGACGGACGCCATGAAACCCTTCCTGCCCATCTGCCTGCTCGCCGCCGGACTCGCCACGGCCGCCGCGGCCGAGGTGCCCGACACCTGCACGCTCGTCACGCTCGAGGAGATCAACACGATGGCCGCGGGTGTCGCCTCGAAGATCTCGCCTCGCAAGTCCGGCAACCCCTCCGAATGCGCCTTCGAGGACAGCCGCCGCGCCGCGGTCCTGGTGATCCGCGCGCGGGAGGTGAAGTACGCGGCCGAGAACGAGCTGCAGTACGAGCGCGAGAACCTCGAGAAGATCTACCGCAACAAGGTGAAGTGGATCGAAGGGATCGGCGAGAGCGCCTTCTGGCTGCAGGCGAACAAGACGGCCATGTTCCGCAAGGGCAAGCTGCTGGTCACGGTGAGCTTCGCGCGCGAGCAGAATGCCCGCGAGGTGGACACGCTCCAGATCGCCCGCCTCATCGACAGCCGCCTGAAGTAGGCCTTTGGCCCCTCGCCGGGAACGATTGGCGAGACCAATGGGCCGAATCGGAACAATCTATTGGACGGCACGTCCGCGCCGCGCCTATCCTCGAACCCACAGGCACACCCCACCCGAAGGACGCCTTCGGCGCGTCCTCATTCAACCAGGAGGCTTGCATGAAACCCCTCAAAGGCACCAAGACCCACGACAACCTGAAGGCCGCGTTCGCCGGCGAGTCGCAGGCGAACCGCCGCTACCTCTATTTCGCGAACAAGGCCGACGTGGAAGGCCAGAACGACGTGGCCGCCCTGTTCCGGTCGACCGCCGAAGGCGAGACGGGCCACGCGCATGGCCACCTCGACTACCTGGCCCAGGTGGGTGACCCCGCGACGGACCTGCCCATCGGCTCCTCGCGCCAGAACCTCAAGGCCGCCGTGGCCGGCGAGACGCACGAGTACACGGACATGTACCCGGGCATGGCCAAGAGCGCCCGCGACGAAGGCTTCGAGGAGATCGCCGACTGGTTCGAGACGCTCGCGAAGGCCGAGCGCTCCCACGCGAACCGCTTCCAGAAGGCGCTCGACGCGCTGACGGACTAGCCGCACCGGGCCGCATGCCCCGCGGTACGGGAAAGGGGCGGGGAACCGCCCCTTTTCACTTTCCACGACAGGAACCAGGACCATGAGCGTGAGAGAAGGCAGCCTCGAGGCGCCCACGAGGCACCCCATCGACTGGAAGAACCCCGCCTTCTACGACGAGGCGAAGCTCTTCGCCGAGATGGAGCGCGTGTTCGACATCTGCCACACCTGCCGGCGCTGCGTGAGCCTGTGCGGCTCCTTCCCGCGCCTGTTCGACCTGGTGGACGAGAGCCCGTCCGGCGAGCTCGACGGCGTGCCGAAGGAGAAGTACTGGGAGGTCGTCGACCAGTGCTACCTGTGCGACGTGTGCTACATGACCAAGTGCCCGTACGTCCCGCCGCACCCCTGGAATCTCGACTTCCCGCACCTGATGCTGCGCGCGAAGGCCGTCAAGTTCGCGAGCGGCAAGGTGCCCCTGCGCGACAAGGTGCTCGCCTCCACGGACGCGCTGGGCACCCTCGCCACGATCCCCGTCGTGGTGCAGGTGGCCAATGCCGTCAACGCGACGAAGGCGGCGCGCGGGCTGATGGAAAGCGCGCTGGGCGTGGACAGGACGGCCTGGATCCCGAGCTACGCGCCGCGCCCGTTCCGGCCGAACGCGGCCGCCAGTCCCGCTCACGCGGTGCGCGACGGCAGCCGCACCCCGGGCAAGGTCGCGATCTTCTCGACCTGCTACATCAACTACAACGAGCCGGGCATCGGGCACGACCTCACGAAGATCCTCTCGCACAATGCGATCCCCTACGTGATCGTGGAGAAGGAAGCCTGCTGCGGCATGCCCAAGCTCGAGCTGGGCGATCTGCCGGCGGTCGCGGCGAACAAGGAGCGCAACATCCCCGCGCTCGCGAGGCTCGCGCGCGAGGGCTACGCGATCGTGACGCCGATCCCGTCGTGCACGCTCATGTTCAAGCAGGAGCTGCCGCTGCTCTTCCCGGAGGACGCCGACGTGAAGGCGGTGCAGGCGGCGATGTTCGATCCCTTCGAGTACCTCGTCGCGCGCCACAAGGACGGGCTGCTGCGCACCGAGTTCCCGCGTGCCCTGGGCAAGGTGTCCTACCACATCCCCTGCCATTCGCGCGTGCAGAACGTCGGGCAGAAGACGCGCGAGGCGCTCGAGATGGTGCCGGGCACAAGCGTCAACACGGTCGAGCGCTGCTCCGGGCACTCCGGCACGTGGGGCTGCAAGAAGGAGTTCCACGCGATGGCCATGAAGATCGGCCGCCCGGTGTTCCGGCAGATGGCCGAGCCCGCGCCCGACTACGTGAGCTCCGACTGCCAGCTCGGCGGCCGCCACATCGAGCAGGGCATGGGCGAGTCGATGGGCAAGGCCCAGCTCAAGCATCCCCTCACCCTCCTGCGGATGGCCTACGGGCTGCCCGACTGACCCCAGGCGAACCATGACCCCCACCATGACGAAGATCACCCGCGATTCCCTGATGACGCTCGAGGCCTACGCGAAGGCGCGCAAGGAATTCCGCGCGCGCGTGATCGAGCACAAGAAGGCCCGCAGCGTCGCGCTCGGCGAGCACCTCACCCTGCTCTTCGAGGACGAGCTCACGATCCGCTACCAGGTCCAGGAGATGCTGCGCATCGAGAAGACCTTCGAGGAGGCGGGCATCCAGGACGAGCTGGACGCCTACAACCCCCTCGTCCCCGACGGCAGCAACTTCAAGGCCACGATGCTGATCGAGTACGAGGACGAGGCCGAGCGCCGGGTGGCCCTCGCGAAGCTCAAGGGCATCGAGGACCGCGTCTGGGTGCGCGTGGAGGGCTGCGCGAAGGTCTATGCGATCGCGGACGAGGATCTCGAGCGCGAGAACGAGCAGAAGACCTCCTCCGTGCATTTCCTGCGCTTCGAGCTCACGAAGGAGATGGCCGATGCGCTTCGCTACGGCGTTTCCCTCGCGATCGGCGTGGACCACCCCGAGTACACCGCGTCGCAGTCGCCGGTTTCGGCGGCCACGCGCGCCGCGCTCGTGAAGGACCTCGCCTAGAGCAGCCGGGAGGGCGGGTCGCGCTCGACGATCAGGCACAGGTGCGTGGCACCAGCGCGCGCCTGCGCGGCCGGTGCCTCGCCCGCCTGCTTCGAAAGCAGCACGACCGCCGCCAGGGCCAGGACGCAGGCCGCCAGGGCCGGCCCCGCGCCGCGAAGCCCGGCCGTCGGCTCGGCCTTCGCCTGCAAGTCCCGACTCAAGCGGACCCCCTTCCGGCGGCACTCGCCCGCGCCAGCAGGCGGTGGCCCCAGGCCGAGGCCGGCTTGTGCACGAGACGCTCGGCCACGTAGTGGGCCGCGAGTCGCCCTTCGCCCGCGCGCATGGCGGCATCCACGAGGGTGAGCGTGAGCAGCAGGTCGCCGCGGCCATTGCCCCGAAGCGCGCGGGCGAGGTCTCGACGGCGACTCGCCTCGCACCGCCCGCCGTACCGCCCTTCGCAATAGTCGAGGCCTCGTGCGGTCCAGGCCCATCAGCAGCGCCATCGCGCTGCTCGCCGTCGGCGGTGAACGGACTCATGCAGGCCATGGCGAAGCCGTTCCAGGGCCTCGCCGCGGCCGGCAGCCGCGAATGCCATCGCCGTGCAGGCCTCGTTGAACGCATAGAAACCCGCCTCGCGCTCCAGCGTCGACTCTGCAGGCCGCTGATACCGTAGTCCACAGCCATCAGCGCTCTTCAGCGCAACCGCCGCCAGCAGCGCCGTGCCGTCGACGCGCGTGAGCGCGAGTTCCGTGGCGCCGGCGAGCATGCCGTCGTGGATGGCGAGCGCCGCGGCGTGGTCGGCGCGGTCGAGGTGGAAGAGCGCCTGCTGCCACGCGTTGTGGAACGCGAAGCCGTTGTCCGGCGTGGCCCAGTCCGCGCGACGCGCCTCGAGCCACGTGTTCTCCATCCGGCTCAGACCGATCACGTGGAACACCGCATGGACGGCCCAGCAGTCGTCGCCGAGGTCGAGGGCGCCGGCCGGTCGCCTCCGCCTCCGGAGGCTGGTTGCACTCCTCCAGGCCGTAGGCGTGTATGCCCAGACGGCATAGCTGGCCCGCACCGGCATCGGTTCGGTACACGCGAGGCGGTTGCGGAGGCCGAGGCCAACTCGCGGTAGAAATCGAGCAGGTGCCACCTGGAGGGCCAGCGCGTTCGAGCGGTGGCCTCGAGGATTCTTCTTCAGCGACGACACCGGCCAGCCATTCGCCGCGCGAGAGCTTGGCGTTGGCATCGGCGAGGCCTTCTCGCGCCTTGTTCCCCTTCACCGTTTCGTCGTCGACGGTTGCGGCTTGGCTCGTCCCCCGCTCGAAGAATGCGATGAGAATCAGGGCTTTGGCAGCGGCCGCGGCCGCGAACGCCGGGTCGAGGGCCAGTGCCTCGTCCAACGAGGCGATCGGGTCGCCGCGGTAGTTCTGGAAGGCACGGATGGCGCGCTCATAAGGATCGAGTGCGGCAGGTTCCTCGAGCGTGATGGCAAGGCCGCGGGCGTCTCGGTACATGGGAATGCTCCTGAATTTAACCAATCAGTCGGTATGTTAAATCAAGATATTTGTTGAATGCAACACCTAAACACTTGATTATTTGCAATAGCTCACATACCTTTGAGTACGTGGATACCCTCAAATTGGATTTACCCCGGACCCGGGACCCCGAACGCACTCGCGAGCGGATCCTGGACGCCGCCCAAGACCTGATCCTCGACCACGGCTTCGGTGCCACGACGGTCGATGCCGTCACGGGCAAGGCCGGCATCACCAAGGGCGCATTCTTCCACCATTTCCGGAGCAAGGTGGATCTCGGGCGGGCGCTGGCCGATCGCTATGCCCGGCTGGACGAATCGCACCTGGCCGAGACGATGGCGCGTGCCGAGAAGCTCGCGACGGACCCGCTCCAGCAGGTGCTCGTCTTCATCGCCCTCTACGAAGAGCAGTTCGCTGCCCTGGACCAGCCCTTCCCCGGGTGCCTGTTCGCGTCGTTCATCTACGAGAACAAGCTCTTCGACGAGCAGACGCTGCTCGTCCTGCGCAAGAACGCGCTTGTCTGGCGTGCGACGCTCAAGGCGAAGCTGGAGGCGGTGGCGGCGAGCCATCCGCCGTCCCGGCCGGTGGATCTCGAGAGCCTCGCGGATTTCTTCTACGCGCTGACCGAGGGCACCTTCGTCATGACCAAGACGCTCGGCGACAGGACCCTGCTCGTGCGGCAGTGCCAGTTGATGCGCACGATGGTCGAGCAGCTCTTCTCCCCTGCCCCATCCGCCTGACGCGGCTGGCGTCCGGGATCAGAAGCAGGCGAGCGCCGACCCCCGCACCCGCAGCACCGATTCCTGGTGGAACCTCGTCCGGTACGCGGAAACGATTTCTTCCAGTCGATGCGTCTGCGGCTCGCCGCCGTCGTGCACGATTTCCAGGATTCGGGTGCGCTCGCGCGTGAGCTTGCCGTCGCTTCCGCGCCATTGGCCTTGCCCTTCCCAGGTCGTCAGGCCGGCCGGAAAGCGGGGCGTGATCTCCCCGTCGACGAAGGACTGCCACTGGTCCGGCGTGACCTCGCCTGCCGGCATGGACAGGCCGAAATAGAGGCGCTCGACCACCCGCGGCGAACAGCCTTCGCCCGCCCCGGGCACGGCCGCGCAGCCCCCGAGCGCGAGCGCCAGCAGCCCGGCGGCCGCGAGGGACCTCATGCGGCGATCTTTCGCAGGCACGGCATCTTCAGCTCGAGGACGGCCGAGGCCACGGCCTCGACAGCACCCGGCCGTCCGAAGCTCGCCCGCCAGGCGATCGCCACCTTGCGCGAGGGCACCGGCGAGGTGAAGGGAATCTCGCGCACGAGCTTGCTGCCGTAGCGCGCCTGCAGGGCGGTGGCCGGTAGCACGCTCACGCCCAGCCCCGAGGCCACCATGTTGCGGATGGTCTCGAGCGAGCTGCCCGAGCGCCCGTCGCTGGTCGCCGTGTTCGACTGGCCCGGGCAGGCCTCGAGCACCTGCTCGCGGAAGCAGTGCCCCGCGTTGAGCACCAGCAGCTCCTGGCTCGAGAGCTCGTCGGGCCGCACGTGCTTGCGCTTCGCCCACGCGTGGCCCTCGGGAACGACCACGCTGAAGGGCTCCTCGTAGAGCGCGCGCGTCTTCACGCCGGGCACCGCGAAGGCAGCAATCAGGGCGACGTCGATGTCGCCGCCGCGCAGCATCGGCACCAGGTTGCCGGTGTTTTCCTTCGATGTAGAGCAAGTTCGGCGCCTTCTCGCAGGGCACGAGCTCCGGGATAGTACGGCCCGATCGTCGCGGATGATGTGCCCAGGCGAAGCGCGCCCGAGAGCGTCGGCCGTCTTTGGCGAGCGATCTTGCCCGCCTCGTCCAGCACCCGGCGCGCCTGCTCGACGATCTCGGCGCCCGTCGGGGTGACCAGCACCTCGTTCTTGTTGCGCTCGAAGAGCCGCACGCCCAGTTCCTCCTCGAGCTTGGCGAGCGCGAGAGAGAGGGTGGGCTGGGTGACGAAGCATTTCTGGGCGGCGCGCCCGAAATGGCGCTCCTGCGCCAGGGCGACGACGTATCGCAGTTCGGTGAGGGTCATGGCCGTTCGATTAGTGTTGGCTATCGGAAGTATATCCACAATTAATTGGACGATTCAATCACCCGAGACCAGAATGGCTCCCGTCACCTATCGACCAACCCGGAGAACCCCATGCTTCAGCACCGCGAAGGCCAGCGCATTCCCGCCGTCACGTTCCGCACCCGCCAGGACGGCCAGTGGGTGGACGTGAACACCGACCAGATCTTCCAGGGCCGCACCGTCGTCGTGTTCGCCCTCCCGGGGGCCTACACCCCCACCTGCTCGACGACCCACCTGCCGCGCTACAACGAGCTCGCCCCGACCTTCTCGAAGCTGGGCGTGGACGAGATCGTCTGCCTGTCGGTGAACGACGGATTCGTCATGTCCGAGTGGCAGAAGGACCAGGACGCCCCGAACATCACCTTCCTGCCCGACGGGAACGGCGAGTTCACCGAGAAGATGGGCATGCTCGTGGACAAGGCGAACCTGGGCTTCGGCAAGCGCTCGTGGCGCTACTCGATGCTGGTGAAGGACGGCGTGATCGTGAAGCAGTTCATCGAGCCCGAGAAGGAAGGCGACCCGTTCGAGGTCTCCGACGCGGACACGATGCTCAAGCACCTCTCGCCCGCGACGAAGGCGCCGGAGCCGGCCGTCATCTTCTCGAAGCCCGGCTGCCCGCACTGCGCCCGCGCCAAGGCGCTGCTCGAGGCGAACGGCGTGGTCTACGAGGAAGTCGCGCTCGGCAAGAACGTGACCTTCTCGACGATCCGCGAGGTCTCGGGACGCGGCACCGCGCCCCAGGTCTTCATCGGCGGCCGGCTCATCGGCGGCGCGGACGAGGTGGAGGCCTACTTCGCGAAGGCCGCCAAGCTCGCGGCCTGAGGCGCCGGCGGCGGGCGAGGTCGCCCGCCCCAT
>JBGAOO010000177.1:0-6983 GCA_044221765.1 Usitatibacteraceae bacterium | reverse complement strand
CCAATCTGCTG
This sequence comes from Usitatibacteraceae bacterium, assembly GCA_044221765.1. Taxonomy (GTDB): domain Bacteria; phylum Pseudomonadota; class Gammaproteobacteria; order Burkholderiales; family Usitatibacteraceae; genus FEB-7. Next base: position 6,972 of record JBGAOO010000177.1, on the reverse strand, counting down.
CGTGCGCGCGCCTTCCGGCTGGAACTGGTCGAGCGCCAGATCGACGCGGCCAGCGCGGCGCTCATCGCGCGGCAGATCGCCGAGAACGTGGTCGAGATCGAGGGCGAGATCGCGCGGCTGGGCGGGTCCTGAGGCACGCCGGTCGGGGCGGTCACGAGCGCGAGCAGCACGCAGATCGTGGCCCGATTGCCGGCCGGCGTTTCCCCCTGTAGCCATCCGCTCACGCTCGCGGCGGGCAAGCGCAGGGTCCGGTCGGCCCCGCCGGCCCGCAGGGTCCCGCCGGTCCCATGGGGGCGACGGGTTCCCCGGGTGCCGCCGGCCCCGCTGGCCGCATTCGCCGCGCCCCGACGTTTCAACCTGTACGGCGGCGCTCGCGGGCATCGGGTTCGCGACGCCGGGCGCACGGGAGAGACCATGACGAACTCGATTCGAACGCGGGCCGCGATCGCCGCCCTGACGCTTGCGCTCGCGGCGATGCCGTCGCTTGCCGGTTCCTCGAAGGAGCCGGTGATCGCGGAAGTGCGCGCCAATGCGGCCAACACCGCCCTCACGATCACCGGCGCCAATCTCGACGGCGGGCTGCCCAAGGTCACGCTCGGCGTGGGCGGGACGCCGCTCGCGGTGACGAGCGCGAGCGCCACGCAGCTCGTCGCGCAGTTGCCCGCCGGTCTCGCGCCGGGCAGCTACCTGCTCACGCTGACCCTCGGCAAGAAGAAGGAAAAGAGCGACGACGAAGACTCGCGCGGCGACGAGTTCTGGGTGACGCTTGGCGCGACGGGACCGCAGGGACCGGCGGGGCCGCAGGGCCCGGCGGGGCCGGCTGCGAAGGACGGTGCGATGGGCCCGGCCGGTCCGACGGGTCCCCAGGGCCCGGCGGGGCCGGCCGGCAAGGACGGCGCGACAGGCCCTGCCGGAATGGATGGGGCGACGGGACCGGCCGGGCGGGATGGCGCGACCGGTCCCGCGGGTCCCATGGGACCCGCCGGTCCTGCCGGAACGGGACAGGCGATGCTCATCGCCCGCGTCGCCGCGGACGGCACGCTCGTCTCCGGAAGCGCCGGCATCGTGGGCAGCGCGAAGTTCGGCCCGAACAATCCCGGCGTCTATTCGGTGGAAGTGGACCGTAACGTCGGGAATTGCGCGATCGTGCTGGCCGCGAACAACCGCCTGGCCGTCGCCACGCATACCAACGGGCTGTTCTTCGGGCACTTCGGCATCGCCGTGAACATCGTCGACGTCAACGGACTGGGGGTCAACTCGGAATTCTCGGTGATCTTCGCCTGCCCGTAGGCCGGTATCGGCCGCGTGGCGCCCTAGTGCAGCGTGTGCGGCAGCGAAGCCTCGTCCTCGGGCGCGGCTTCGACCTGCTCCGGGGGCGAGGCGTGGTGCATCGCCAGGCGCCAGCCCGCGTCCGTGAGCACGTAGACGTTGGTGGCGTTCACGAGCTGGGGCGCGCCCTCGGCGCCCGGCGCGGTGATCGACTCGACGACCGAGCGCACCGCCACCGAGGGCCCGTCCAGGCGCCGCGAGTCGGTCACGCGCACGGTGAGCTTCACGTTGCCGCCGAAGATCTGCATCCAGCTCTCGCGGATCGCCTCGAAGCCGACCAGGCGCGGGCCGGAGGGATGCACGCACACCACGTCCTCGCCCTCGGCCCACACGACCATCATCGCGGCGAGGTCGGCGCGCTCGAAGGCCTCGTAGAACGCGGTCTCGGCGTCGTCGGGCGTGGGGAAGAGCTTGCGGGTGCGGGGCGGCATGGCGGGGGTGCTCGGAGCGGCATGCATCATAGCAAAGGGCCGCCCCGCGGTCTCGGCCGCTCGCGAGCGCGCCGTTCGCTCCCCGGCCGTTCCCTATAAAATGGCGCCTTTCTCCGGCGCCCCTGCCGGGACCTTCCGGGACCAATCCATGATCAAGTTCTTCGTGAACGGCGAGGCGGTCGAGTTCAATGCCGACCCCGAGACGCCCCTGCTGTGGGTGCTGCGCGACAACCTCGGCCTCACCGGCACCAAGTACGGCTGCGGCCGCGCCCAGTGCGGCGCCTGCACCGTGCACATCAACGGGGAGCCCGAGTTCTCCTGTTCCGTGAAGGTGGGCGACGTCGCCGGCAAGCGCGTGGGCACCATCGAGGGCCTGGCGGCCACCAACCCCGTCGCGAAGGCCGTGAAGGCCGCGTGGATCGACAAGGACGTGGTGCAGTGCGGCTACTGCCAGCCCGGCCAGATCATGGCCGCGGTGGCGCTCGTGGCGAAGAACAAGGCGCCCACCGACGCCGACATCGACGCGGCCATGAGCGGCAACCTCTGCCGCTGCGGCACCTATCCGCGCATCCGCGAGGCCATCAAGGCCGCGGCCGCCTCCCTCGGCGGCAAGCGCTAGGGGCCGGCCATGACGCCTACCGTGAAGAACGCCTCGCGCCGCACCTTCCTGAAATCGGCGACCGCCCTGGCCGGCGGCCTCGTGATCGGCTTCTGGCTGCCGGAGCGCCAGCGGCTCGCCCACGCCCAGGAGCCGGCGAAGGCGCCGGTGAATCCCAATGCCTTCCTGCGCATCGCGAAGGACGGCAGCGTCACCGTGATGGTGAAGCACCTGGAGTTCGGCCAGGGCGTGAACACCGCGCTGCCCATGCTCGTGGCCGAGGAACTCGAGTGCGACTGGACGAAGGTGCGGGCCGAGCTCGCGCCGGCCGCTCCCGAGTACGCGCACACCGCCTTCGGCATGCAGATGACCGGCGGCTCCTCGAGCACGTGGAACTCCTGGGAGCAGCTGCGCACCGGGGGCGCCCAGGCGCGCACGATGCTCGTCCAGGCGGCGGCGAGCCTGTGGACGGCGAAGCCCGCCGACTGCCGCGCCGAGAAGGGCTTCGTCATCGGGCCCGGCGGCAAGAGGCTCTCCTTCGGGCAACTGGCCGACGCGGCGGGCAAGCTGCCGGTGCCGGCGAAGGTCGCGCTCAAGGACCCGAAGCAGTTCAAGCTGATCGGCAAGCCCACGCGCCGCCTCGACTCCGCCGACAAGGTGAACGCCACGGCCGTCTTCGGGCTGGACGTGAAGATGCGCAACCTGCACACCGCGCTCGTCGCGCACCCGCCGGTGTTCGGCGCGCTCGTGCGCTCCTTCAGCGCGCAGAAGGTGCAGGGCATCCCGGGCGTCACGCACGTGGTGCAGACCTCCAACGGCGTCGCCGTGGTCGCGAGGAATTTCTGGGCGGCGAAGAAGGGGCGCGACGCGCTCGAGATCGACTGGGACCTGGGCCCCGGCGCGAAGATCTCCACCGAGGGGCTGCGCAAGGCGTACCAGGAGGCGTCCGTGAAGCCCGGGCCGCTCGCCCTGAAGGCCGCGGACCCGCTTGCCATCAAGGCGGCGGCGAAGACGCTCGTCGCCGAGTACGAGGTGCCCTTCCTCGCGCACGCCGCCATGGAGCCGCTCAACTGCACGGTCGATTTCCGCGGCGCCTCGGCCGAGATCTGGTGCGGCTCGCAGTTCCAGACGGTCGACCAGGGCGCGGCCGCCAAGGTGTTCGGCCTCGCGCCGGACAAGGTGAAGCTCCACACGATGCTCGCCGGCGGCGGCTTCGGCCGGCGCGCCAACCCCACCTCCGACTACGTGGTCGAGGCCTGCGAGATCGCCAAGGACGTGAAGGTGCCCGTGAAGGTCGTCTGGACGCGCGAGGACGACATCCGCGGCGGCTACTACCGGCCGATGTACGTGCACCGGGTCGAGGCGGGCGTGGACGCGAAGGGCAACGTCGTGGGCTGGAACCACGCGATCGTGGGCCAGTCGATCGTGGGGGGCACGCCGTTCGAGGGCTTCCTCGTGAAGGACGGCATCGACGACACGAGCGTGGAGGGCGTGCGCGACACGCCGTACGCGCTCGCCAACCTCAACGTCACGCTGCACACCACGAAGTCCGAGATCCCCACGCTGTGGCTGCGCTCGGTCGGGCACACGCACACCGCGTTCGTGATGGAGACGATGGTCGACGAGCTGGCGGCCAACGCCGGCCAGGATCCGGTCGCCTACCGCAAGGCGCTGCTGGGCAAGCACCCGCGCGTGGCCGCCACGCTCGAGCTCGCCGCGCAGAAGGCCGGCTGGGGCACCGCGATGCCCAAGGGGCGCGCGCGCGGCGTGGCCGTGCACGAGTCCTTCGGCAGCGTCTGCGCCCAGGTGGCCGAGGTCTCGATCGAGAACGGCGAGGTGAAGGTGCACCGCGTGGTCGCCGCGATCGACTGCGGCCTCGTGGTGAACCCGATGACGGTCGAGGCGCAGGTGCAGGGCGCGATCGCCTACGGACTCTCCGCGGCGCTGCACGGGGCCATCACCCTGAAGGACGGGAAGGTCGAGCAGTCGAACTTCCACAACTACAAGGTGGTCCGGATGGACGAGATGCCGAAGGTGGAAGTGCACATCGTCCCCTCCACCATGGACAAGCCCACCGGCGTGGGCGAGCCGGGCACCCCGCCCATCGCGCCGGCCGTGGCCAACGCGATCGCCGCGCTCACGGGCAAGCGCCCGCGCGCGCTGCCGCTCGGCAAGACGAAGTGGGCGTAGCCACGCCCGGCGGCTGTCCCCGGTGGGCGACAGGCCCGTGGCCCCGGGGGAGAAATCCCCACGGCGGCGCGGGCTTTCCGCCCCGTTGAACGCAGGGGTTGAAAGCGAAATACCCCGGCCCAAAATGTGCTTTCCAGTGAACCGAGGGCGCGTAAGCTTGTCCGAGCGGTACACGCGCCCGACCGGCTCGGAGGAGTCGATCGACACACCTGGCAGGCGGACCCACCCTTCGAGAGGCGGGCTCCAACCGGGGCATCGGGAGCACAGTCATGCCGACACGAGTCACCCTCAAATCTTGGCGACAGACGCTCTGGAAATTCATCACTCACCCCGCCACGGAGGCCGCGGCCGTCGTGGCGCTCGCCGCGCTCTCGGTCTGGGTGCTCGCCACCACCGAGGCGCGCTTCGTGCGTTCGCTGCACTCGCCGGTGATCTTCGCCCCGCGCTAGATCCTCGGGGGTCGCGGTGAGCGCGGTGCGCACCGGCATCGCGCGCTGGCTGGTCCGTTCCGGTGCGCTCCTGGCCGTCCTGCTCGCCGTCGCGGGCTGCGCCTACCTCTCCGAGAAGCAGGGCGAGCTGATCTTCCGCCCCTCGAAGGATGTCTGGTGGGGCTACCAGAACGCGAACCTGCGCTACGAGGAACGGTGGATCCCGGTGGGCGCCAACGGCGACCGGCTGCACGCCTTCTGGGCCCCTGCCGACAACGCGTCCGCGCCCCTCTTGCTCTACCTGCACGGGGCACGCTGGAACCTCACCGGCAGCGTGACGCGCATCGAGCGCTGGCGCAAGCTCGGCTTCCACGTGCTCGCGATCGACTACCGCGGCTTCGGCCGGAGCACCGACGCCTCGCCTTCGGAAGCCCTGTCCTACGAGGACGCGCAGGCCGCCTGGGACTACCTCGCCGGCGTCGCGCCCGGCCAGCCGCGCTACATCGTCGGCCATTCGCTCGGCGGGGCCATCGCCACCGAGCTCGCGCTGCGCCGGCCCGAGGCGGCGGGCCTGGTGCTCGAGGCCACCTTCACCTCGATCCGCGACATGGTCGAGCACACGGCCTGGAGCGTGCTGCCGGTCGGGCTCATCCTCACCCAGGAATTCGACACGCTCGCCAAGCTGCCGCGCATCCGCACCCCGCTCATCATCGCGCACGGCACGAACGACGCGATCGTCCCGTACGAGATGGGCGAGCGCCTCTTCGCGGCGGCCAACGCCCCCAAGCGCTTCATCAAGGTCGAGGGCGGCAACCACCACAACCTGTCCGCCGCCGCGGCCGAGCAGTACCGGGCGGCGCTGCGCGAGATGTTCCGCCTGGGCGCCTCGGGCCTCGAGGCGTCGGCACGCAATTGACCCGCGGGCCGGTGCTATAGTCGCCGCCATGCAGAGCCTCGACCTGGACGTCCTCGAAAGCGCGCTCGCCTGGAAACGGGCGGGCAGGCGCGCGTGGCTCGTCACGGTCGCGCAGACCTTCGGCGCGAGCCCGCGCCCGCCCGGCTCGCTGCTCGCCATGCGCGACGACGGCATCCTGGTGGGCTCGGTCTCCGGCGGCTGCATCGAGGACGACCTGGTCTCGCGCCGCGAGGAATACGCCGGGCGCCGCCCGCAGTTCGCCTCCTACGGCGTCACGAGCGAGGAGGCGCGCCGCTTCGGCCTGCCCTGCGGCGGCCAGCTCGAGGTGATCATCGAGCCCGAGGTGCCCATCGCGGACCTCGAGGCGCTCCTCGCGCACATCGCCGGCGGCAAGGTGATCGGCCGGCGCGTGGACCTCGCCACCGGCGCGTGGAGCTACGCGCCCGCGCTGCCCACCGACGAATGCGAGCGCACGCAGGAGCACTTCACCAGCGTGCACGGCCCGCGCTGGCGCATGCTCATCATCGGCGCCTCGGAGATCGCCCACTACCTGGCCGAGGTGGCGGCCACCGTCGACTACCAGGTGTTCGTGTGCGACCCGCGCGAGGAATACCGCACCGCCTGGCGCGTGGCGGGCACGAGGTTCATCGACGGCATGCCCGACGACGCGGTGCTCGCCTTCAAGCCGGACGGGCACTCGGTGATCCTCACGGTCTCGCACGACCCGAAGCTCGACGACATGGCGCTGCTCGAGGCGCTCAAGTCCGACGCGTTCTACGTGGGCTCGGTCGGCTCGAAGCAGACGAGCGCCGACCGGCGAAAGCGCCTGGCCGAGTTCGACCTCACCTCGCGCGAGATCGCGAAGCTGCGCGGCCCCGTGGGCCTCGCCATCGGCTCGCGCACCCCGCCCGAGATCGCGCTCGCCATCCTCGCGGACCTCATCGCCACGCGCAACGGCGTGGTGCTCGAGAAGGCGGACGCGGGCGCCGGGCGCAAGCGGGCCTAGCGCCCGTGGTGCGTTCGATCCTCCTGTGCGGGGGCGCCGGCAGGCGCTTCGGCGGCGGGAAGCTCCTCGCGCCG
>JBGAOO010000176.1:0-7024 GCA_044221765.1 Usitatibacteraceae bacterium | reverse complement strand
CGGCAGGCGCCCCACCGGCGTCTTGCGCACGTGCTCGATCTCGAGGAACTCGATGATCTCCTCCACGCGCCGGCGGTGGTGCACCTCCTCGCGAAGCGCCGGGCCCACGCGCAGCGCCTGCAGGAAGAGGTTCGAGCGGATCATCAGGTTGCGGCCGGCGAGCAGGTTGTCCAGCACGCTCATGCCCTTGAAGAGCGCGAGGTTCTGGAAGGTGCGCGCGATGCCCATCTGCGCGGCGCGGTGCGGGTCCATCGCCTCGCGCACCTCGCCGCGGTAGGTGATGCGGCCCTCCTGCGGGCGGTACACGCCGTTGATCACGTTGAGCATCGAGCTCTTGCCGGCGCCGTTGGGGCCGATGATGGCGCGGATCTCGTGCTCGCGCACGTCGAAGCCGATCGCCGAGAGCGCCTTCACGCCCCCGAAGGAGAGCGAGACGTCCTCCACCGCGAGGATCACCTCGCCGGGGGCGCGAGCGGTGCTCATGCGGCCGCCCGGTCCATCCGGGGGAAGGTCCTCGCCTCGCGCACGAACAGCTGCGCGCGCACCGACCCCGTGCGGCCGTCCTCGAAGCGCACCTGCGCCTCGATCCACGCGTGGCCGGCGCCGCCGTAGAGCGCGTCCACGACGGCGGCGTACTTCTCGGCGATGAAGCCGCGCCGCACCTTGCGCGTGCGCGTGAGCTCGCCGTCGTCCGCGTCGAGTTCCTTGTGCAGGATGACGAAGCGGTGGATCTGGCTGCCGGCCAGGCGCGGGTCGGCCGCCAGGTCCGCGTTCACCTGCTCCACGCACTCGCGCACCAGGTCGTACACGGGTTCCTTGGCCGCGAGGTCCTGGTAGCCGGCGTAGGGGATGCCGCGGCGCTCGGCCCAGTCGCCCACCGCCGGCATGTCGATGTTGATCACCGCCGTCGCCTCGCCCCGCCCGTCGCCGAAGGCCACGGCTTCCTTGATGAAGGGGAAGAACTTGAGCTTGTTCTCCAGGTACTTCGGCGCGAAGAGCGTGCCGTCCTGCAGCTTGCCCACGTCCTTGGCGCGATCGATGATCTTCAGGTGCCCGTCGGCGTCGAAGAAGCCGGCATCGCCCGTGTGGAACCAGCCGGCCTCGTCCTTGGTCTCGCGCGTGGCCGCCTCGTTGCGGTGGTACTCGACGAACAGGCCCGGGCAGCGCAGCACGATCTCGCCGCTGTCCAGGATGCGCACCTCCACGCCCCGCAGCGGCGGCCCGACGGTGTCGGGCTTCACCTGCCCGTCGGGCTGCGCGCAGACGGTGGCGCAGGTCTCCGTCTGGCCGTAGAGCTGCTTCAGGTTGACGCCCAGCGAGCGGTAGAAGACGAAGAGGTCCGGCCCGATCGCCTCGCCCGCCGTGTAGGCCACGCGGATGCGCGACATGCCGAGCGAATTGCGCAGCGGCGCGTAGAGGAGCAGGTTGCCCAGCGCGTAGTGCGCGCGGTCCGCCGCGCCCACCGGCCGGCCCTCCAGGATGCGCGTGCCCACGCGGCGCGCGAGCGCCATGAAATGGCGGAACAGCCAGCGCTTGGGCCGCCCGGCGTCCTCCATGCGGATGGTCACCTGCGTGAGCAGGGCCTCGAGCACCCGCGGCGGGGCGAAGTAGTAGGTCGGCCCGATCTCGCGCAGGTCCGTGAGCACCGTCTCCGCGGACTCGGGGCAGTTGATCCGGAAGCCGACCGTGAGCCACTGGGCGTACGAGAACAGGTTCTGCCCGATCCAGGCCATGGGCAGGTAGGCGAGCACCTCCTCGTCCTCGCGCAGCCCGTCGAGCTCGGCGTAGGCGAGGCTCGCCTGCACCAGGTTGTCGTAGGAGAGCACGACGCCCTTCGGGTTGCCGGTGGTGCCCGAGGTGTAGAGCATGATCGCCGTGTCGGCCGCGCGGCCCAGGGCGATCTCGGCCTCGACGGCGCCGGGGTGGCTCTCGGCCCAGGCGCGCCCGGCGACGATGAGCGACTCGTAGCTCGCCAGCCCCTCGCGCGTGTCGTGCCGGAAGCCGCGCGGGTCGTCGTAGTAGATGTGCCTGAGGCTCGGGCACCGCGGCAGGATCTCGAACAGCTTGTCGGCCTGCTCCTGGTCCTCGACGATCGCGAACGCGATCTCGGCGTCCTGGAAGACGAAGACCATCTCGGCGGCCACCGCGTCCTGGTAGAACGGGACGGGAATGCCGCCCAGCGACTGCGCGGCGGCGAGCGCCGCGTACAGGCGCGGGCGGTTGTCGCCGATCACGGCCAGGTGCATGCCGCGCCGGAAGCCGCGCGCGGCCAGCCCGGCGGCGAGTTCCTGCACCTCCCGGGCGAGCCTCGCCCACGACCAGGTCTGCCAGATGCCGAGCGTCTTCTCGCGGATCGCGGGCGCGTCCGGGCGCTGCCGGGCGTGTGCCAGGAGCAGCCTCGGGAACGTGTCGGCAGCCGCGACGGCAGGGGCCATCGTCAGGACCTCCTCCAGCGGTGGTTTGTAGTCGCGCGGCCGCGTCCACCTCGCGGCCGGCCTTCATCCTAGCGGTTATGCGCCCACCCGTGCGGGTCGTTGGCGCGAGCCGGGGGCAGTGTATCGGGGGGCACTCGCGGGCAGTTGTCTTTTCGTTGACAATCCGGGATGGGCACCCCGTGAAAACCCTGATCGACCTCCTCGACGCCTCCCTGTGGACGAAGTCCCTGTCCGCGCCGCAGCGCGCGCGCGTCGAGCAGGAGACGGCGGTGCGCGAGGTCGCGGCCGGGGCCTGCGTCTGCCGCAAGGGCGACCCCGTGGAACACTGGTTCGGGATCGTCGACGGCCTGGTGAAGATGACGAGCGTCTCGCCCGAGGGCAAGACGACGACTTTCACCGGGGTGACGAGCGGGGGCTGGTTCGGCGAGGGGTCGCTGCTCAAGGACCGCACGCGCAAGTACGACATCGTGGCCCTGCGTGCCACGCGCCTCGCGCTCATGCCGAGGCCCACCTTCCAGTGGCTTCTCGACACGGACATCGGCTTCAACCGCTTCCTGCTCATGCAGCTGAACGAGCGCCTGGCGCAGTTCATCGCCCTGGTCGAGAACGAGCGGCTGCTCGAGCCCGACGCCCGCGTCGCCCGCTCGATCGCCTCGCTCTTCAATCCGGTGCTCTACCCGGCCATGGGGCCGGACGTGCAGATCTCCCAGGAGGAGATCGGCTACCTGTCCGGGGTCTCCCGCCAGCGCGTGAACCAGGCGCTGCAGGTGCTCGAGGCGGCGGGGCTGCTGAAGATCGACTACCGCGGCCTGCGCGTCCTCGACCTGGACGGCCTGCGCCGCTTCCCTGCCTAGGTCGCGGCCGGCTCAAGCCGCCATGGTCGGCCGCACCAGGCCACCTTCAACGCGCACCGCGCCGGCTTTCGCGAGTTCCTCGACCAGTCGGGTGCCCAGGCCCGCGAGGCCCCGGCCGAGGAATCGCCCGTCCAGGTCGCGGTAGCAAGGCACCGAGGCGACATAGGCGTCCACGCCCGCGAGCGGCAGCTCGCGCCGGTGCAGCAGCGAAAAGACGAACATCACCTTCATCATGTGGCGCGCGGTGCGCGCCGGGTCGCCGGCGAAGGCCGCCAGGCGGGCGCGGGCCCGGGCGAGCGCCCCGGCCACGTCCTCGAAGGGCGCGCCGTGGCCGGGAATCACCACCCGGGGCGCCAGGCGCTCCAGGGTCGCCAGCGCCTCGAGGGCGGCCTCGACGAACGGGTTCGGCGGTTCGTGCGGCCACACGAAGCCCAGGCCGTTCTCCCAGAGCGCATCGCCCGACAGGAGCACGCCCGAGGCCGGCTCGAAGTACATCAGGCCTTCCATGTCGTGCCCGGGCGCGGCGTGCGCCTGCCATTCGCGGTCGGCGCCGTCGAACGACTCGCCGGCGGCGATCGTGTCCTGGTAGGCGAAGCGCTCGGCTTCCTGGTCCACGTAGCGGTTCCACGCCTCCTGCACGGACCAGTCCTCCAGGGTCGGGACCTCGTCGCGCGGGACGGTGATCGGGCAGCCGTACGCGCGGGCGATGGCGGCATTGCCGCCGATGTGGTCGGAATGGCAATGCGTGTTCACCAGCCTCGCGAGCGGCTCGCCGCCGAGCACCGCCGGCTCGCGCAGGCGCGCCAGCGTCTGCGGCGCGCACGAGCCGTAGCCCGAATCGACGAGCACGTGGCCGCGGCCGGAGCGCAGCAGCACCTGGTTGCAGTTGAGCCAGCCGCGCACCACGACGCGGACGGCATCGGGCAGGCGGGGCGTGGACGGGGAAGGGTCGGCCATGGCGAAGGCGCCATGGTAACCGCGAGGGGGCGACGGACACGCGACGCTATAATTCCGGCACACCCGCGGCAAGCTCCCTTCCCCACTCCCGGATCCCCTTCCCATGAAAATCGACAACCACGCATTCCTCGTGGCCGGCGGCGGTTCCGGCCTGGGCGCCGCCACGGCGCAGCGGCTCGCGGCCGAGGGCGGCCGCGTCCTCCTCGCGGACGTCGCCGACGCGGGCGACTGGGTCGCGCGGCAGTTCGGCGACCGCGGCCGCTTCGTGCGCACGGACGTGACCGACGAGGCGCAGGTGCAGGCCGCGGTCGACCTGTGCGTCTCGGCCTTCGGGGCGATCCACGGCGCCGTGAACTGCGCGGGCGTCGCCCCCGGCGAGCGCGTCGTGGGCAAGACGGGTCCGCACGGCCTCGCGAGCTTCGAGCGCACCGTCCGGATCAACCTCGTGGGCACCTTCAACGTGATCCGCCTCGCGGCCGCGCGGATGAGCGCGCAGCCCGCCCTCGCGTCGGGGGAACGCGGCGTGATCGTGAACACCTCCTCGGTCGCCGCCTTCGAGGGCCAGATCGGCCAGGCGGCCTACGCGGCCTCCAAGGCCGGCGTGAACGGGATGACGCTCCCCATCGCCCGCGAACTGGCCAAGTTCGGGATCCGCGTGGTCACCATCGCCCCGGGCATCTTCGACACGCCCATGCTGCAGGGAATGAGCGAGGAGATCCGCGCCTCCCTCGGGGCTCAGGTGCCCTTTCCGCCGCGCCTGGGACGTCCCGACGAGTACGCGGCGCTCGTCGCGCACATCGTCGAGAACGAGGTGCTCAACGGCGAGGTGATCCGCCTGGACGGGGCGATCCGGATGGGCGCGCGGTAGTCCCCGCCCTGCCGTCGGGCGGGGGGAAATGCCATAATGAGCGGCTCGACTGGCCCGCCCCACGGGGCCCGCCAGCGCCCACCCGGGGAGAGTCCATGCAGTTCGACACGCACCTGACCGAGGAATTCGACGCCCTTCGCGACACGGTGAAGCGGATGGTCGATGCCGAACTCGCCCCCCGGGCCGCGCAGATCGACCGCGGCAACGAGTTCCCGGCGGACGCCTGGCGCAAGCTGGGCGAGCTCGGCCTGCTCGGCATGACGGTCCCCGAGGAATACGGCGGCACCGGCCTGGGCTACCTGGCCCACCTGGTCGCGATGGAGGAGGTCTCCCGCGGCTCGGCCTCCGTGGGCTTGTCCTACGGCGCCCACTCCAACCTCTGCGTGAACAACCTCTACCTGAACGGCACCGAGGCGCAGCGCCGCCGCTACCTGCCCGGGCTGTGCTCGGGCGAGGCGGTCGGCGCGCTCGCGATGAGCGAGCCCGGCGCCGGTTCCGACGTGGTGGGCTCCATGGCCTGCCGCGCCGAGCGCCGCGGCGAGCGCTGGATCGCGAACGGCAGCAAGATGTGGATCACGAACGGCCCGGATGCCGACGTGCTCATCGTCTACATGCGCACCGCGCCGAAGGAGGCGGGGTCGAAGGCGATGACCGCCTTCCTCGTCGAGAAAGGCATGAAGGGATTCTCGACCGCGCCCAAGCTCGACAAGCTGGGCATGCGCGGCTCGAACACCTGCGAACTGGTGTTCGCCGACTGCGAGATCCCAGCCGAGAACGTGCTGGGCGAGGTGAACGGCGGCTCGCGCGTGCTCATGCGCGGCCTGGACACCGAGCGCTGCGTGCTTTCCGGCGGGCCCCTGGGCATCATGCAGGCCGCCATGGACCTCGTGATCCCCTACGTCCACGAGCGCCGCCAGTTCGGCCAGCCCATCGGCACCTTCGAACTCATGCAGGGCAAGCTCGCCGACATGTACGTGAAGCTGCAATCCTCGCGCGCCTTCAGCTACCGCGTCGCGCAGGCCCTCGACCAGGGCCGCGGCCGCGCCGCGCGCAAGGATGCCGCCGCCTGCCTGCTGCTCGCCTCCGAGAACGCGGTGCAGGTCGCCCTGGAGGCCATCCAGGCCCTGGGCGGCAACGGCTACATCAACGATTTCCCGGCCGGCCGCCTGCTGCGCGACGCGAAGCTCTACGACATCGGCGCGGGCACCAACGAGATCCGCCGCATGCTCATCGGCCGCGAGCTGTTCGAGGAGAGCCTCTAGGCATGCGCCTGCCCGCCGCGCTCGGCTCGCTCGTGCTCGCTTGCGCCGCCTCGGTGCCGGCGGGCGCCTGCACCACCTTCTGCCTGCGCGGCGCCCAGGGGCCGGTGTTCGGTCGCAACTACGACTACGCCTTCGGCGAGGCGCTGCTCCTCGTGAACCCCCGGGGCGTCGAGAAGTCCTCGGCCCTGCCCCGCAACCCGGCGCGCTGGGTGTCCCGGTACGGCAGCCTCACCTTCACGCAGTACGGCAAGGACTCGCCGATGGGCGGCATGAACGAGCGCGGCCTGGTCGTCGAGGTGATGGACCTGCCCGGGACGCGCATGCCCGGCATCGATTCGCGCCCGGCCCTCGAGGGCCTGGAGTGGATCCAGTACCTCCTCGACGGGCACGCGAGCGTCGCCGAGGCCATCGCCGGGGCGAGGCGCGTGCGGCCCGAGACGCAGGCGGAGATCCACTTCCTGCTCGCCGACCGCGAGGGCGACAGCGCCGCGATCGAGTTCCTGGGCGGCCGGATGGTCGTGCGGCGCGGCGACCTGCTGCCCGTGCGCGTGCTCGCCAACAGCGCCTACGGGGAATCGCTCGACTTCGCCTCGGGCGCCGCTGCCGCGCCCGACACGCCGGAGGGGCGCTCGCTGGGCCGCTTCGCGC
>JBGAOO010000175.1:0-7336 GCA_044221765.1 Usitatibacteraceae bacterium | reverse complement strand
GCGGAGAGCGTGGCCGATTGCGTGCTGCCGGTGGCGAAGGATTGCTCCAAGCCCTTCCTCACCGCCTGGCTGGGCGAGAGCAGCGTGATCGCCACGCGCCGGCGCGTGGAGGGCGAGGGCATTCCTGCCTATCGAAGCGCCGAGGTGGCGGTGCATTCCTTCGCCTCGCTCGCCACGCACATGAAGAACCAGAAGCTCCTGCTCGAATCGCCGCCGCCGCGCTCCACGCCCACGGAGCACGACATCCCGCGCGCCGAGGCGATCCTGCGCCATGCGGTGGGCGAGGGGCGCACCGTGCTCGACGAGGTGGAGGCCAAGGGACTGCTCGCGGCGTTCGGCGTGCCCGTCCCGCCCTTTGCCGTCGCGACGACCCGCGAAGAGGCCGTGGCCGCCGCCGCGAGGATCGGCTACCCCGTCGTGCTGAAGATCCTCTCGCCGGACGTCTCGCACAAGTCGGACGTGAACGGGGTGCGGCTGCGCCTGCGCGATGGCGCGTGCGTGGAGCGGGAATACGACGACATCCTCGCCACCCTGGCCCGGCTGCGCCCGCAGGCGCGCGTGAGCGGCGTGCTGGTCCAGGCGATGGTGGAAAGGCATCATGGCCGCGAACTGATGATCGGCGTGGTGACGGATCCGGCGTTCGGCCCCGCGATCAGCTTCGGTTCCGGCGGCGTGGCGGTCGAATTGCTCAAGGACAACGCCGTGGGCCTGCCGCCGCTCAACATGAGCCTCGCGACGGAGCTGGTCGAGCGAACGAGGGCCTCCAAGCTGCTGGGAGCGTACCGCAACGTGCCCGCCGCCAATCGCGAGGCGCTGCTCGACGTGCTGCTGCGCGTCTCGGATCTCGTCTGCGCGCTGCCCTGGGTGGCGGAGATGGACATCAACCCCCTGCTGGTGGACCCGACCGGGGCCATCGCGCTCGATGCGCGCGTGGTGGTCGATCCGCGGCACCTGCGCCTGGACAGCCGCTACTCGCACCTGGCGATCCACCCCTACCCGTCGGCGCTCGAGGCGATCGAGCGGCTGCGCGACGGCACGGAAGTCACGCTCAGGCCCATCCGGCCCGAGGATGCGGAGAAGGAGACCGCCTTCATCACCGAGCTGTCGGACGAATCGCGCTATCTGCGCTTCCTGTCCATCGTCCGGCACGTGACGCCCGAGATGGTCGCGCGATTCACGCAGATCGACTACGACCGGGAGATGGCGATCATCGCCACCTGCGAGGAAGCCGGGAAGGGCGAGTCCATCATCGGCGTGGCCCGCTATGTGCGCGACCCCAATCCCGCGAGCGCCGAGTTCGCGATCGTCATCTCCGACCGGTTCCAGCGCAAGGGTCTCGCCTCGAAGCTCATGGGGCGCCTCATGACGCACGCGCGCTACGCGGGCATCGTGCGCCTGCGCGGGCTGGTCCTGGGGTCGAACGGCTCCATGCTCGAGCTCATGGAGCGGCTGGGCTTCGAGGTCTTCCCCATACCGGACGATCCCGGCCTGGTCGACGTGGTGAAGGTGCTCTAGCCGCCCCGGGTGGGGCTCCCGTCAATCGCCGCAGCAGCCGGGTTCCTCGCGCTTGGGGCAGCCGTCCGGGCGCGCCTGGGCCGGCAGCGGGCAGCGATTGACCTCCCACGGCGAGCGCTGCAGGAAGCAGGTGAGCGCGCTGGAAGCGGCGCCCATCGCCCAGAAGACGAAGAACCCCACCGAGTAGATCGTCATCCGGCTCGCCTCGAGCGGCTCGCCGAAGAAGTGCATGTCGGTCGGGTCGAAGAGGGTGAAGAAGACGACTTCCATTCCCGCGGCGACGAGGAAGGCGGGCCAGGCAACCCAGGCGATGCGCTGCTGAAGCATGGTCTATTCCTCCGTTTGCGCGCCGGCGGGCTTCAACGCACGCCCGGGGACAGCGGGGCCCTGCCGCCGGATTTCGGATCGAGCGTGGCGGAGACGCGCCACTGCGCCGTCTCGACGATCGCGAGCCAGCGCGTGGCGCCCAGGTCGGGGAGAGGCGCTTCGTAGAGGCCGTCGGCACGCCGCGCCAGGTGGACGGTACGGTCGTCGGCGGCGCGCGCCGGGTGCGCGAGGCGCAGCGTGAGGCGATCGAGGCGGGGCGGCCGAGCGCAAGGCGGTCACCTTGCCGCCGCCCGCCTGCGACTCGCCCTCGATCCGCAGCTCGCTGGCCGCGGCGTCGCGCGATCTGGCGGTTCACGCTCAGGCCCTGCTTGTAGTGATCGTCGGCGACCAGGTCGTCGGCCCCGGTGAAGGCGACGACAGCGGTCGCGATGCCGGCGACGATCACCTGGCGCCGGCCCGGAGGCGAGGATCCACGGCCAGGGCTCGCGGTACCACTTCTTCGGGGACATCGGCAGGTCGCGGGGTGCGGTCACGGCATTCAACTCGGGTCCTTTCGGGGCGACAGGAATACTGCCTTTTCCCGGACCTGGATGCCACTGCCATCCTCGGTCGTCACGGTGATGAAGATCTTCTGGGAGCCGCCCTGGGAGGCTTGGGCGGGCAAGCGGATGCGCACCGGGAACGCCCGCGTGGCGGCGGCCGGCATGTCGATGACCGGCTCGGAGGCGATGCGGATGCCCGGGAGCCCTTCGACGGCGATCCGGTAGGTGTGCGAGGACTCCGTGGCGTTCATGACCTGGAGGCGGTAGACGTTCTCGAGCTCGCCGTTCTCCACCTCCCGGACCATGGCACCCCGGTCGCGGATCACGTCGACCTTGAGCGGCACGCGCATGAAGAGGGCGACGACCGCCGCCGTCACGACCGTGAGGAGGATGCCCGTGTAGACCAGCGTGCGCGGCCGCAGGATGCGTTTCACGATGGCGGCGGTGCCGGAATGGTCCTGCAGCGCATGCTCGGTGGAGTAGCGGATGAGCCCCTTGGGGTAGCCCATCTTCTCCATCACCTGGTCGCAGCTGTCGATGCAGGCGGCGCAGCCTATGCATTCGTACTGCAGGCCGTTGCGGATGTCGATGCCAGTCGGGCACACCTGCACGCAGATCTCGCAGTCCACGCAGTGGCCCAGGCCGAGGGCGGCCGGATCGGCCTTCTTGCCGCGCGCCCCGCGCGCTTCGCCGCGCTCGCGGTCGTAGGCGATGATGAGCGTGTCCTGGTCGAACATGGCGCCCTGGAAGCGGGCATAGGGACACATGTACTTGCACACCTGCTCGCGCATCCAACCGGCGTTGCCGTAGGTCGCGAAGCCGTAGAAGCAGACCCAGAAGGTCTCCCACGGGCCGGTGTTGAAGGTGAGGACCTCGCGGCCGAGCTCGTGGATCGGCGTGAAATAGCTGACGAAGGTGAAGCCGGTCCAGAAGGCGATGGCGATCCACACCGCGTGCTTGGCCGCCTTGATCCCGAACTTGCGCGCATCGAGCGGGCGCGCGTCGAGCTTCTCGCGCGCCTGGCGGTCGCCTTCGAGCTTGCGCTCCACCCACAGGAAGATCTCGGTGTAGACGGTCTGCGGGCAGGCGTAGCCGCACCAAAGTCGCCCGGCCACGGACGTGAAGAGGAACAGCGACACCGCCGCCGCGACGAGCAGCAGCGTGAGGTAGATGAAGTCCTGCGGCCAGAAGACGAAGCCGAAGATGTAGAACTTGCGCGCGGCCAGGTCGAAGAGCACCGCCTGGCGGTCGTTCCAGACCACCCAGGGCAGGCCGTAGAAGATGATCTGCGTGAACCAGACGGCCGACCAGCGCAGCGTGGCGAACAGCCCGTGGACCGAGCGCGGGTAGATCTTCCTGCGGACCTCGAAGAGGGCCTTCTCCGCCTCGTCGTTGCCCGGCGGCGCGGAGACGACCTTCAGGGGGACGACGGGGGCGCCTGGCGCCCCCGCCTTCGGGTCGGACATCGGCCGGTTCACTTGGATCCGGACGACAGGCCCAGGACGTAGCCGGCCAGGATGCGCGAACGCTCGGGACCGAGGAAGTCCTTGTGCGCCGGCATGAGGTTGGTGCGCCCCTTCTCGATGGTTTCCGAGATCGTCGCGAGGCTGCCGCCGTAGAGCCAGGTCTTGTCCGTCAGGT
The DNA here is from genome assembly GCA_044221765.1 of Usitatibacteraceae bacterium. Taxonomy (GTDB): domain Bacteria; phylum Pseudomonadota; class Gammaproteobacteria; order Burkholderiales; family Usitatibacteraceae; genus FEB-7. The sequence goes on along the minus strand of JBGAOO010000175.1, from coordinate 3,311 downwards.
TGGGCGCGCCGATCTGCGGGTTGCCCTTGGCCTCCGGCCCGTGGCACGCGGCGCAGACGGCGAACTTCGCCTTGCCGGCCTCCGCGAGCTTCGCGTCATGCGTGCTTCCCGAGAGCGAGAGCACGTAGTTCGCGAGTTCCTTCACGCCCTCGGGGCCGCCGACGGCCGCGCCCATCGGGGGCATCACCCCGTTGCGGCCGTTCATGATGGTCGCGAGGATCGTGTCGGGTTCGCCGCCGTAGAGCCAGTCCCCGTCCGTGAGGTTCGGGTAGCCCTTGGCGCCGCGCGCGTCCGAGCCGTGGCACTGCGAGCAGTAGGTGAGGAACATGCGCTCGCCCATCACGCGCGCCTTCGGGTCCTTGGCGATCGCCGCGATGTCCATGGCCGCGTACTTCTGGAACACCGGGCCGTAGGTCGCATCCGCCGTCGCCTGCTCGGCCTTGTACTGGCCGGTCGACGACCACTTCAACGCGCCCGCGTAGGCGCCCAGGCCCGGGAAGAGGGCGAGGTAGACCAGCGAGAAGATGATGGTGATCCAGAAGAGCCACATCCACCACTTCGGCAGCGGGTTGTTGTATTCCGCGAGATCCTCGTCCCACTGGTGGCCGGTGGTGCCGACCGCCTGGCCCGGGATGCGCTTCTTGTGCTGCATCGTGAGGAACACGGCGCAGCCGACGATGGACACCAGCGTGATGCCGGCGACATAAAGGCTCCAGAATCCGTCGACGAAGTCGCTCATCGTTGTTTCTCCCCGGGGGTTCCTGTGGTGACGGCGTCGTCCTCGTCGAGCGGGAGTCGGGCCGCGGCTTCGAAATCGTCTTTGCGGCGCGAGGAATACGCCCAGGCGACGATGCCCAGGAACGTGATCATCGCGAGCACGGTGATGCCGGTGCGGATGTCGTTGATGTCCATGGCTATCTCCGCGACTTGATCACGGTGCCGAGTTCCTGGAGGTAGGCGATCAGCGCATCCTCCTCGGTCTTGCCGGCCACGTCCTTCGGCGCGGAAGCGATCTCGGCGTCCGAGTAGGGCACGCCCACGCGGCGCAGGGCGCGCATGCGGGCGGGCATTTCCTCGGCGGCGACCGGGGTCTTGGCGAGCCACGGGTAGTTGGGCATGTTCGACTCCGGCACCAGGTCGCGCGGGTTGCGCAGGTGCGTGCGGTGCCAGTCGTCGCTGTAGCGGCCGCCCACGCGGGCGAGGTCCGGCCCGGTGCGCTTGCTGCCCCACTGGAACGGATGGTCGTAGACGAACTCGCCGGCCACGGAATAGTGGCCGTAACGCTCCACCTCGGCGCGGAACGGGCGGACCATCTGCGAGTGGCAGTTGTAGCAGCCTTCGCGCAGGTAGACGTCGCGCCCGGCGAGGCGCAGGGCGTTGTAGGGCTTGAGGCCCGAGACGGGTTCCGTGGTCGAGCGCTGGAAGTACAGCGGCACGATCTCCACCAGGCCGCCGACGCTCACGAGGAGCACGACGAGCAGGGCCATCAGGCCGGTCTTCTGTTCGATGATGTCGTGGGTGAGTTTCATGGTCTTCCTTCCGCCTCAGGCGTGAGCCGGGGCGTCGAGTCCCGATCCGGCCGAGACCGGGGGAATCGTCGCCTCGACGGCCTTGCCGGCCGAGATGGTCTTGAGCACGTTCCACAGCATCACGAGCATCCCGCTGAACACGAGGGTGCCGCCGACGAGCCGGATCACGTAGTACGGGAATGTCGCCTTCACGCTTTCGACGAAGGTGTAGGTGAGCGTGCCGTCCTCGTTCACCGCGCGCCACATGAGTCCCTGCATCACGCCGGCGATCCACATCGAGGCGATGTACAGCACGATGCCGATCGTGGTGATCCAGAAGTGCAGCGTGATCGCCTTGACCGAGTACATCTCGGTGCGGCCGAAGAGCTTCGGGATCAGGTAGTAGAGGCTGCCCACGGAGATCATCGCGACCCAGCCGAGCGCGCCGGAGTGCACGTGGCCGACGGTCCAGTCGGTGTAGTGCGAGAGCGCGTTCACGGTCTTGATCGACATCATCGGGCCCTCGAACGTCGACATGCCGTAGAAGGAGAGCGAGACGATGAGGAACTTGAGGATCGGGTCGGTGCGCAGCTTATGCCAGGCGCCCGAGAGCGTCATGATGCCGTTGATCATCCCGCCCCAGGACGGTGCCAGCAGGATGAGGGAGAAGATCATGCCGACCGACTGCGCCCAGTCCGGCAGCGCGGTGTAGTGCAGGTGGTGGGGGCCCGCCCACATGTAGGTGAAGATCAGCGCCCAGAAGTGGACGATCGACAGGCGGTAGGAGTACACCGGGCGCCCGGCCTGCTTCGGGATGAAGTAGTACATCATCCCGAGGAAGCCCGCGGTCAGGAAGAAGCCCACCGCGTTGTGGCCGTACCACCACTGCACCATCGCGTCGACGGCGCCGCTGTAGATCGGGAAGGAGTGGGTCAGGTCGACCGGGATCGCCAGGCTGTTGACGATGTGCAGCAGGGCGACCGCGATGATGAACGCGCCGTAGAACCAGTTGGCGACGTAGATGTGCTTGACCTTGCGCTTGCCGATGGTGCCGAAGAACAGCACTGCGTACGCCACCCAGACCACGGCGATCAGCACATCGATCGGCCAGATCAGCTCGGCGTATTCCTTGCCTTCGGTCATGCCCAGCGGCAGGGTGACCGCGGCGAGCACGATGACCAGTTGCCAGCCCCAGAAGACGAAGGCCGCGAGCTTGTCCGACAGCAACCGGACATGCGAGGTGCGCTGGACCACGTACAGGCTGGTCGCGAACAGGGCGCTGCCGCCGAACGCGAAGATCACCGCGTTGGTGTGCAACGGTCTCAGGCGCCCGAACGACAGCCAGGGGATGTCGAAGTTCAGGGCGGGCCAGTACATCTGGGCGGCGATGAACAGGCCCACGAGCATCCCCACGATGCCCCAGACCACCGTCATCACCGAGAACTGCAGAACGACTTTGTCGTTGTAGGTATCCGCGGTGCGCATGGGTACTTCCTCCGGTTGCCCGGCATAGTATGGACCCCGTTAAGGTAGCGTTTTGATCCGGATCAAGCGCGAGCGGCGTTGCGGCCGGAAACGACGAAGCCCGCCGAAGCGGGCCCCATCGATGACGCCTATGCGACCTTGGTCGACTAGACATCGCCCTCCGATGCCCAGCCCTCCCCCGTGCCGCGATGGAAGACGGCGTCGCCCGCGAGCACCGCGCCCGCCGGATGCGAGGGCTGGCCGGCCAGCCGCGCATAGATCGGCGTGAAGTCGGGGCGCGTGGCCTCCATCAGCTGCTCGTAGCTGTCGATCACGAAG
>JBGAOO010000174.1:0-7184 GCA_044221765.1 Usitatibacteraceae bacterium | reverse complement strand
CTCGACGAGAGCCTTTCTCATCAGGAAGGCGCCGGCCTCGCTCTCGGCTTCGGCGGTGCCGGACCGATGCCCGCCCCGGCGCAGCCCGAGGCACGCGCGGGCGATCGCGGCGCCGTTCCGCTGCGCCCCGAGCACTCCGCCTCCGCCTCCCCGCCGTCGGACGCGCGCCTCACCACCGTCCGCTACTTCAACGGCAACGTCCACCGGATCACCGCGCTCGTCCTGTGCGAGGCGGCCATCACCTTCCTCGCCTTCTACGCGGCGGCGCTCTTTCGCTTCCCGGGCGAGACCATCTCCGGCCTGGAAGGCGTCATCGGCCCGATGTGGCCGCGCGCCCTCCTGGTCGCCGCGGTCATGCTGGCCTCGCTCGCCTCCATGGGCCTGTACCAGCTGCGCAACCGGGCCCGGTTCACGGGCGTGCTCGCGCGCGTCGTGGTCGCCGTCTGCGCCGCGCAGGCGGCCCTCGGCCTGCTCTTCTATCTCGTGCCCTCCCTGTTCGTCGGCCGCGGCGTCCTGCTGATCGCCGGCGGGCTGTGCCTGGGCGGCTTCGCCACGGCGCGGCTCGCGTTCGGCCAGCTGGTGGACCAGGACGTGTTCAAGCGCCGCGTGCTCGTCTGGGGCGCCGGCGAGCGCGCCGCGACGATCGGCGTGCGCCTGCGCCGGCGCACCGACCAGCGCGGGTTCCGCGTCGTCGGGTACGTGAGCGCGCCCGGGGACCGCGTCCAGGTGGCCGGCAGCCAGATCCTCTCGCCCGAGCGCGACCTGCTCGATTTCGTCCTGCGCGAAAGGGTGCAGGAGATCGTGATCGCGATGGACGACCGCCGCCAGGGCTTCCCCGAGGCCTTCCTGCGCGAATGCCGCCTGCGCGGCATCTGCGTGTGCGACGTGCTGCATTTCCTCGAGCGGGAGACCGGCCGCGTGAGCGTCGAGTTCGCCTCGCCCAGCTGGCTCATCTATTCCAAGGGCTTTCGCTCCGACATCGTCCGGCTCGCCCTCAAGCGCGCCTTCGACATCGCCGCCTCCCTCGCGCTCATCGTCGCGACGGCGCCGGTCATGCTGCTCGCCGCGCTCGCGATCGTGGCCGAGGACCGCGGCCCGATCCTCTACCGCCAGGTGCGCACGGGGCAGGGCGGGCGGCCGTTCAAGATCCTCAAGTTCCGCAGCATGTCCGTGAACGCGGAATCCGGCGGCAAGGCCGTCTGGGCCGTGCGCGACGACCCGCGCGTCACGCGCGTGGGCGCCTTCATCCGCAAGGTGCGCATCGACGAGCTGCCGCAGGCCTTCAACGTCCTGGTCGGCGAGATGAGCTTCGTCGGCCCGCGGCCGGAGCGCCCGGAGTTCGTGCAGTCGCTGCAGCGGACCATCCCCTACTATGCCGAGCGCCACTTCGCCAAGCCGGGCATCACCGGCTGGGCGCAGGTGCGCTACCCTTACGGCGCCTCGGAGCACGACGCGCGCGAGAAGCTCGGCTACGACCTGTACTACGTGATGAACCACAGCCTCGTGTTCGACGTCATGATCCTCCTGCAAACCGTGGAAATCGTCCTTTTCCGCATCGGCTCGCGCTAGAAGCGCGCCCACACTCCCATGCTCACGACCGCCCAACGGGAAGCCTCCCGTACCGAAACGACCTCCTCCAGCACCGCCCCGCGCCCCGGCGCCCCCGGGCCGACCATCGCCATCATCGGCCTGGGCTACGTCGGCCTGCCCCTTGCCGTCGAGTTCGGCAAGACCTTCCGGACCATCGGCTTCGACCTCTCCCACGAGAAGGTGGAGGCCTACCGCCGCCACACCGACCCGACGGGCGAGGTGAGCGACGAGGCCCTGCGCGCCGCCGTGCGCCTGCAGGTGACCACCGATGCCGCCGAGCTTCGCGAGGCGGATTTCGTGATCGTCGCGGTACCCACGCCCGTGGACACCGCGCACAACCCCGATTTCTCCCCGCTGGTGGGCGCGAGCGAATCCGTCGGCCGCAACCTCAAGCAGGGCGCGACGATCGTCTACGAGTCCACCGTCTATCCCGGCGCGACCGAGGAGGTCTGCGTCCCGGTGATCGAGAAGTTCTCCGGCAAGCGCTGGAAGCGCGACTTCCACGTCGGCTACTCGCCCGAGCGCATCAACCCGGGCGACAAGCAGCACACGCTCACGCGCATCGTGAAGGTCGTCTCCGGCGACTCGCCCGAGACGCTCGACCTGGTGGCCTCCGTCTACGGCAGCGTCATCACCGCCGGCGTGCACCGGGCGAGCTCGATCAAGGTGGCCGAGGCCGCGAAGGTCATCGAGAACACGCAGCGCGACCTGAACATCGCGCTCGTGAACGAGCTGGCCATCATCTTCCACGAGCTGGGCATCGACACGCTCGAGGTGCTCCAGGCGGCCGGCACGAAGTGGAACTTCCTGCCCTTCCGCCCCGGCCTGGTCGGCGGGCACTGCATCGGCGTGGACCCGTACTACCTCACCTACAAGGCCGTGACGCTCGGCTACCACCCCCAGGTGATCCTCTCCGGCCGCAAGATCAACGACGGCATGGGCAAGTACGTGGCCGAGCAGGCGGTCAAGCGCATGATCCTGCGCGGCTTCCCCGTGAAGGGCCAGCCGGTCATCGTGCTCGGGCTCACGTTCAAGGAGAACTGCCCGGACATCCGCAATTCCCGCGTGATCGACGTGATCCGCGAACTGCAGTCCTACGGCGTCGAGGTCTCGGTGCACGACCCGATCGCCGACCCGGTCGAGGCCGAGCGCGAGTACGGCGTGCGCCTGAAGACCTGGGACGAGCTGCCGCGCGCGGCGGCCATCGTCGCCGCGGTCTCCCACCGCGAGTACACCGAGCGCAGCCCGCAGTCGATGGCCGAGAAGCTGCTGCCCTCGGGCGTCTACGTCGACGTGAAGAGCCAGGCGGACGGCGAGGCCTACCGCGCCCTCGGGATCGATCTCTGGCGCCTGTAGCGCGAGGCCGGGCCCCCGGCCGCAAGGCCGCGAGCGGCAACGCGAAACGACGATGGCGACCGATGGCTGCCCCGGTGATGCACGCGGAGTGTCTTCGCGGGCCCGGTCGCGGTTAAACTGACCTATTTGGAGGAGCGATCATGATGACCCCCCTGCGTCGATGCCTGCCGGCCCTGGCCCTGGCCGCCCTGGCGATGATCCTGGCCGCCTGCGCCTCGTCGTCCTTTCCGCCCGCGCCCGCCACGGCGCCCAACGCCGGTTCCGCAATCCGGAACTCACGGCGACGGTGCCGGTGCGACCCGACGGCAAGATCGCCGCGCCGCTGGTCGAGGACATGGTCGCGATCGGCAAGGACCCGACCACGCTCGCGCGCGACATCGAGAAGGCGCTGGCGAAGTACATCCGCGACCCCGTCGTGAGCGTGGTGGTCACGACCTTCGTCGACTCCTACAGCGAGCAGATCCGCGTCGTGGGCGAGGCCACGCGCCCGCAGGTGCTGCCCTACCGGCAGAAGATGACGCTCCTGGACGTGATGATCGCGGTGGGCGGCACCACCGACTTCGCCGACGGCAACGGGGCCTCGATCCTGCGCACCGCCGACGGCAACAAGCAGTACAGCATCCGCCTGCGCGACCTGCTCAAGCGCGGCGACGTCTCGGCCAACGTCGAGATGCGCCCGGGCGACGTGGTGATCATCCCGCAGAGCTGGTTCTGAGCCGCCTGCCGCCCTGCGCCCGCCGAGCACGCCCGTGAACGACCTGCTGCGAACCGCCTCGACCACGCTGCGCGGCATGTGGCGCTTCCGCTGGCTCGGGGTCGCCACGGCGTGGGGCGTGGGCGTGGTCGCCCTGGTCGTGCTCTCGCAGGTCCCCGAGCGCTTCGAGGCGACCGCGCGCATCTTCGTGAACACCGACTCCATCCTGAAGCCGCTGATGCGCGACCTCACGGTGCAGCCCAACGACGAGCAGCGCATCGCGATGCTCGGGCGCGTGATGATCAGCCGCCCCAACGTCGAGACGCTGGTGCAGCGCGGGGGCCTGGATGCCGAGGCGAAGTCGCCCGCCGAGCGCGACCGCATCATCGATGGCGTCATGAAGACGATCGACCTGCGCAGCGCCGGGCGCGGCAACCTCTACACGCTCGCCTACAAGGACACCAGCCCCGAGCGCGCGCGCAACGTGGTGGAACTGCTCGCCACGATGTTCATCGAGTCCAACAAGGGCAGCAAGGCGAGCGACACCGACGCGGCCAAGCGCTTCATCGAGGAGCAGATCGCGGTCTACGAGAAGAAGCTGCAGGAGGCGGAGAACCGCCTGAAGCAGTTCCGGCTGCACTACCTCGGCATGACCCCCGGCGACGGCCGCGATTTCTTCGTGCGCATGTCCGAGGCGAGCAACCAGCTGAACCAGGCGCGCCTGGAGCTGCGCGAGGCCGAGCGCGGCCGGGACGCGCTGCGCGCCGGGCTCGCGAGCGAGGGCACCCCCGCCGCCGCGGCGAGCGCCTCCGCGAGCGCGGCCGCCGTCGCCGAGATCGACGCGCGCATCGAGGCGCAGCGGCGCAACCTCGACGCGCTCCTGCTGCGCTACACGCCCAGCCACCCCGACGTGGTCGGCGCGCGGCGCGTCATCACCGAGCTGGAGGAGCAGCGCCACCAGGCCATCGTCGCCCGCCGCAGCGACGCCGGCGCGGCCCCGGGGGCCTCCGCCGGCGGCCCGCGCGCGGCCGAGCAGCTCAAGGTCTCGCTCACGCAGGCCGAGGCGCTTGTCGCCTCGCTGTCCACGCGCGTGGCGGAGTTCGCCTCGCGCTACGAGAAGCTCAAGGCCTCCGCCGCGCTCGTGCCCCAGCTCGAGGCGGAGTACGCGCAGCTCAACCGCGACTACGACGTCAACAAGCGCAATTTCGAGAGCCTGGTCGCGCGCCGCGAGTCGGCCACGATCTCGGGCGACATGCAGTCGGTGGAGGGTGTCGCGGATTTCCGCCTGGTGGACCCGCCGCGCGTCTCGCCCCGGCCGGTGTTCCCCAACCGCCTGCTGCTCTTCCCGGCCGCGCTCATCCTCGCCCTGGCCGCGGGCCTCGCGGCCGCCTACATCGCGCGCGAGCTGCGGCCGACCTTCGCCGACGGCCGCGCGCTGCGCGAGCTGACCGGCCTGCGCCTGATCGGCACGGTCTCGGAGAACCTGTCCGAGGGCGAGCGCGAGACCAACCGGCGCGGCGTCTACCGGTTCCTCGCGGCGGTGGGCGCGCTGGCGGGCCTGTACGTCGCGGGCTTCATCGCGATCCGGCTGGCCTAGGGCGGGACCATGAGCCTCATCGAGCAAGCGGCGAAGCGACTGGACGAGCTGCGGCGCGCCGGGTTCGAGGCCGCCCAGTCCGCACCCTCGCGGGAGGGCCTGAAGGCGCCGGCGCCCGTGCCCGCCGCCTCGCAGGCGCATTCGCCCCGGGTGGACCTGGACCTCGCGCGCCTGGCGGCGATGGGCCTGGTCTCGCCGGAGGACTCGCGCTCGCGCATCGCCGAGGAGTTCCGCATCATCAAGCGGCCGCTGCTCGGCAACGTCGACCTGCCGCGCGAGGACCGGCCCGAGCGCGCGAACCTCGTCATGATCACCAGCGCGCTGCCCGGCGAGGGCAAGTCGTTCTCCTCGATGAACCTCGCCATGAGCATCGCGATGGAGCTCGACCGCCACGTGCTGCTCATCGACGCGGACGTCGTCCGGCCCTCCCTGCCGGGCATGCTCGGGGTGAAGGGCACGCCCGGCCTGCTCGACCTGCTGGCCGATCCCTCGGTCGCCTTCAGCCACGTCCACTGCCGCACGAACATCGACAAGTTCTCCTTCATCCCGAGCGGCAAGCTGCGCCCGCGCGCGGCCGAGATGCTCGCGAGCGACGCGATGACCGACCTGCTCGACGAGATGGCCGCGCGCTACGACGACCGCATCGTGATCTTCGACTCGCCGCCGATCCTGGTGACGACCGAGGCGCGCATCCTCGCCTCGCGCATGGGCCAGATCGTCTTCGTCGTGCGCGCCGAGAGCACGCTGCAACGCGACGTCGTCTCCGCGCTCTCGACGATCGAGGCCTGCCCGGTGAAGCACCTGGTGCTCAACCGCGCGCCCCAGACGATGGAGGGGCGCTACGCCTACGGCTATGGCTACGGCTACGGCTACGGCGACGACCGGGAGGAATCCCGGTGACCGGTCGGCGCCCCGCCTTCGCGCTCGCGGCCGTCGCCGCGCTTTTCGCCGGCGCGGCCCAGGCGGAATGGCGCCTCACGCCTTTCGTGATGCTCACGCAGACGCGCTCGGACAACGTGTCCCTGGTGGCCGATGCGCTTGCCCGCAGCGGCTGGATCACCGACATCGCACCCGGCATCCGCCTGGACGCCACGGGCGGCATCGTGCGCGGGTTCCTGGAGTACAGCCGCCACGAGATGCTCTACTCGGGCGACTCGCGCCTGAACTCCGGGGAGAACTTCCTTGCCTCGCGCTTCACGGTCGAGGCCGTGAAGGACCGCGTCTTCCTCGACGCGCGCGCCAACACCACGCAGGAGAGCCGCTCGCCCTTCGGCACGGTGGCCGCCCCTGGCGAGGCCACCGCGAGCGCGAACCGCGTGGAGACCACCACCGTCCAGGTCTCGCCCATCGTGCGCGGCAGCCTGGGCGACTTCGCCGGCTACCAGCTGCGCCTGAGCGAGAGCTCGGTCAGCACGAACGACCGGACGCTGCCGGACACGCGCTCGACGGAGTGGGGCGGGCGCCTGGCGAGCGCCTCGGCCGGCGCCTTCCTCAACTGGTCCGTCGAGGGCACCGCGCTCGCGGCGCGCAACGACGTGATCGGGCAGCTGGACGACATGCGCCTGCGCGCGCGGCTCACCGCCTCGGTGCTGCCGCAGCTGCGCCTGTGGGTCGGCACGGGCGTCGATCGCACGGAGTTCGCCGGCCCGTCGCGGGAGAGCGCCGACACGCCCGGCGCCGGCCTCGTGTGGCTGCCCTCGGACCGGACCCAGGTCTCCGGCCTCGCCGAGCGCCGGTTCTTCGGCAACGGATACAGCGCCGGCATCTCGCACCGCACCGCGCGAACGGCGTGGCGGCTCTACAGCGTGAAGGACGCCGCGATCCTGCCGGGCCTCACCGGCAGCTACGGGCGCCAGTCGCTCGCCGACCTCATGGCCGACATGCTCGCCTCGTCGGTGCCCGATCCCGAGGCCCGCGCCGAGCAGGCGCGCCAGCGCCTGGCCCAGT
>JBGAOO010000173.1:0-7246 GCA_044221765.1 Usitatibacteraceae bacterium | reverse complement strand
AGCCCGAGCGTCACGTTCACGCCGATGCTGAAATTGGGCGCGAGCACGACGGGAATCGCGCGGGCGGCGGCGGCGATCGCCTCCAGTTGCGCCGGCTCGAAGCCCGTGGTGCCGATCACGATCGCCTTCTTCGCCGCCACGCAGGCGGCCAGGTGCGCCAGGGTGCCCGCCGGGCGCGTGAAGTCGATCATGGCGTCGCTTGCGGCGAGGGCCGCTGCGGGGTCGTCGCACACGGTGACGCCGCGGGCGCCGCCGGCGCGGTCCCCGGCGTCGCGGCCGATCCAGGCGGAGCCCTTCACCTCCAGGGCGGCGGCCACGACGGTGTCCGGGCCGGACGAGCCGGCCTCGAGCAGCGCGCGGCCCATGCGCCCGCTCGCGCCCGCGATGGCGAGGCGAAGGCCGCTCACTTCGGCGGGGCGGTCGGCGCGGCCGGGGCCGGCGAAGCCGCCGCGGGAGTGGCAGCGGCCGCAGCGGGGTTCGCGGGCGGCTGCGTGCGCGTGGCCGAAGGGGTCGGTCCGCCCTCGATGCGGACCACCTTCTCGTTCGCGAAATGCACCGAGAACCGGTTCTGCTCGACCAGCCGCCCCCCCTTCTCGTTGCGGAAGTAGTAGTCCCAGCGGTTGGCGTGGAAGACATCCGTGAGCAGCGGCGTGCCCAGGAGCGTCTTCACGTCGGCGCGGGACATGCCTTCCTTCAGCTTCGCGAAGGTCTCGGGCGCGATGATGTTGCCCTGCTGGATGTCGATCCGGTGGACGATCGAGCCGCCGCACCCGGCGAGGCCGAGGACGAGGAAGAGCGAGGCGAGGAGGCGCATGGCGGGGCGGGGAAGCGGAATTTGGCCTGCATTATAGCGCGGCCCCCGCGTCCGCCCGGCGCGGGCCGTTCGCGGTTATGATCTTCCCGTCCCCGGAAACCCGACGACCATGACCGATCCCAAGGAACTGCGCAGCACCGGCCTGAAGGTCACCGCCCCGCGCCTGCGGGTGCTGGACCTCTTCCAGACGAGCCCCGAGCGCCACCTCACCGCGGAGGACGTCTACCGGCGACTGCTCGAGGAGCACGCGGACATCGGGCTCGCCACGGTCTACCGCGTGCTCACGCAGTTCGAGCAGGCCGGCTTGCTGGTGCGCCACCATTTCGAGGGCGGCAAGGCCGTCTACGAGCTGAACGAGGGCAAGCACCACGACCACCTCGTGTGCCTGCAGTGCGGCCGCGTGGAGGAGTTCTACGACCCGGAGATCGAGAAGCGCCAGTCGAAGATCGCCCGCGAGCGCGGCTTCGCGATCCACGACCACTCCCTCTACCTCTATGCCGATTGCCTGAAGGCGGACTGCCCCAACCGGCCCAAGGGCGAATGAAACCGACGCTTCGCCCGGGACTCGCCGGCACGTTCCGGTACAAGGTGCCGGCCAATCGCACCGTCCCCCACATCTTCCCCGAGGCGCCGGACTTCCAGCTGATGCCCGCGGTGCTCGCCACGGGCTACCTCGTGGCGCTGTGCGAGTGGGCGGCGATCGAGCTGCTCAAGCCGCACCTGGACTGGCCCGCCGAGCAGTCCCTGGGAACGCACGTGAACCTGAGCCACCTGGCCGCGACGCCGCCGGGCCACACGGTGGCGATCAACGTGACGCTCACCGAGGTGCAGGGGAGGCGGCTGCGCTTCGCGGTGCGCGCGCACGACGGCAAGGACCTCGTCACCGAGGGCACCCACGAGCGCCACGTGATCGACGCGGCGCGTTTCAATGCGAAGCTCGCGGCCAAGGTGCCGCGCCTGCGCGAGGAGAGCGCGCCATGAGGTTCCGGGCCTTCCTGTTCGCCCTGCTGGCCGCCGTGTCCGTGGCCGCCCTGCCCCCGGCGCAGGCCCAGCGCGAAAGCGCGCCGGCCTTCGCCGAAGTCGACGTCGCGCAACTGCCCCGGGAAGCGCGGGAGACGCTCGCCACCATCCGCAAGGGCGGGCCGTTCCCCTACGCGAAGGACGGCGTGGTCTTCGGCAACCGGGAGGGCCGCCTGCCGAGGCAGAAGCGCGGCTACTACCGCGAGTACACCGTGAAGACGCCCGGCGAGCGAACGCGCGGGGCGCGGCGCATCGTGGCCGGCAAGCCGGGCGAGTACTGGTACACGGACGACCACTACAACACGTTCCGCCGCATCCGAGAGTGAGGTCCTGCCATGCCCCTTGACGCCCTGAACGACCTGCTCGAGGAAGACAAGGGCGGCGTCTTCTTCCTGCCCGAGCACGCCACGCCCAAGGAAGTGCAGGCCGCCGCCAAGCGCGCCAAGTACGCCTACTTCCACATCGAGGGCAAGACGATCGGCCGCAAGGAGCAGCTGCTCAACCACGTGGCCACCGCGCTGCACTTTCCCGACGACTTCGGCCACAACTGGGACGCGCTCGAGGCTCGGCGCGCACCCGGACCAGTTCGAGACCTTCGTCGAGATCTGCCGCGATGCCGTGGTCTCCTGGCGCGAGGACGGCACGCCCATGGTGGTGCTGCTTTCGGGCACCAAGGCGCCCAAGGGCGTCGCCCGGCTCAAGTCCGCCGACGACTAGGGGCAGGTGACCGGGATTCGCCGCTCGAGCGCGATCTCGCCGGGCGTCACGCACGCGCGGTAGGCGAGCACCTCGACCCCGCCGGCGATCGCCTCCCGCAACGCGCGCCCGTACGCCGGGTCGATCGCGTCCGCCGGCCGCACCTCGTTCACGTCGCCGCGCTGCACGCAGTAGAACTGGACCGCGCGCAGGCCCTGCGCCTTCAGGCGCAGCAGCTCGCGCAGGTGCTTGCTGCCGCGCTCGCTCACCGCGTCGGGGAAGAGCGCCACGCCGCCGGAGACGGCCGCGGTCACGTTCTTCACCTCGACGTAGCACGCGGGACGCGCGGGCGATTCGAGCACCAGGTCGATGCGGCTGCGTTCCTCGCCATAGGGCACCTCGGCGCGCGTGGCCTCGTAACCGGCGAGCTCGGCCACCACGCCGGAGGCGATCGCCTCGGCCGCGAGCCGGTTCGGCCAACCGGTGTTGATGCCCACCAGCGTGTCCCCCGCCCGCACGAGCTCCCAGGTGTGCCGGTACTTGCGCGTGGGCGAATCGCTCTCGGAAAGCCAGACGGCGCTGCCCGGCTCGCAGCAGCCCATCATCGAGCCGGTGTTGGGGCAGGCCGCGGTGACCTGGCTTCCGTCGGAGAGCACCACGTCGGCCAGGAAGCGCTTGTAGCGGCGCAGCAGGCGCCCGGCCACGAGGGGCCTCGCGAACTTCATTCCGAGCCGGCGATGAGCGCCGCGTTCCCGCCCGCCGCCGCCGTGTTCACGGTGAAGGTGCGCTCGGTGGCGAACCGGAAGAGGTAGTGCGGCCCGCCTGCCTTGGGGCCGGTGCCCGACAGGCCCTCGCCGCCGAAGGGCTGCACGCCCACCGTCGCGCCGATCATGTTGCGGTTCACGTACACGTTGCCCGCGCGCGCCAGGCGGCGCACGGTCTCCACCGTGTCGTCGATGCGGCTGTGCACCCCGAGCGTGAGGCCGTAGCCCTTCGCGTTCACGCGCCCGACCAGGGCCGGCAGTTCGTCCGCCTCGAAGGTCACCACGTGCAGGATGGGGCCGAACACTTCGCGATCGACCTGGCCCAGGTCCTCGAGCAGGTAGGCGCGCGGCGCGAAGAAGGTGCCGTGAAGCCCGTCGGGGAGCGGCACCTTGCAGACGAGCTTCGCCTCGCGGTCCATGCGCGCGGCATGCGCCTCGAGCGCGGCGAGCGCCTCGGCATCGATGACCGGGCCGATGTCGGTGGCGAGGAGCGCCGGGTCGCCGAGCACGAGTTCGGCGCACACGCCCTCGAGCAGCGCGAGCACCCGGGGCGCGATGTCCGCCTGCAGGCACAGGATGCGAAGCGCCGAGCAGCGCTGCCCCGCGCTGTTGAACGCGGAGGCCACCACGTCGGTCACCACCTGCTCGGCCAGCGCGCTCGAATCGACGAACAGCGCGTTGAGCCCGCCCGTCTCCGCGATGAACGGGACGATGGGGCCCTCGCGGGCGGCGAGCGAGCGGTTGATCGCCTGCGCCGTCTGCGTCGAGCCGGTGAAGGCCACGCCCGCGATCCGTTCGTCCGCCACGAGGCGCGCGCCGACCGTCTCGCCGCGGCCCGGCAGGAACGCGAGCGCATCCGGCGGCACCCCCGCGGCGAGCAGCAGGCGCACCGTCTCGAAGGCCACAAGCGGCGTCTGCTCCGCGGGCTTGGCGAGCACGGCATTGCCGGCGGCGAAGGCGGCGACCACCTGGCCCGCGAAGATCGCGAGCGGGAAATTCCACGGGCTCACGCACGCGAAGGGCCCGCGGCCGGTGAGGCGCAGGTCGTTCGACTCGCCCGTGGGCCCGCGCAGCACGTCGGGCTGGACGAAATGCCGGCGCACCTGCAGCGCGTAGTAGCGGCAGAAGTCGGCGGCCTCGCGCACCTCGCCCAGCGCATCGGGCAGCGTCTTGCCGGCCTCGCGCGCGAGGAGCGCCATGAGCTTGCCCCGCTGCGCCTCGATCAGGTCGGCCGCGCGCTCCAGGATCGCCGCGCGTGACTCGGGCGCGGGGAGCACGGCATTCACCGCCAAGGCGAGCGCCTCGTCGACGAGACCCGCGTCCGCCTCGAGCACGTGGCCGATCGTGACGCCCCGCGCGGGATCACGGATGTCCGCCCGGGTGCCGCCGCGCTCGCGCCCGCCCACGAGCGGGCACGCGGCCCAGTCCGCCCGGGAGAGCGGGCCGCGCATCGCCTCGAGCAGCGGGCCCGACACGCTTTCGTCCGCGAAGGCGAAGCCGGCGGAATTGCGCCGGTCGCCGTAGAGGTCCGCGGGCAGCGGCAGCTTCGGGTTGGCCTTCGGCTCGTTGGCCTCGACGATCGCCACCGGGTCGGCCGCGAGGGCCTCCGGGGGAATGGCCTCGTCGGCGATGCGGTTCACGAACGAGGTGTTGGAGCCGTTCTCGAGCAGGCGGCGCACGAGGTAGGGCAGCAGGTCCTCGTGGCTGCCCACGGGCGCATAGACGCGGCACGGGAAGCCACGCTTCCGCGTGACCTCCGCATAGAGTTCCTCGCCCATGCCGTGCAGCCGCTGGAACTCGAAGGCGAGGCCGCGCCCGCGCTCGACGATCGAGGCGACGGTGTGCGCGTTGTGGGTGGCGAACTGCCCGTAGAAGGCCTCGGGCGCGGCGAGCATGCGCGAGGCGCAGGCGAGGTAGGAAACGTCCGTGTTCGCCTTGCGCGTGAACACCGGGTAGCCGCCGTGGCCGCCGGCCTGCGCGCGCTTGATCTCCGCGTCCCAGTACGCGCCCTTCACCAGGCGCACCGAGAGACGCCGGCCCTGCGAGCGCGCGAGCGCCGCCAGCCAGTCGATCTCGGCCAGGGCCCGCTTCTGGTAGGACTGCACCGCCAGGCCGAAGCCTTCCCAGCCCGCGAGCGCGGGGGAGCAGAACACGCGCTCGAGCACGTCGAGCAGGATGTCGAGGCGGTCGGCTTCCTCCGAATCGAGCGTGAGGCCGATGTTCCCGCGCATCGCGCGCTCCGCGAGCGCCTGCACGCGCGGCAGCAGCTCCTTCATCCAGCGGGCGCGCTGCGCGTATTCCAGCCTCGGATGCAGCGCCGAGAGCTTGATCGAGACGCCGGGGCGCTCGAACACCGGCACGCCGGGCGCGGGGCCGGCGTCGGCGGCCAGCGCGTCGATGGCGCGGCTGTAGGCGGTGAAGTAGCGCTGCGCATCGGCGTCGGTGAAAGCCGACTCGCCCAGCATGTCGAAGGAGTGGCGCACGCCCGGGCCGCCGGCATGGCTTCGACCGATCGCCTCGCCGATGTCGCGACCCATCACGAACTGCTCGGCCATGAGCTTCATGCCCTGGCGCAGCGCGAGGCGCACCACGGGCTCGCCGGCGCGGGCGGCGATGCCCGAGAGCCAGCCGCTCCAGTCGCCCGCGCGCGACGGATCCACTTCCACGAGCCGGCCGGTGAGCATCATCCCCCAGGTGCCCGCGTTGACCAGCAGCGACTTGCCGCGCCCGAGGTGGCCTTCCCACTCGCCGCGCGAGAGCTTGTCGCGGATCAGGCGGTCGGCGGTGGCGGCGTCGGGGATGCGCAGCAGCGCCTCGGCGATGCACATGAGGAGCACGCCTTCCTGCGAGGACAGGTCGTATTCCTGCAGGAAGGACTGCATGCCCGCGTAGGCGCGCTGCTGCTCGCGCACGCGCACGACGAGCTCCCGGGCGGTGCGCCCGATCCGCTCGCCGGTGTCGGCATCGGGCCGGGCGACGGCGACGAGGCGCTCGAGCGCGACGCTCTCGTCCTCGAGGTAGCGCGCGCGCAGGACCTCGCGCAGGGTGTCGAGCGTGGGCTGCATGGCGCCTCGCGACCTGACGCAGGGGGGTGAAGGCCCGCGAGAGGCGGCGTGCCGCCTCCCGCGGGCCCGCGGACCTTCAGGAGCCGATCTGGACCTTCAGGAACTCGAGGATCTTCGTCCAGGTATCGACGTTGTTCTCGAGCTTGCCGAAGCCGTGCCCTTCCTTTTCCTTGATCAGGAAGGCCTTCGGCGGATTGCCCGCGGCGATCAGGTTGCTGTTCATGTCCTGGATCTGCGCGATGGGCACGCGGATGTCGTCCAGCCCCGCATAGAGGAACACCGGCCGCTTGATCTTGTCGGCATGGAAGACGGGGGAGATGTCGCGGATGACCTTGGCCGACAGGTCTTCCGAGCCGAGCACGGACTTCCAGAACTTCACCCCCGCCTCGCTGTACATCGTGTCGCCCTCGGCGGCCGTCAGCTGGTACTTCATGTCGGTGACGGCAAGACCCGCGACGACGCACTTCCAGAGGTCGTTGTTGCGGACGAGCGCCTGGAGCGGCGCATAGCCGCCGTAGCTCGCGCCGGACATGCACACGCGGCCCGGGTCGACGAAGCCCTGCTCGACGCCCCACTTGAGCGCGTCCTCGTGGTCATCCGACATCTGGCGCCCGTAGGCGCCGAAGCCGGCGTAGTAGATCTTGGCGCCCAGGCCGGGCGTGATGCGGAAGTTGGGGACGATCACCGCGTAGCCGTGCGAGGCGAAGAGCTGGCCCTCGATGTAGCCGAAACCGCTCGCGAAGCGGTCCGCCCTCACCATGGGGCCGCCATGGATGTGCACGATCGTGGGCAGCTTGGTGCCGGGCTTGTATCCCTTGGGCAGGAAGTAGTAGCCGCTGATCTCGAGCCCGTCGCGCGTCTTGTAGATGAAGGGCCGCTGTTCGACG
>JBGAOO010000172.1:0-7379 GCA_044221765.1 Usitatibacteraceae bacterium | reverse complement strand
CGCGGGCTCTTCGCCGACGCCCGGGCGCGCGGCGTGACGCGCGAGCAGGGCGCCGCCACGCTCGCCGGCGTGCGCGTGAGCCCGGTGCTCACCGCCCACCCGACCGAGGTGCAGCGCCGCAGCAACCTCGACGCCCAGCTCGCCATCGCCGGCACGCTCGCGCGCCTGGACATCCCCGACCTGCTCGAGGAGGAGCGCGAGGCGGCCGAGGGCGAGCTGCGCCGCCTGGTCGCCACGCTCTGGCAGACGCGCATGCTGCGCGCGGTGAAGCTCGGCGTGCGCGACGAGATCGAGAACGCGCTCGCCTACTTCGACTACACCTTCATGGACGCGGTGCCGAGGCTGCACGGCGAGATCGAGGACGCGCTCGCCGCCTTGCCGGGCGAGGGCCCCGCGCCGGCCCTGCCCACCGTGCTCGCGATCGGCAGCTGGGTGGGCGGCGACCGCGACGGCAACCCCTTCGTCACCCACGAGATGCTCGACTACGCCTTCCGCCGCCAGGGCGAGATCGCCTTCGACCACTACTTCACCGAGGTGCACGCGCTCGGCGCGGAGCTGCCGCTCTCGGGCCTGCTCGCGCGCGTGAGCCCGGCCCTCGCCGAGCTCGCCGGGCGATCGCCCGACCGCTCGCCCTTCCGCCAGGACGAGCCGTACCGGCGCGCGCTCACGGGCGTGTACGCGCGCCTCGCGGCGAGCGCCACGCGCCTGGGCCTGAAGCGCGAGCACCGCTCGGCGGTGGGCGAGGCCGAGCCGTACGCGGACGCCGAGGCCTTCGCCGCCGACCTGGACGTGATCGACGCGAGCCTGCGCGAGGGCAACGCCGGCCTGCTCGCGGACGGGCGCCTGCGCCGGCTGCGCCGCGCCGCGCGCACCTTCGGCTTCCACCTGGCGAGCGTCGACCTGCGCCAGAACTCCGTGGTGCACGAGCAGGTGATCGCCGAGCTGCTGCGCCAGGCGCGCACCGCGCCCGACTACCTCGCCCTCGACGAGGCCGGGCGCCAGGCCGTGCTGCTCGCCGAGCTCGCCACGCCCCGGCCGCTGCGCTCGCCGCACCTGGCCTACACCGAGCTCGCCACCGCGGAACTCGCGATCGTCGAGGCGGCCGCGCGCGTGCACGCCGCGCTCGGCCCCGAGTCGATCCGCCAGTACGTGATCTCCAAGGCCGAGAGCGTCTCCGACCTGCTGGAGGTCGCGGTGATGCTCAAGGAAGCGGGCCTGCTCCGGCCGGGCGAGGCGCCGTCCACGCGCGTGCAGATCGTGCCGCTCTTCGAGACCATCGACGACCTGCGCCGGGCGCCCGCCACGATGCGCGCGTGGTTCGCGCTGCCCCTGGCGCGCGCCCTCGTCGCCTCGCTCGGCGGCGTGCAGGAGGTGATGCTCGGCTATTCCGACAGCAACAAGGACGGCGGCTACGTCACCTCGAACTGGGAGCTGTACAAGGCCGAGACGGAGCTGGTGGACGTGTTCCGCGAGGCGGGCGTGCGCATGCGCTTCTTCCACGGCCGCGGCGGCACCGTGGGCCGCGGCGGCGGCCCCTCCTACGAGGCGATCCTCGCGCAGCCCCCGGGCAGCGTGCAGGGCGAGCTGCGCCTGACCGAGCAGGGCGAGGTCATCGCGAGCAAGTACGCCAACCGCGACATCGGCCGGCGCAACCTCGAGGCGCTCGTCGCGGCCACCGTGCGCGCCACGCTCGAGGCGGTGCCGCCGGGCGAGCACGCGCGCTTCCACGCCGCGATGGAGGAGATCTCCGCCGCGGCCATCGCCGCCTACCGGGGCCTGGTCTACGAGACGCCCGGCTTCGTCGACTACTTCCGCGCCTCCACCCCCATCCGCGAGATCGCCGAGCTCAACATCGGCTCGCGGCCGGCCTCGCGCAAGCCCTCGGTGCGCATCGAGGACCTGCGCGCGATCCCCTGGGTGTTCTCCTGGGCGCAGTGCCGGGTGATGCTGCCGGGCTGGTACGGCCTGGGCAGCGCGGTCGAGGCCTTCCTCGCGAGGCACGGCGAGCCGGGGCAGGCGCTGCTCACGGAGATGTGGCGCACCTGGCCCTTCTTCCGCGCGATGCTCTCCAACCTGGAGATGCTGCTCGCCAAGGCGGACCTGTCCGTGGCCGCGCGCTACAAGGAGCTGGTGCCCGACGAGCGGCTCGCCGACGCGATCTTCGGCCGCATCCGGCGCGAGCTCGACCTCACCGTGAAGGCCTACTTCACCATCACGCGCGCCGGCGGCTTCCTCGAGACCAACCCGACCCTCGCGCGCTCCATCCGCAACCGCTTCCCCTACCTCGACCCGCTGAACTACCTGCAGGTGGAGCTGCTCAAGCGCTACCGCGCCGGCGACGCCGAGGCGCGCGTGAACCGCGGCATCCACCTCACCATCAACGGGCTCGCCGCCGGCCTTCGCAATTCCGGCTAGCGGCGCCCGGCGCGAATAGCGCCGCCTTTGCCCGCCTAATCCGCCCTTCCCGGCGGCCCCTTGCGACGTAGCCTGTGATCGGGGATTCCCCCTTGAGGGGCCCCCCGTGCCCGCGCCCATCCGGCGCGCACGACACCGGGGACGATCGATGAGCAAGTCGGAGCGGCTGATGTGGCTGGGCGAGGACGGCGCGGGTGCCGGCTCGCTGCGCATGCGCCTACTCGACCCGCGCGAGCGCGCCGGCTGGGAGAAGACCTTCAAGTGGCTGCGCAGCCAGGCCGAGAAGGGCGATCCCGCGCACCTGGCGAGCGAGCTGCTCGCCGAGGCGCGCCGCTTCGACGAGGCGATCCTGCCCGAGCAGCGGCAGGTGCTCTCCTCGACGCTCCTCTGGACCGATGCCGAGCTGGACTTCGCCTCGTGGACGAGCGGCGCCTACCGCGCCATCGCGCACGCCGCGGCCGAGCTCTTCCGGCGCCTGCGCGAGGCGGGCGTCGACGACGACGGCACCACGCGCCTGGCGGCGCTCTCCTTCGTCGCGCACGGCGACGAGATCAAGTGGTCCGAGATGGGCAACGCCAAGCGCGACTCGCTGTGCCTCATCGAGATGAAGCGCGTGCACGCGCTCGTCGAGCGCGCGTGCCAGGGCGCGCAGCCCTGCCGGATGCTGCGCGGGGAGGTCGAGTCGGTGCACACGCTCGAGGCGCTCTTCCTGCGCTCGCTGCTGCTGGAGGCCATCTGCCTGGGCCACCTGCCCCCGCGCGGGGTCGAGATCGCCGACAGCTGGCTCTGGGAGTGGTGCGGCGACTACGGGCTCACCGACCGCGACGAGGGCGCCGTGCTCGACTTCGAGCCGGCCGGCGGCACGGGGCTGCAGATCGCCTCGGACGACGCGGCCGCCCGCAAGGCCGGCGCGCGCTTCGTGGCGATCGACGCGCTGGGCCAGCACATCGAGACGGTGATGCAGGGGTTCCGCCGCGGCGAGCTCTACCCCGGCCACGGGCTCGCGAGCGAATTCCACGTCGACGAGCACATCGCCACGCTCGAGTACCTGCGCCGCTTCCTCGCCGCCGCGCGCGGCCGCTACCACCGCCAGGCCCGCGCCGGCCGCGAGGAAAGGCTCGAGGCGTTCGTCGGGCTCGCCGAGATCTTCGCCAAGGCCTTCGAGACGCCCCCGGTCGCCGGCCCCACCAACCCGCCTCCTTCCGCCCGCCACCCGGCCGGCCGGCAGTTCTCGGCCATCGACCAGCACTACGAGGTGTCGCACCGCTACATGCAGCTGGTGGACGAGAGCACCGGGGGCCTGGGCATGCAGGTGGACGAGGGCGCCGGCGGGATGCTCGAGGTCGGCGGGCTCGTGGCGCTCCGGCGCAACGGCGAGGATTTCCCGATCCTGTGCGAGATCGTCCGCCGGGTGCCGCAGGAGGCGGGCCTCACGCGACTGGGCCTGCGCGTGGTTTCGCGCGCGCCGCACCGCCTGGTGCTTTCCGAGGCGGGCCTGCTGGGCGGGAACGTGACGACGCTCTTCGTCCCGGGGGCCGACACCTCGGGCCACCAGGACGCGATCCTGGTCGCGGAGAAGGACTTCAACGCGAAGGACTGGTACGAGGTGCGCTTCGACGACCGCACCTTCCTGCTGCGCATGAACCGCATCCGCCACCACGGTCGCTCGTGGTGCCTGGCCGGCTTCGAGGTGCAGGAGAAGAGGCCGGCCGCGCCCGCGGCGACGGCGCTCGCGCTGCAGCCCTCGCGGGCCCGAAGGCCCGCCCGCGCGGCGGGACCGCCGTCGGCTAGGCGCGCGGGGCGAGGTCCACGCTCGCCTGCCCGTAGCTCTTCGCCTCGATCCCCTCGAGCAGCACCGGCGCCGAGGCGTCGGCGAACCCGGCCTCCAGGCCGCACCAGCGCGTGCCGTGCACGAACTCGAGCTCGTACTTATCGGGCTGCACGCTCACGCGCTCGGTCTGGCCGGGGCCCACGCTCACCGTCGCGAAGCGCTGGTGGCCGTTGGTGCGCACGATCCTCACCAGCGCCGGGCGCTCGGAGCCGTTGCGCAGCTCGAGGTGCGAGTCGAGGAACGGGGGCGCGTAGCTCCCGGCGAGCGCGACGTCGCCGCTGCGGAACTCCTCGCGGCAATTGGCGGGCGTCGCCGCGGCCTTGCGGGCGCCGGCCTGCGCCTTGGGCGCCGCCTGGACCGTGGCCGCATCGGGAGGGCGCTGCGAGTACCAGGCGAGCCCGGCGGCGCACAGCACGGTGAACGCCGCGAAGCCGATGACGGGCGGGGAGGAAAGCGTCTCGAAGACGACCTGGAAGCGCTCCTTGAAGGGGCGCGCGCGGTCGCGGGCGGCCTGCTCGGCCTCGGTGGGTACGGTGTGCTTGGGTTTCATGGCGCAAGCCGCCCGCGGGCGGCATTCGGGGGTATCCGTAGGGAACTACGGCATCCCGGCGCCGGACTTTAGGCGCGCGCGGGCACGGCCCGGCCCCCGCCCCATCCCGTGCGACGCAGCAGCGTGAAGACGATGACGAGGTTCAGCGCGTTCCAGGCGATGCCGTTCAGGAAGGCCGCGCGGTACGAGCCCGTGAGGTCGAACACCTTGCCCGACATCCAGCCGCCCAGGGCCATGCCGACCATCGTGCACATGATGACCGCGCCCACGCGCGCGCCGGCCTCGCGCACCGGGAAGTGCTCGCGCACGATGATCGCGTAGGAGGGAACGATGCCGCCCTGGAACAGGCCGAAGAGCGCGGAGATCGCGTAGAGCGGCATGAGGCCGGTGAAGGGCAGGAACAGCAGCAGCGCCACGCCCTGGAGCACCGAGCCCAGCAGCAGCGTGCGCAGCCCGCCGATGTGGTCGCAGATCCAGCCCGAGAGCAGCCGGCTCGCGATGCCGAAGCCGAGCATGATCGAGAGCATCTCCGCCCCCCGGGCCGGGCCGTACCCGAGGTCGCCGCAGTACGCGACGATGTGCACCTGCGGCATCGACATCGCCACGCAGCAGGCCGTGCCCGCCACCATGAGCAGCGCCTGCGCCGCGTTGGTGGACAGGCCGAAGGGCCGGTCGGTCGGGTGCCAGGCGTGCACGCTGGCGGGCCCTTCGCGCGCCTCGGGCGGGCGCCGGCGCATGAGCAGCGCGAGCGCGAGCATGGACAGGCCGCAGAAAAGGCCCAGGCCGAGGTAGGCCTGGCGCCAGCCCGCGGTCTCGACGAAGTGCTGCACGATGGGCGGCCAGATCGCCCCGCCCAGGTAGTTGCCGCTCGCGCACACGGCCACCGCGATGCCGCGGCGCCTCGCCCACCAGAGCGAGGTGTCGGCGAGCAGCGGGGAGAACATCGCCGAGAGCCCGAAGAAGCCGAGCACGATCGCGTGCACCAGGTTGAAGGTGTGGATGTCGGTCGCGAAGGAGGCGAGCACGTAGCCCGCGCCGATGCACGCCGAGCCGGCGAGCAGGGGCACCATCACCCCGTAGCGGTCCGAGAGCCGGCCCATCAGCACCCCGCCCGCGCCCATGCCGAGCATGAGCAGCGCGTAGGGAAGCGAGGCGTCGGCGCGCGCGACGCCGAACTCCGCCTGCACGGCGGGCAGCACCACGGGCACGATGTACATCGCGCTCGCGCCGATCGTCATGATGGCGAGCGTCACGGCCAGCCGGAAGGCGGCGTAGCGCGAATCGACGAGGTCGGGCGAAGCGGGAGCGCTCACGGGGGCGGGTGTCCGGCCGCCTCGCGGGCGGCGTTCTCGAGCCGGGGAAGATACCTCATCCGGCCGCGATGCCGGCCAATGCCCCCGCCGGGCGTGTGACCATTGCAACGGCGCGGCGCGGCGGACCCGGCTTGCATTCACCGCCGCCGCCCCAAGCTAGGAGGGTTCCCACACATTCTCCCGGATGGATCTCCCATGCTCTTCGAACCGCTCGCCACCCGTTCCCTCAAGCTGCGCAACCGCGTCGTGATGGCGCCGCTCACGCGCAGCCGCGCGATCGGCAACGTGCCCAACGCCCTCATGGCCGAGTACTACGCCCAGCGCGCCGGCAACGGCCTCATCGTGACCGAGGGCACCTCGCCCTCGCCCAACGGCCTGGGCTACCCGCGCATCCCGGGGCTCTACGACGAGGCGCAGGCGAAGGGCTGGAAGGCGGTCACCGACGCGGTGCACGCCAAGGGCGGCACGATCTTCATCCAGTTCATGCACACCGGCCGCGTCGCGCACGCGGACAACCTGCCCGCCGGCGCCGAGGTCGTGGGCCCGATGGCCGAGGCCTGCCCCGGCGAGATGTACACGGACGCGAAGGGCCTGCAGGCGCACAGCGCCCCGCGCGCCATGACGCAGGCGGACATCGACAAGGCGGTGGGCGAGTATGCCCAGGCCGCCACGCTCGCCCTGCGCGCCGGGTTCGACGGCGTCGAGCTGCACGCGGCCAACGGCTACCTGATCGAGCAGTTCCTCAACGCGAACGTGAACAAGCGCCTGGACGGGTACGGCGGCGGCTCGAAGGCGCGCAACCGCTTCGCGCTCGAGGTCGCCCGCGCCACCGTGGCCGCCATCGGCGCCGACCGCGTGGGCATCCGCATCTCGCCCTACGGCGTGTTCAACAGCACGGGCGCCTACCCGGAGATGGAGACGCAGTACCTCGAGCTCATGAAGGAGCTCTCCACGCTCGGCCTGCTCTACGTGCACGTCGTGGACCATTCCTCGATGGGCGCGCCCGAGGTGCCGGCCGCGTTCAAGGCGAAGCTGAAGGCGGCCTTCACGGGCCTCTTCATCGCCTCCGGCGGCTACGACGGCCAGAGCGCGGAGAAGGCGCTCGCGGAAGGTCGCGGCGACCTGGTCGCCTTCGGCCGGCACGCCCTCGCCAACCCGGACCTGGTGGAGCGGCTCAGGAAGGGCGCCGCGCTGAACGCCCCGATCCCCGACCTCTTCTACACGCCCGGCGCCAAGGGCTACACCGACTACCCGGCGCTCGCCGCGCAGG
>JBGAOO010000171.1:0-7473 GCA_044221765.1 Usitatibacteraceae bacterium | reverse complement strand
CCGGACCGTGAACCGCCCCGCCTGGCTTCGCGAGGCGCTCGCCTCCTGCGCCCACCAGACGCACGAGAACCTGGAGGTCGTCGTGGTCGAGGACGGGCCGGAGGCCTCGCGCGCGGTCGTCGCGGAGTTCGCCGGGCGCCTGGCCATCCGCTACGAGGCCACGGGCGAGCGCATCGGCCGCGCGGGCGCCGGCAACCGCGCGCTCGCGCTCGCGAAGGGCGCCTGGCTGGGCTTCCTGGACGACGACGACGTGCTCTTCGCCGACCATGTCGAGGTGCTCCTCGCGGCCGCGCTCGCCGCGGGCACGAAGGGCGCCTACGGGCTCGCCTGGGAGACGCACACGCAGGTGCGGGACCGGGACCGGGCCGAGTATGATGAGACGATGCAAGTCACGGTCCACCGACAGCCCTTCGACCGCCTCGCGCTCTGGCACCACAACTTCCTCCCGATCCAGGCGGTCCTCTTCCATCGCTCGCTCTACGAGGCCCACGGCGGCTTCGCCGAGGACATGGACCAGCTCGAGGACTGGAACCTCTGGACGCGCTACACGATCGACGAGGCGTTCGTGCTCGTCGAGAAGACCACCTCCAAGTACCGCGTCCCCGCCGACACGCGTTCGGCCGCCGAGCGCCAGGCGCTCCTCGACCGCGCGTACGAGGACGCGCTCGCGCGCCAGGAGTCGCTGCGCGTCACGCTCAGCCCGCGCGCCATCTCGGACATGGCCGAGCGCTACGCGCGCTCGCAGGCGCTCATGCTCGTCACGCGCGAGGACGTGCGCCGCTTCATGGGCGGCTCGGGCCTGCTGCGGCGCCTGGCCTCGCGCCGGCGACCGCTCGTGGACGCGCTGCGCCGGCGCGGCTGGCTGCGATGAGCGCGCCCCTCGCGTTCACCGGCGAGCGCTTCGTCCCCGGCACGCACGGCGAGATCTGGATCGAGCACTGGCACCGCTACCATTTCGCCGCGCGCCTGGCCGCGGGCAAGCGCGTCGTCGATTGCGCCTGCGGGGAAGGCTACGGTGCCGCGCACCTGGCCCGGGTGGCGGCGTCGGTGACGGGCGTGGACATCTCGCCCGAGGCGCTGGCGCACGCCCGGCGCACCTACGGCGGCCTCGCGAACCTCGCGTACGTCGAGGCCTCCTGCACCCGGCTCCCCCTGCCCGACTCGAGCGCGGACCTCTTCGTGTCCTTCGAGACGATCGAGCACATCGAGGGACAGGAGGCCTTCCTCGACGAGATCCGGCGCGTGCTCGCCCCCGACGGCCTGCTGCTGCTCTCGTGCCCGAACAAGCTCGAGTACAGCGACAAGCGCGACTACGCGAACCCCTTCCACGTGAAGGAGCTCTACCGCGAGGAACTCGCGGCCCTCGTCGCCTCGCGCTTCCCGCACCTGCGCTGGTACGGCCAGCGCCTGGGCTTCCATTCGCTCATCGCGCCGGAGGCGGGCGCCGAGACCGGGCATCTCGTCGAGGCGGGCGAGGCCGATCCCGGCGCGGCCGCCCCCGCGCTCGAGGCGCCGCTCTATTTCCTGCTGCTCGCGAGCCGCTCGGCCGCCACGGTCGGAATGCTGCCCGGCACGCTCTCGGTGCTCGCCGACCGCGACGACTGGAAGGGCCGCGACTACGACAAGATCCTGGGCGAGCTGCGCCAGACGGTCGCGCGCGGCGAGGCCCTGGAGAAGCAGGTCGCCGAGCGCGAGGCGGCGGTGCAGGCGCTCCGGGGAGACCTGGACGCCGCCCGGCGCGACTGCGCCGCGCGCGAGCAGGCCGTGGCCGCCCAGGCGCGCGCACTGGCCGAGCGCGATGCCGCCCTCGAGGCGGGCCGCGCCGAGATCCTGCGCCGGCGCGGCCTGCGCTGGTGGCTCAAGCTTCCCTTCATCCGGCTGGGCCTCGCCCGCGACGACTAGCGACATGAATCCCCGACTCGACCTGCTGCAGCCCTACCCCTTCGAGAAGCTGAACGCCCTGCTCGCCGGCGCCCGACCGCCCGCCGATCTCGCGCCGGTGAACCTCTACATCGGCGAGCCGCAGCATCCGACCCCCGCGCTGCTCACCGACGCGATCAAGGCGAACCTCGGCGGCCTGGCGCGCTACCCGGTCACGCGAGGTCTTCCAGAACTGCGCCAGGCCATCGCCGCATGGATCGGCCGCCGCTACGCGCTCGAGATCGACGCCGAGACGCAGGTGCTGCCCGTCGCGGGCACGCGCGAGGCGCTCTTCGCGATCGCGCACGTGGTCGTCGACGCGGCCGCGGACCGCCCCCTGGTCGTATGCCCCAATCCCTTCTACCAGATCTACGAGGGCGCGGCCCTGCTCGCGGGCGCCACGCCGTACTTCATCAACGCGCTCGCCGCGAACGGCTACGCGCCGGACTGGGACGCCGTGCCCGAGGACGTGTGGGCGCGCGCGCAGCTCGTGTACACCTGCTCGCCCAACAACCCCAACGGCCGCGTGATGACGATGGCGGAATGGGAGAAGCTCTTCGCGC
Source organism: Usitatibacteraceae bacterium (assembly GCA_044221765.1). GTDB lineage: Bacteria > Pseudomonadota > Gammaproteobacteria > Burkholderiales > Usitatibacteraceae > FEB-7. The sequence continues at coordinate 4,990 of JBGAOO010000171.1, read as the reverse complement.
TGGCGGACCGGCACGGCTTCGTGCTCGTGTCCGACGAGTGCTACAGCGAGATCTACTTCGACGAGTCCGCGCCGCCGCTGGAGCAACTCGCCTCGCAGACCCTGGGCTTCGACAAGCTCGTCGTGATGGGCTCCTCAACAGCCAGCTTCACCCGTTCTACATCGGGCTTCGCGGCGGTGACGCGGCGTGCTCGAGAAGTTCTTCCTCTACCGCACCTACCACGGCAGCACGATGGTAACGTGGTGCGAGCTTTCCTCGATCGCCGCCTGGAACGACGAGGCGCACGTGGCCGAGAACCGGCGCCTGTACCGGGAGAAGTTCGAGGCCTTCCACGCCCTGGTGAACCCCGTGCTGCCGCTCGTGCGGCCCAGGCGCCTCTACTTCTGGGCGGCCGTGCCGGGCGAGGACACGCGCTTCACGCGCGAGCTCTACGCGTCCCGGCACGTGAAGGTGCTGCCGGCAGCTACCTCTCGCGCGAGGCGGGCGGCACGAATCCCGGCCGCGGCCACGTGCGAATCGCGCTCGTGTCCACGGTGGCGGAAGCCGCCGAGGCGGGAAGGCGAATCCGCGACTTCGTCCGCGCCGGAGGCGCACGCGTGTAACGGATGCTAGACACGCGGCCGTGCCCTTCAGGCCCGGGATTGAGTACAATCTCGGGCGTGTGCGAGCAAGCAAATGCAATGCCCGCCGGCGCCGCCGGCGAGAAGCCGTGGCCATGTCCTCGGCGGCTCGCGACTCGGCCGCGACGGCCTGCGCCAGGCGCTCGCGCCGGCGCTTGCCTGCATCCGGGAGGAGCGCGACCCGGCGGCCCTTTCGGCCTGCATCGACGCCATGCTCGGCCTTTGCCGGCAGCTTTACGCGATCGGCCGGTCGGCCGAGTCCTTCGCGCTGGCGCACGAGGTCCACGGCCGGGCGCGCGTGGATGGCGGCCCCGTCCTGCACCGGCGCGCGGCCAACGTCTGCGGGCTGCTCCTGTCCGACCTCGGGGACGTCGTGGGCGCGATCGACCACTTCGTCGAGGCCCTGCGCCTGGCGAACGAGGCGAACGACCCGGTCGAGGCGAGCCGCATCTGGAGCAACATGGGCGGGGCCTTCACCGTCGGCGGCAGCTACGAGCTCGCCGTTCCCTGCTACCAGCGCGCGCTCGCGCTGCTGGAGACCGAGAGCGGGCCGGTCTTCAGCCGCTTCGCGGCCCTCGCCAACCTGGCGCACAGCTACCACCACCTGGGCGAGTCGGCGGACGGCCTGGGTGTACGCGCGCTCGCCTTGCAGGAACTGTCCCGCCCGATCCGCGAGCAGGACCCCTACGGGGCCATCCTGCTGCAGCGAAGCCTCGTGCGCCTGCTCATCGCCAATGGCCAGGTGGCGGCGGCGCAGCCGCACGTGCGCGAGGCGGCGAGCCTTGCCGAGGCCGTCGACACGCCGCGGGCGAGGATCGCCTCGGCCACGGCCAGCGCGGCCTACGACCTGGCGATCGGCGACCACGACATCGCCCTCACCCGGCTGAACCAGGCGCTCGACCTGGCGCGGGGCATGCCGGCGGTGCTTCGCGACACGCTCGCGTGCCTGGTGCGCGCCGAGGAGGAGTCCGGCAATCCCGAGCGGGCGCTGGTGCGGCTGCGCGAGCTCTCCGAGAGCGTCTATCGCACCGCCATCGAGCGCGCGCGCAGCCATGTCGAGCTGGCGCGCCTCGCCGCGGTCCCCCTGCACGAGCGCGATCCGCGCCAGGAGCAGGCCCAGGCGCGCCTCGCCACCCTGATCGGCCCGCCGAGCGAGCCCGCCGGCTGGCAGACGCTGCGCCGCCTGGCGGTGAGCGCGAGCCTGCGCTACGAGGGCAGCGGCGAGAACGGCGCGCGCGTGGGCGCGATGACCAAGGCGCTGGCGCTCTCGCACGGCTGCTCGCCGGTCGAGGCGCTCGAGATCGGCCTCGCCTCCGAGCTGCATGACATCGGGCTCGCCAGCGTGCCCGACGCCATCCTTCGCAAGCGCAGCGCGCTCAACGAGGTCGAGCGCGCGCTCTTCCTCAAGCACGTCGACGCCGGCGCCGAGATCCTGCGCGACGACCACCACCCGCGCATGCTCCTCGCGCGGGAGATCGCGCAGTACCACCACGCCCGCTGGGACGGCACCGGCTACCCGGACCGGGTGGGCGGTCGCTTCATCCCCCTGCCCGCCCGCCTGTGCGCCGTGGCCGACGCCTACGACGAGCTGGTGTGCGGGCTGGGCCGCCGGCCGGGCCGCTCGCTCGAGCAGGCGCTCGCCGAGCTCGACCGCGAGTCGGGCACCCGCTTCGATCCGGAGCTGGTGCGCCAGTTCGAGGCCATGATCCGCAACGAAGCGCAGGACCGCGGCGTGGACGCGAGTTCCCCCGCGGGTCTCACCACCTTTCGTGAACTAGTCGCCTCCCTGGAGGAGGATCGAGGATTCCTATGAAGAAGACGACCATCGGGCTCGAGCCCAACGAGCGACAGATGCTGGAGCTGCTCTCCAAGGGCTCCTCGAGCAAGGAGATGGCCAGGCGGCTGGGCTACCGGGAGGGGACGATGCGCGTCTACCTCCACAACCTCTATCGCAAGCTCGGCGTGGACAACAAGACGAGCGCGGTGATCTGGTACCTGGAAGGGGCGCGCGTCGCACGCGAGGCACCGGCCGCCGCCGCCCATGCCTTGCCCCTGGAGGAATCGTTCGGCGACCGGGCCATCCGCACCAACCTGCTGGCCGCGCTGGGCGTCATGAGCATCTTCCTGGGCGCCCACGGTCGCCTGTGGGAAGTGGGCATGCGACTGAAGGGCAAGCCGATCGACGAGGCCGCGCATGAGCGTCGGATGCTCTCGCGCCGCCTGTGGGAGGCGGTGCTCGCGGGCGACTTCGCCCTGGCCAAGCGCCTGCACGACGACGAGCGCGTGCCCCAGCTCATCGTGGACTCGCCCTCCGACGGCGTGCTGGTCGCGGCGATGCTGCTCGCCGGCGGCTACACGTCGGCGGCCGACCGCACCCTCGCGCAGGTCTCGCGCCGCCGCCGCGGCGGGCAGGGCGCCACGGCCAAGGAGTTCACGTTCCTGCAGGCGCTGCGCGACTCGCTCGAGCGCGGCGGCGACGAGGCGCTCGCCTGCCTGCACCAGATCGCCTCCGAGAACGCCCAGAATCCCGTGCTGCGCCACCTGGCGATGGTGTGCCTGTTCCACGTCCGGCTGGCCCGCAAGGACCTCGACCGGGCGCGGGCCACCGCGGGCGCCGTCTGGGCCGAGGCCGAGAAGGTGCGCCAGCAGCTGCAGGCCATGGGCGAGCGGCCTTTCGGCCGCGACGCCGGCCTCCCGGAGACCGTGAAGGTCGGCCGGGAGCGCCTGGGCGCCTACGTCGGCAAGCTCGTGACCGCGAAGTAGGCGCCCCGCCTGCGCTCGGATCGGGCCGTCCGCGTCCGGGCGGCTACCAGCAGGTGACGGTATCGCCACCGCCCACGAGGATGAGTTCCCAGTCCTCGAGCGTGCGTGCCGGGGAAGCCGCCTGCGTCGGCCCGGACGGGCCGGCCTCGCCTTCGCGGTCGACGGGCAGGATCGATTCGTTCGCGGCGCGGACTTCGTGGGTGGTGTGGGTGCGCTTCATCTGAGTCTCCCTAGGGTTGGTTGAAGGACTTCGCGCGAGGCGTCCCTCCCGGGTCCGCGACTGCGCGCACCCCGATATTGCAATTGTTATTTGACATGGCACAATGCCTAACAAATAGTGTCCGCTGGGGTCCTGCACTCCCGCGAATCGACGGACACAAACGAGCCCTCCGGGGCCCAGCGCACACGAAAGCCGCCATGCCATCCCGTCCGCCCGTCCCGCCCGCGCCCGTCCGCGGCGCCCGCCGATGACCCGCGCCAGCCTGCTCACGCGCCTGCGCCTCGCGGAGGAAGCCGCCGTCGGCGAGTCGCGGGGATGGATGGACTTCGTGCTGGGCGCCGCCGGCGCGAGCGTCTGGGAGCTGGACCTGCGCGGGAACGACGCCGGCCTGGGCGAGATCTGGTGGAACATGTCCGGCGGCGCGACGGCCGCGAGCCTGCCGCATGCACGCCTGCCCGGCGTCATTCCCCGCGGGGACCTCGCCCGCTGCGGCACCGCGCTCCAGGAGGTGATCCGCGGCAAGTGCCAGGACTGCACCGTCGAGCACCGGGTGCCGGCCGGCGACGGCAGCGACATCTGGATCCGGTCGATCGTCCAGGTCGCCGAGCGCGATCCCGAGACGGGCAGGCCGGTGCGCCTGCGGGGCGTGAACTTCGACATCACGGAAGCCCGGCGCCAGGAGCTGCGCCTGCGCGCCGAGGCCGGCCGGCAGGAGGCGCGCGCGCGCGCGCTCGAGGCGCACGTCGAGACCTTCGCGCGCGCCCTGGCCGGGCCGCTCGGCCAGCTCGGCCTGAGCAGCGGCAGCCTGCTCGCCGACTACGGCACGCAATTGCCCGAGGACGCCTGGCTCCTCGCCGAGCGAATCGCCGGCAACGGCCAGCAGCTCGCCGCCATCGTCGCCGGCATGGCCCGGCTGGCCGAGATCGAGCGCGTGGCGCTGCGCCCGCGCCTCATCGACCTCGCCGCCCTCGCCCGCGACCTCTGGCGCGACCTCGCCCAGGCGGAGCCGGGGCACACCCACTCGCTCGCGATCGACCCGGCCGCCGACTGCACGGCGTGGGCCGACCACGCGCTGCTGCGCGAGGCGCTCGCGCAGCTGCTCGCCAACGCGCTCAAGTTCACCCGCACGCGCGATCGCGCCTGCGTCGCCTTCGGCGTGGAGGAAGGCGACGGCGAGCGGCGCTACTTCGTGCGCGACAACGGCACCGGCTTCGATCCGGCGCGCGCGGGCGAGCTGTTCGCGCCCCTGGTCCGCCTGCCGGAGGCCGCGAACGTCGAGGGCACGGGGATCGGCCTCGCCGCCGTGCGCCGCATCGTCGAGCGCCATGGCGGTCGCGCCTGGGCCGAGGCCGCGCCCGGCGCGGGCACCACCATCCGCTTCACCCTC
>JBGAOO010000170.1:0-7882 GCA_044221765.1 Usitatibacteraceae bacterium | reverse complement strand
GCCGAGCCTCACGGCACTCACGCCCATGGTGACCCACACGCCGCAGACGACCACCGGCACCTTCTACGATCCGGGGTCGTCCAACGGCCGGTCGATCCTCTTCCCCGCCGGGACGATCTACGTCGGCAACGGCCAGTTCTGGCGGCAGGACGCCTCGGGCGCGCTCTTCGGTCCCTACTAGCGACTCGCCTGCGGAATGGAAACGGGGCGGCCCAGGCCGCCCCGTCGCATTCACGCCCCGCCTCGACTCAGTCGGGAATCGTCAGCGTGTTGTTGGCGAAGGTGATCGTGTCCGCCGCAGGCGGGCTCGCCGACACCGGCGGCACGTTCGCGGCCGTGATGGCCGGCGCGGCGCCGGGCGTGCCCCCGCGCGGCACGGTGCGCACCACCTGCGAGGGCGGGATCGCCGTGCCGTTCTTCAGGTTGGCGTACATCAGGTCCATCGCCTGGATGAAGTAGCGGTGCAGCGGGACGAGGCGCGTGTCGTAGCCGGCGAGGAGCGCGTTTCCCACGAAGGCGTCGAAGTGCTGCGCGTTCGTCACCTCGTAGTAGGCGAGCTTGCTCGCCGCGTCCGCCGTCTTGTTGAGCGCGTAGTAGGGGCGCGAGGAGTGGTTCACCGGGATCAGCGTGTCCGAGCGGCCGTGCACGATGATCGCGGGCTTGCCGCGCAGGTTGCCCGTGCGCTTCACCTGGTCGATGCCCGCGCGAGCGGCCACCGCCGTCGCTCCCGTGCCGGTGAGGAGCGCGCGCAGGCAATTGGCGCCGTCCACGTTGAAGTCGGCCTTGCCCGTCGACGGCGAGATCGAGGCCGCGTCGAGCGCCGTGCCGCCCACCGAGTTGTTGTTGAGGATGCTGATGCCGCCGGTCGGGGGCACGCCGTTGCCCGTGCCGAAGAGCTGCGCCGCGCTCGTCGCGGAGATCGCCGCGGGCACGCCGGCCGCCGGGGTGCCGCCGAAGCTGTAGCCGCACAGGTTGTCCTTCACGCTCGCGCGCGGGTAGGAGTTCGCGTACGTGAGGGCGACCGAGAGCGTGGCGAAAGCATAGTGCGAGGCGTGCAGCAGGTCCGCCTCGGGTTCCCAGCCGTTCGCGCGCAGCTTCGCGAGCGCGTCGGCCGCCTGTTCCGCGGTGGTCGTGCCGGCGATGAGGCCCTGCGCCGCCAGTGCCGCGCAGCGGTTGGCCGCCGTGGTCGCCGTGACGAAGGCGAGGCCCGGCGAGGCGGCGTTCGAGGCGGCATAGGCCGCGCACGGCTGGTACAGGTTCGCGATCGTGAAGTAGTCCAGGAGCGTCTTCGAGTGCGCGGCGACGGCCGCGGACCCGCGCCGGATCGTCGCCGTGGGCGCGTTGAACTGCACCTGCGGCTCGGCCACCGCCACCCCGTCGATGAGGCCCGCGACGTCCTGCTCGGCCGCGGCGAGCGCGGCACCGGCGCCGTTGGAGACGCTCGAGGCGATCACGATCGTCTTGTCGGGCGTGATGCGCCTGTAGAGGGTGCCGCCGATGTTCTCCCCGTACTTCTGGTTGAGCACGTAGAAGGCGAACTCGACCGCCTGCAGCGTGTTGAGCCCCCAGTCCTTCTCGGGGTTCTGCTGCGAATGCGCGTGCTTGTAGGCCCAGCGGTTCGGGAACGCGGCGTTGAACTCCTGCCGCTCGAGGGCGGTGAGGTTCGCCGTGAAGACCGAGCCGTTGCCCGCGGTGGCCGCGCTCGCGCGCGAGCCGCCGTAGAGGTAAACCTCGTTGGCCGCCAGGTCGTGGCCGCCGTTGCCCGTGCCCTTGTCGGTGTAGGCGACGGCGCATCCCTTCTTGAGGCCCCATTCGCCGGCCGTGCCGATCGCGCCGTACACGCCGCGCGAGCCGCTCGAGGCGGCCGTCACGATGCACGGGTTGTCCTTGCTGAAGCTCGCGGGCACCTGGACCAGGAGCGTCACGTTCAGCCGGCCCGTGCCGTCGTCGGCCAGCACGACGTGCTCCTCGCCCGCGATGCGCCCCTCGCCCGCCGTGACCACGCCGGCCGCATCGACGTTCGGGCCGTACAGCGTGCCGTAGCCACCGCCGGGCGTGATGTCGACGAGCGCGCGGTAGTTGTTGTAGATCGCCAGGCGCCGCAGCTCCGCGCTCGTGGGCGCGGTGGCCACGGCCACCGCCGGGGGCGTGGCCGAGCCCAGTCCCGTCCTGCCCAGGCCGGCGGTGAGCAGGTCATCGGTCGTGCCGTCGAAGGTCTGGGTGATGACGGCGGTCTTCACGAAGGACGGCAGGACGTTCGGGTCGCCCGGCGAGTCGTTGTTGCTGCTGCAGCCGGCCAGGGCGACGGCCAGCAGGCCGGTTGCCGCGAGCTTTGAGCGGTGCATGGAATCTCCTCGAATTTGTGCTTTTCGCTCCGGCGGACGCCGGATGGAACACCTGTCGCAAGGGCCGTGCCATGCCCGAACAATGCGTAAGCACTTGAATCAGCGTGATATTCCGTGATTCCCCCGGCCTCGTGCCGGGTGCTCGTCCACGAAAGCAGACACGCGGGCGCCTGGCTCGCGGAAAAACCCGTTGAATCATGGTCCTGCGAATTCCACACTTCCGGACACCCGTCCGGACCGGCGGACAGCCGCGGGCGCTTCGCGCCTAGTGGCGGGGCTCGCCCCGGCGCGGGCCCAGGGCGGAGAGCTTCTCGTAGAGCGTGGCCCGCGAGATGCCGAGCAGCTCGGCGGCGAGGATCTTCTTGCCCTCCGCCGCGGCGAGCGCGGAGCGGATCGCGTTGCGCTCGGCGTCGGCCACCACGTCGGCCAGGCGCAGCGTGGCCCGGCCCGAGGCGGACGGGGTGCCCGCGCTGCGCGGCAGCACGAGGCTGAACTCCTCCGCCGACAGGCGCAGGCTGTCCGAGCGCATCAATACCTGCTCGAGCACGTTGCGCAGCTCGCGGATGTTGCCCGGCCAGGCGTAGCCCGAAAGCACGGCGAGCGCGGTGGGCGTGAGCTCGCGCTGCGGGCGCCCGGTGCGCACGGCCATCTCCTCGAGGATGTGCTCGCAGAGCGCCTCCAGGTCCGTGATGCGCTCGCGAAGCGGCGGCAACTCGATGGGCAGCACCGAGAGGCGGTAGAAGAGGTCCGAGCGGAAGCGCCCCATGCCCACCATCTGGCGCAGGTCCACGCTGCTCGCGGCCACCACGCGCACGTCCACGCGCGCGACGCGGTTGGAGCCCAGGGGCTCGACTTCCTTCTCCTGGAGCACGCGCAGCAGCTTCGCCTGCATCGCCATGGGCATGTCGCCCACCTCGTCCAGGAAGAGCGTGCCGCCGTTGGCGAGCACGAACTTGCCGTCGCGTCCGCGCTTGTCCGCGCCCGTGTAGGCCGAGGGCGAGGCGCCGAAGAACTCCGCCTCGAGCAGCGTGTCGGGGATGGCGGCCACGTTCACGCCGATGAAGGGGCCGTGCGCGCGCGGGCTCGCGGCGTGGATCGCCTGCGCGAGCACCTCCTTGCCCGTGCCCGTCTCGCCCAGCAGCAGCACCGTGGTGTCGGCCTGCGCGGCGCGGCGCGCCTGGCGCTTCACCTCCATCGCGCCGGGCGAGGTGCCGATGAAGCTCGAGAACGTGTAGCGCACGCGTCGCACCTCGGCCAGGCTCTGGCGCGTGCTCGCGAGCTCCTTCTGCAGCTGCGCGAACTTGCGCACCAGCGGCTGCAGCGACTGCAGCGTGTCGAAGAGCATGAAGCCGGCCGCGCCGATCACGCGCCCGTGCTCGTCCTTCACGGGCACGCGCATCACGACGAAGGAATCGGGGCCGAACTGCATGATGTCGAGCATCATCGGCTCGCCGGTGCGCACCACCTCGCGCATGAGGCTGTTGGGGATCACGTCCTCGACGACCTTGCCCTCGGCGGCCGCGGGCGAGGCGAGGCCCAGGCGGGCCGCGTACTTCTCGCTGATCCAGACGATGCGCGCGTCGCGGTCGACGATGATCGCGCCCTCGCACATGCCGTCCAGGCCTTCGAAGAGCGACTTCTTCGCGATGCGCCGGATGGCATCGTGATCCTTGAGCCGGGGCATGGCTTCCCTCCTCCCGTGTTGCTTGTTCTATCGCCGGCCGCGTCGAGGCGGCCGGGCGGCTATTTCACCACGCTTTTGTCCTGCCCGAAGAGGATTTTTCGCTCTTCATCCGTCCGCGGCAGGCTCGGCTTCGGGTTGATCTCCTTTGCCCGCGCGTAGGCGCGTTTCGTGCCCGGCCGCGCGCGGATCGCCGCGTGCCAGCGCGCGAGGTCGGGGAAGTCCGCGAAGTCCTGGCCCTGGCGCTCCGGGATCACCCACGGATAGGCCGCCATGTCGGCGATCGAGTAGTCTTCGCCGAGGATGAAGTCGCGCCCGCGCAGGCGCTTGTCCAGCACGCCGTAGAGCCGGCCCGTCTCGCGCACGTAGCGGTCGATCGCGTAGGGGATCTCCTGCGGCGCGTAGTGGCTGAAGTGGTGGTTCTGCCCCGCCATGGGCCCGAGCCCCCCCATCTGCCACATGAGCCACTCGAGCGCCTGCACCTGGCCGCGCAGGTCCTTCGGGATGAAGCGGCCGGTCTTGCCCGCGAGGTAGAGCAGGATCGCGCCCGACTCGAACACGCTCACGGGGGCGCCGCCATCGGCCGGCGCGTGGTCCACGATGGCCGGGATGCGGTTGTTGGGCGAGAGGCGCAGGAACTCCGGCGCGAACTGCTCGCCCTTGCCGATGTTCACCGGCAAGAGGCGGTAGTCGAGGCGCGCCTCCTCGAGGAAGAGCGTGATCTTGTGGCCGTTGGGCGTGGTCCAGTAGTACAGGTCGATCACGGCTTCGCCCCGCGGTGGATCGTGAGCCGGGTCGGCGCCTGGCACACGGGCATCACCTGGATCGTGTTGATGTTCACGTGGGCCGGGCGCGTGGCGGCCCAGTGCACGCAGTCGGCGATGTCCTCGGGCCGGAGCGCCTCGACCCCCTCGTAGTTCTTGCGCGCGCGTTCCTTGTCGCCCTTGAAGCGCACCTCGGAGAACTCGCTGCCGCCCACGAGGCCCGGCTGCACGTCCGTCACCCGCACGTTCGTGCCCAGCAGGTCGGAGCGCAGCGAGAGGCCGAACTGGTGCACGAAGGCCTTCGTGCCGCCGTACACGTGGCCGCCCGCGTAGGGGAACTCCGCCGCCACCGAGCCGATGTTCACGATGTGCCCGCGGTCGCGCGCGACCATGCCCGGCAGCACGGCGTGCGTGCAGTAGGCGAGGCCCTTCACGTTGGTGTCGATCATCCGGTCCCAGTCGTCCAGGTCCGCCTCCTGCGCGCCCTCCAGGCCCAGCGCGAGGCCCGCGTTGTTCACGAGCACGTCGACCGGCGCGAAGTCCGCCGGCAGCGTCGCGAACGCGCGGGCGACGGCCTCGCGGTCGGTCACGTCGAGCACGAGGGGGTGGACACGCGGGCCCAGCTCCGTCGCGAGATCGGCCAGGCGCTCCCCGCGGCGGGCGGCGGCGACCACGTGCGCGCCGTCGCCCGCGAAGCGGCGCACGATGGCGGCGCCGAAGCCGGCGCTCGCGCCGGGGACGAAGACGCTCATGGCTCCCTCCCGAGCGGGCCGACGTCGGCGCGCTTGTACTGGTCGGGCCAGGCGAGCGGCACGCCCAGCGCCCTGGCCGCGTGGCGCGGCCAGTACGGGTCGCGCAGCAGCGCGCGCGCGAGGCACACGGCGTCCGCCTCTTCCTGCGCGAGGATGTGCTCGGCCTGGACGGGCTCGGTGATGAGGCCCACCGCCGCCGTCGGGATCTGCGCGTCGCGGCGGATCGCGAGCGAGAAGGGCACCTGGTACCCCGGCCCGAGCGTGATTCTCTGGTCGGCCGCGTTGCCGCCGCTCGAGACGTCGATCATGTCGATGCCGATCGCCTTGAGCTCGCGCGCGAAGGCGATGGACTGCTCCAGGTCCCAGCCGCCTTCCTTCCAGTCGCTCGCCGACAGGCGCACGAGCACGGGCTTGTCCTGCGGCCAGGCCTCGCGCACCGCGCGGCACACCTGCAGCGGGAAGCGCATGCGGTTCGAGAGCGAGCCGCCGAACTCGTCCTCGCGCCGGTTCGACAGCGGCGACAGGAACTCGTGCAGGAGGTAGCCGTGCGCGGCGTGCACCTCGGCCACCTCGAAGCCCGCCTGCTTCGAGCGGTCGGCGGCGAGCCGGAAGTCGGCGACGCACGCCTCGATGTCCGCGGCGCCCATGGCGCGCGGGGCCGGGTAGTCGCCGAAGGGCACCTCGCTCGGGCCGAGCGTCCTCCAGCCGCCCGCATCGCGCGCGAGCGGCTTGCCGCCTTTCCAGGGCCGCTCGCACGAGGCCTTGCGGCCGGCGTGCGCGATCTGGATGCCCGGCACGGCCCCCTGGGCCTTGATGAAGCGCACGATCGGCTTCCACGCCTCCACCTGGTCGCGCGACCAGATGCCCGCGTCCCAGGGCGTGATGCGGCCCTCCGGCGAGACGCTCGCGGCCTCGGTGAGCACCAGGCCGCAGCCACCCACGGCGCGGCTGCCGAGGTGGACCAGGTGCCAGTCGTTGGGCAGGCCGTCCTCGCACGAGTATTCGCACATGGGCGAGACGAAGATGCGGTTGGGGATCGTGACCGAACGCAGGGTGATCGGGGAGAAGAGGCGCGACATGGGAGGCGGCGACGAGGGGAAGGATGGGGTCTTTCAATCTAGCACGGCCACCGCGGCCGCACCCGGGCGCCTCGGTTAGAATCCCCGCAATCCCGTGAAAGCCCCGCCATGAAGCGAATCGCCGCGGCCCTCGCCGCCACCGCCGCACTCTCCTGCGGGGCCCAGCAGGCGCCCTTCGCCATCGCCATCCACGGCGGCTCGGGCACGATCACGCGCGCCACGCTCACCGCGCCGCAGGAGGCGGCCTTCCGCGAGGCGCTCGCCGAGTCGCTCGAGGCCGGCCGGCGCATCCTCGCCGGCGGCGGCACGAGCCTGGATGCCGTGGTGGCCGCGGTCAAGGTGCTGGAGGACTCGCCGCTCTTCAACGCGGGCAAGGGCGCCGTGTTCACCGCCGAGGGCACCAACGAGATGGACGCCTCGGTCATGGACGGCAAGGACCTGCGGGCGGGCGCCGTCGCCTCCGTGACGACCGTGAAGAACCCGGTCGAGGCCGCGCGCGCGGTGATGGAGAAGTCGCGGCACGTGATGCTCGCGGGCAAGGGCGCGGAGCAGTTCGCGCGCGAGCAGGGCCTCGCGCTCGTGGACCCGTCCTACTTCCGCACCGAGGAGCGCTGGCAGCAGCTGCTGAAGGCGCGCGAGCGCGGGCGGCTCGAGCTGGACCACGACGGGAAGAAGGCCGCGCCCGCGAAGTCCGGCGCGCTCGCCGGCGACGAGAAGCTCGGCACCGTGGGCGCGGTGGCGCTCGACGCGGCGGGCAACCTCGCGGCGGCCACGAGCACCGGCGGCCTCACCAACAAGCGCTTCGGGCGCATCGGCGACTCGCCCATCGTCGGCGCGGGCACCTGGGCGGAGAACGGGAGCGTGGCGGTCTCCGCGACCGGCACGGGCGAGATGTTCATCCGCGCCGCGGCCGCGCACGACATCGCCGCGCTGGTGAAGTACAAGGGGCTCTCCGCGCAGAGCGCCGCCGACGAGGTGCTCGGCAAGGTGAAGGCCCTGGGCGGCCGCGGCGGGGTGGTCGTGCTCGATCGCTCCGGCGAGCCGGTGTTCTCGTTCACCACCGAGGGCATGTACCGCGGCTTCGCGCGCGGCACGGCAAGGCCCGAAGTCCTGATCTTCCGCTAGGCGATGGCCGACACAGCCGCGTTCCGATCTCCCGAGCCCGGTGGCCGCCGCTAGCTCGATCGTCGTTCGCGCCGGTCCCCGCGCGCTGGCCCGCGTGCGCGAGCACGGGCTGCGCGCCGCCGACATCGCCATCGTG
>JBGAOO010000169.1:0-7528 GCA_044221765.1 Usitatibacteraceae bacterium | reverse complement strand
GGGCTCGACGCTGGCGATGCGCTCGAGCGCCGCCCCGGGCGGCTCGGGCTCCAGGGACCTTTCGATGGCCTCGAGGAATTCGTCCCGCCCCTTCGCGATGCGCACCCACCGGGCGAAGCGCTCGATCTCCGGGTTCGAGACCGAGACGATGGGCCGGCCCGTGGCGAGGTACTCGCGCAGCTTGAGCGGGTTGGCGTTGAGGACCTGCCGGTTGAGGCGGTAGGGGATGATGGCCACGTCGAAGCTGCGCGCCCAGCCCGGCAGCGACTCGTAGGGCTGCGCGCCGGCGAGCACCACGTTGGGCAGGGCCGAGAGCGCGGAGACGTCGACGAAGGCCTGGCCGACCAGCAGGAAGGTCCATTGCGGCCGCGACTGCGCCAGCCACGCGAGGAGCTCGACGTCGATCCAGGCCGCGATCGAGCCGAAGTAGCCGATGACCGGCCTCGCGAGGCCCTGCGCGCGCGCCGGCACGGGCGTGCGCGGGTCGCTCGCCTGGCGGAAGAGGTCGACGTCGACCCCGTGCGGGGAGAAGACGGTGTTCGCGTTCGCGGCGCGCTTCGCCTCCAGCAGCGCGGGCGGGGCGACGAACACGAGGTCGGCGGCCTGCGTGAGCGCCCGGTCCGCCTCCGCCACGCGCGCCGCGTCCACGCCCGGGTGCGCGGCGTAGTCGTCGATGCAGTAGTAGACGCAGAGCGATTCGCCCAGCTGGCCCGCCATGAACCCCGGGTGCGGCACGACGAACCAGGACAGGCGCCGGCCGAAGCCGACATGGCGGATCGCGCGGCGCACCGCCCACAGGCCGAAGGCGCGGTTGAGCCAGGCCACGCCCGGCACGCCGCGCCAGGGGACCTGCGGGACCGTGCAGTGCCAGAAGCGGCCGTCCACCTGCGTGGGCAGGCGCGCGGCGCCTGCGAGCTTGCGGAATAGGCGCCGCAGGTCGCGCTTGGACGAGCTCGGCGGCCTGAGGCCCGGCGAGTCCACGTAGAGGACCGGCACGTGCCGCGCCAGGCGGCGCGCGACGTGGTGGCTGCTCGTGCGGTTCTCGGCGAACCAGTCGTTGCCGAAATAGACCACGCCGCATCCGTCCAGCGCCCCGAGGTCGTTCTCGCGTTCCATGGCTCGGGTCACCGCGCGGTGCGGCGCCAGCTGCCGCGGTAGTTGCCGGTCGCGAAGCGCGCGAAACCGACGAGGAAGGCCAGGTTGAGCAGCCCGAAGAACGACAGGCCGCGCAGCACGCCGGGCCAGGGCAGCCGGTCGCGCGTGAGGAAGACCAGGAGCGCCCCCGCCGCGCCCGCGGCCATCGCGACCGCGAGGAACCGGTGCAGGGGCTCGTGCCAGAGGACGAGGCTCGCGAGGAAGGCGACGAGCAGCAGGTGCGGCGTGAGCCAGCGCAGCACCTTGTGCGAGACGTAGGTGAAGCGCAGCGTCCAGGTGCCCCCCAGCAGGAAGTCCGGGTGGCGGAAGAGGCTCTGGTAGTTGCCCGTCCCGATGCGCGCGCGGCGGTGGAATTCCGCGGCCACGTCGTCGGGCGTCTCCTCGTGCGCGACGGCGGTGGGGACGTAGCGCAGGGTGCCGCCGGCCACGGCCACGTTCATGGCGATCACGAAGTCGTCGCAGATGGTGTCGGGCCGGATCGGGCGGTAGCGCTCGCGCCGCATCGCGTAGACGCCGCCGTTCGCGCCGAGCAGGCCGCCGATCGAGGACTCGGCGAGCTTCAGGCGGCGCTCCACGCTCCAGTAGCGGTGGTCCTCGTTGCTGCCCTCGGCCGCCTTGCGCAGGATCAGCTCGCCGCAGGCGAGCGCCGTCCCCCCCTCGAGGGCGCCGACCAGCTCGCGCACCGTCCCGGGCTCGAAGTGCGTGTTGGCGTCGGTGAAGACGAGCACGTCGGCGCGCGAGGCCGCGACCAGGTCGTTCAGCACGCTCGCCTTGCCGCGGTTCGCCTCGAACGCGTGGACCGCGAGCCGCGGACCGGCCAGGCGCGAGGCCAGCTCGACGGTGCGGTCGCGGCTGCCGTCGGAGCCCACCCGGATCGCGAGCCTGCCCGGCGGGTAGTCCTGCGCGAGGAGGTTCTCGATGCGCTGGACGATGTCGCGTTCCTCGTTGTACGCGGCGATGATGACCTCCACGGTCGGCAGGTCCGCCTCGCCCGCGCGCGAGGCCGCCGGCACCGCCCGCGTGCGGCCGCGCGTGGCGAGCAGCAGCAGCGCCGGGTACGCGAGGTAGGACCAGGCGAGCAGCGCGAGGCTGCCCCAGGCGAGCGCCGCGGCCACGGTGGCGGTCATCGCGCGCGCCCCGCGCCGTAGGGGGGCCGGGGCACGACGTAGTCGAGGTGCTCGCCGGGCTCGCCCGGCAGCCCGTCCTGGGCCGCGAGCGCCAGGTTGTACATCTCCCGCGCCGTCACGTAGTGCAGGCGGTAGCGCGTGCCGTCGTTGTATCGCTCCTCGAGGTGCCGGAACATCCGCCCCACCGGCTCGCCCAGGAGCGACTCGATGTCGCGCTCCTGCGTGCCGTGCGTGTGCACCTTCACGAACACCCACTCGGGCCGGCCCTTCACGTGCACGCCGGTGCGCACCCACGCGTCGACGCGCTCGGGCGTGGGCGGGTTGCCCGCGCGCACGTCGCCGTTCTCGATGGCCGGCACCGGCAGCCCCCAGCGCCGCTTCCAGCGCAGGCACAGCGGCCCCTGGATGATCATGAGGTCGCCGGACTTGCGCCCGCCCACGCGCACCGGCTCGCCGGTGTCGTGGGACTTGGGATGGCACGGGTCGTCCGTCGCGTAGTAGATCGAGTTCACCGTGGAGGTCTGCGTGTCGGACGGCGCGCTCGGCAGCGTGAAGTCGGCGTAGCAGCCCATGTCCGCGAGGATGCCGATCTCGTTGTTCACGCCGCACCAGCGGCCGTCGGCGCGCGAATTGTCGAGCGCCCAGTTGCCGTGCACGAAGGACCAGAGCGGCCTGCCCGTGGCCGGATGCACCGGCAGGACGCCGTGGCCGCCGGCCAGCTGGCCGAGGAAGACGCGCAGGTTCTCGCGCAGCCCGGCCTCCGTGTCGTTGTCGTGGTGCAGGTGGACCTCGACCTCGCCGTAGCCGGCCTCGCAGAGCGCCGCGAGCTTCTCCAGGTGCTCGGGCCGGTATTCCTCCGAGGGGTAGAAGAAGCTGTGCCGCGGCGGGCGGCCGTCGGCGTCGCGATGTCCCTCGCAGAGCGCGGGGTAGCCCTGCGCCCAGCGCGCCACCCGCCGCACCTCGGTGTCGTAGTCGGCGTTGCCCCAGCGCGGCTCGAAGTGGTCGACGAAGCAGAACAGGACGTGGACCGGCCCCTTCGGCGCGGGAAGCGCGCGCTGCTCGCGCAGGTGGCGGCGATAGTCGCGCCACCAGAGGTCCACGCGCCGGCGGCGCAGCCCCGCGACGAGCGCCGCGCCATAGCCCAGGCCGGCGAGCGCGGCGAGGCCGAGGAGGACGAGCACGGGCTTCATGCGCCGGCTCCCGGCAGGAGGAGGTCGGCGATCACGGGCCGGTGCGCCGACCCCTCGTCCCCGCCGGTGAAGCAGCGGATCACGCCGAACTCGGGGCTCGCGAGGATGTGGTCGATGCGCAGGAACGACAGGCCCGGCCCGAGCGAGTGGCCCCACGTGTAGCCGAAGCCCGCGCCGGCCTCGGAGAAGGCGTCGCGCAGCCCGGTCTCGAGCAGCGAGCGCACGACGAGCGAGCCCGTGGGCGCGTTGAGGTCGCCGGCGACGACGAGCGGCCGCCAGAGCTTGCGCAGGTCGCCCGCGAGCGTCTGCGCCTGGCTCAGGCGGTCCTCCATGTTCTGCTTCCAGTCGTCGATGCCGCCGAGGGGATCCTCGCGCGTGGCGTTCAGCCCGTGGCGGGGCGTGAGGAAATGGGCCGTCACGATCTCGAACTCGACGCCCTTCGCCACCACCACGCAGCTCACGTAGCTGTGGGGCTGGCCGCGGATCGGGATGCGGCGCGGGCGGCACTCGCGCAGCGGGTACCGGCTCGCGACCACGTACTGGCCCAGCGCGTACACGTGGCGCCGGCCCAGGACCGCGCTCGCCGAGGCCTCGCCCGTGGTCGAGGCCTCCTGGAGCTCGCGCGCATCCTGGAGCACGAGCAGGTCCGGGTCGTGCAGGGCGATTTCCCGCGCGATCGCGCCGAAGCCCTCGCCGCTGCGCCGCGCGAGGTAGCCCTTCACGTTGTAGGTCATGACGCGGAAGCCCTCGCCCTTCGCCCCGCCCAGGTTCGCCTCGAACCCCATGAGGACCGTCACCGCGAGCAGCAGGCCGAGCGCCGCGAGCACGCGCCAGCGCCACCCGAGCAGCACCGAGAGCGCGGCGGCGGTGAGCGCGGGCAGCAGGTAGGCCGGATAAGGCACGTACTGCGCCTGCGCCACGGGCCAGAAGTGCTCGGGGCCGGCGAGGGAGCCGCCCGCCAGGAGCGCGATGCCGCCCGAGACGAGCGCGACGAAGGCACGCGCGGCGAGCCGCACCGCGGGCCGCGAGGCGGGGCGCGGGCGCCGGGACGCGCCCGTGCCGGCCTTCGGGCGGGTCGTCGCGGCCACTAGAGCAGCCCCTTCACCAGCAGGAAGACGAACACGATGCTCCCGAGTTCGAGCGCGAAGAGCCGCCCGGCCACGGCGCCGAAGGACACGCCCGGGAACGACGGCCAGCGCCGGCGCATCGCCTGGTGGATCGCCACGCACAGCCCGCACAGCATGAAGAGCATCAGGTTGTAGCTGCGGCTCAGGAACATGGCCGCGACGATGAAGCCCAGCATCGAGAAGAGGTACGTCGTGGCGATCTTGCGGTGCTGCTCCCACGCCGGATCGCTCGCCCCGGGCGCAAGGCCCGGCGGGCCGCCCGGCCGCGAGGCGAGCCAGACCATGTAGACGCTCAGCGCGAAGAACGAGATCCAGAAGAAGTAGCCGAAGAGCCCGAGCTCGGCGAAGGCGAGGACCAGGAAGTTGTGGGCGGCGAGCGGATGGTGCTCGGTGAAGTTGCCCTTGCCCACCCCGAACACGGGGTTGCGCAGGAGCATCCAGATGCCCGAGTACCACGCATCGAGCCGGCCCGCGGCCGAGGCCTCGTCCGCGTCGAGGTTCTCCAGGCGCGTGGGCAGGGCGAGCAAGGCGCCCAGGCCGACGGCCGCCGGCACCAGCGAGCGCAGCACGCCGAAGCGCCGCACCGAGTACACCATGAACTGCGTGGCGAGCGCGAGCATCCCGCCGCGCGAATTCGTGAGGTAGATCCCGTAGAGCACGCTGCCGATCGAGGCGAGCCAGGCCGCGCGCATGAGGAGCGATCGCGTCTCGGAGGCGAGGTAGGCCAGCATGGGCAGGGCGAACACGAAGGTGAGCGCGAGGTCGTTCGGGTCGTTGAAGATGCCCAGGTACGTGATGCGCGTCTCCTGGCTCATCTGCGCGCCGCTCCAGCCGATGCCCTTGGCCGACTGGTCGATCCCGTGCACCGCGAGCACCGTCGTGAAGATCGCGAGCGCCGCCATGAACGCCCGGTGCCGCGCCGCGGTGCTGGTCGCGCTCGCCACCAGGAAGAAGAGGACCAGGACCGGGCCCATGTCGGCCGCGAGCGGCACGATGCCGCCGAACCAGCCATTGGCCGCGATGGAGATCGCCATCGCGACGAACAGCGCGGGCGCCAGCCAGAACTGGGGCGCATCGAGCCGCTTGTTCCCGTGCGGCAGCCACAGGACGAAGCTCGCCACGAGGAAGATCGGCATGACGGGCACGCCCTCCAGCGCCGGGAGGTACTCCTGGGGGCGCAGGTAGACGAGCCCGACGTACGTCAGGAGCAGGACGAAGGAGACGAGCACGTGGCGACCCGATCCGGGCGAAGTTTCTCGGAACCCCGGTTCGAGTCCGGCTGCCGGCCGCGGCAAGCGGCTTCCGATTCATGCGGCACCCGCATCAAGGCCGTCCGTCCGGCCCGCGGTCGCGCGGCCGGACCCAATCGAGGAAGCGCTGGAAATTGCCGAGGGCGGCGCGGTTTTCCTGCTCGACGCGCTCGATCGCGCGGCGGATGTCCTCGATGGCATTGTCGGCGCCCGAGGCGGTCACGGCGACAGGCGGGGTCTGGCCTGCCGACGGCGGCGCGCCGGGGCGCGCGGGCTCCGTGCCCGCGGGACGGGCGGCGCCGGGCCGCTCCAGGCTCGGCGCGCCGGGCTCCTGGCGGTCGCCGGGCACCGGGTCGGGCGCGAGCGTCTCCGTGTGGATCTCCTCGGCCACCTCGCGCACCATCTCCTTCGTGAAGATGCGCTTCTCCGACAGGAAGCCCGAGAGCAGCAGGCGGTCGAACAGCAGGTTGATGCGCCGCGGGATGCCGCCGCTCGCCGCGTGCACGGCCTCGAAGGCCTCCGGCAGGACGAGCGGCGAGCCCTTCCAGCCGACCACGCGCAGGCGGTGCTCGATGTACGCGCGCGTGTCGTCCTCCTCGAGCGGGCCGATGTGGCAGGCGGCGATCACGCGCTGGCGCAGCTGGTTGAACTGCGGGCTGCGCAGGATGTGGCGGAACTCGGGCTGGCCCACCAGGAAGCTCTGCAGCAGGGCGTGGGTGCCGAGCTGGAAATTCGAGAGCATGCGCAGCTCCTCCACCGCGCGCGGCGCCAGGTTCTGCGCCTCGTCCACCAGCAGCAGGCAGCGCCGCCCCTCCGCCGCGTGCGCGGCGAGGCACGCCTCCAGGCCGAGCAGGAGCTCGGATTTCGAGGCATCGCGCACGGCCACGCCGAAGCCCGCCGCGACCATGCGCAGGGTGTCGTCGGCCTCGAGCTGCGTGCTCACGAGGTGGGCGGCGACGACCTTGCCGGGGTCCAGGCCCGCGATCAGGTTGCGCACCACCGTGGTCTTGCCGGCGCCCACCTCGCCCGTGACCACGATGAAGCCCTCGGCCTGGTGCAGGCCGTACTCCACGAAGGACATGGCCCGCTTGTGCTGCCGGCTCGCGAAGAAGAAGCGCGGGTCGGGGTTGAGCTGGAAGGGCCGGCCGGTGAACCCGTAGAAAGCCTCGTACATGGCGCGTCAGGGGTGGTACGAGAGGGTCGCGAACACGGCGGACTCGCGGTAGCCGCCCGGGTCGACCGTCGTGTCGAAGCGGGTGTGGCGAAAGCCCAGGGAGGCGCCCACGCGCGGGCCCAGGCGCGTGGCGAGGACCGCGAGCACCGAATCCTGGCGGGTGTCGGGGGCGCTCGCCTGCAGGCCATCGGTGCGCAGGCGCGTGAAGGAAACCGTGCCGCTCGTGAGCGGCGTGAAGCGGTGCGCCCAGCTCGCGGTGAAGCCGCGGCGCGAGGCGTCGTTGGCGCCGACCGCCTGCGCCTCGCCGCCCAGTCCCACGCCGAACTCGCGCTCCTCGTTGCTCGAGGCGCTCAGCGTCGCCGTGTTCGTCGCGCCCTGGTAGACCACCGACGCCTCCAGGTAGCGGTGGATCACCGGGCGGGCGGAAAGCAGCGAGCTGCTGAGCGCCGTGCTCGCGGGCAGCCCCGACTGGGCCAGGCGCTGGCGCGCCTGCTCGGCGCGGGCC
>JBGAOO010000168.1:0-7480 GCA_044221765.1 Usitatibacteraceae bacterium | reverse complement strand
GCGCGTACGTGTTCGAGATGAAGTAGGGAAAGACCATGAGCCCGATGCCGCACACGAGCGGCACGGGCACGCGCTGCTTGCGGCCGTACAGGAAATAGCCCAGCCCGATCGAGCCGAAGGCGAGGCCCCAGAGAAGTTGCGCCGTGTCCAAGGCCCGAGTCTACCGGCGATCCCGCCGACGGGGCATGGCGCCCGCGCGCGGCTTCATCGGAAGGGCGTTCCGTCCTTGCGCGCGAACCGCCAGCGGCCGTCCACCTGCACGCCCTGCAGGTCGTCGTCGGGATAGGTCACCGAGTCGCCCGGCGTGCGGTCGCCGACCTCGAGGTAGACGACCACGCTCCCGGTGCGGTTCGCGAGCTGGTGCCCGTTGCCCGTGCCGGCCGGGAAGCCCGCGCACATGCCCGGCGCGAGGGGTGTCTCGCCCTCGTCCGTCACGAGCGTGGGGTGGCCCTCGAGGACATAGATGAACTCGTCCTGCTTCGCATGGGCATGGCGAAGGGCGGAGATGCCGCCGGGCAGGATGCGCGTGAGGTTCACGCCGAAATTCGCCAGGCCGAACAGGTCGCCGAGCGTGCGCTTCTCGCGCAGGCCCATGCGGGAGGCGAATGGCTCCGGGTAGATGGACTTGACGGCGCGCGGGGCCGCCTCGGCGGCGACGAGGGCGATGGGGCGGGTTGTCTCGGTCATCGGCGTGGGCTCGGGCGAGGGGCGTGGAGCGGATCGGGAACGACGGTCAAGGCAAGGGTGGCGCGGGCCCCCTAGGCACGACCGGAAAGGAAGTAGAAACCGGCCACGCCGGCGAGGGCAAGCAGCACGATCCAGCCGACGGCGTGGTTCGCGCGGGGAACCTCGCCCGGGGAGCGGCCCGGCGACCCGGAGGCGCCCACGGACAGGGCCTCGATCGCATCCTTGGCCTCCTTCAGGCCCAGGCCCGTGTGGCCGCGCAGCAGCTTGATCGCCTCGATCTTGTTCCCGCGCCGCAGTGCTTCCACGACGGACGCAGGCAGGCCGCCTGCCTGCCGGGCGCCGAAAGCCGGCGCGGCATCCGCCTCGCGGTGGTGATCGATGAGCGCCTTGGCTTCCGCGAGGCCGAGCCCCGTCGCCTGCCGCAGGCGCTGGATCGCCTCCACGGCCTTGCCCGCGCGCAGGGCCTCGAGCACGTCGTCGGGTAGCGGGTCGGCAGGGGTCGTCATCGGCGGCCTCCGGGGCGGTCGGGAACGGCAAGCCTACGCCATTCGCGGGGGCAGCCCGAACTGCCCGCGGGCCGGCGGGTCTGACATGCTCCGTGACACAAGCGCCCGCCGTTCTCGGGCATCCTACGCCTCCATGAAAACCGCCACCCCCCTCCTCGCCCTCGCCTTCCTCGCCACCCCCGCCCTCGCCGCCGAGGAGCCGGGGGACCGCTGGAACCTCGCCGACATCTACCCCTCCACGCAAGCCTGGCAGCAGGATGCCGCCAAGCTCGAGGCGCAGCTCAAGTCCTTCGCCGCCTGCAAGGGCCGCCTGGCCGCGAGCGCGAAGCGCTTCAAGGATTGCCTGGACCTGCAGGCCGACATCGGCAAGCGCTTCGCGCGCCTGGACCTCTATGCCCAGGAACTCTTCGCCGAGGACACCGGCGTGCCCGCGACGCTCGAGCTTCGCCAGCGCTCCATCGTCCTCGCCACCGCCGTGGACGAAGCCACCTCCTTCGTGCGGCCCGAGATCCTGAAGATCGGGAAGGCGAAGGTCGAGAGCCTGCTCGGGCAGGACAAGTCCCTCGCCATCTACCGCCACCCGCTGGACGAGGTGCTGCGCGCCGCGCCGCACACGCTCGACGGCAAGGGCGAGGCCATCCTCGCCACGCTGGGCCTCGCCGCAGGCAGCGCCGCCGCGACCTACGAGATCCTCACCAGCGCCGACATGCCCTGGCCGAAGGTCACGCTCTCCGACGGCCGCGAGGTGACGGTCGACCAGTCTTCCTACGGCAACCTGCGCGAGCTGGCCAACCGCGACGACCGCAGGAAGGTGTTCGACGCGTTCTGGGGCCGCTGGAAGGAATTCGAGCGCACCTTCGGCGTCACCTTCTACGAGAACCTCAAGCAGGACACCGCCTACACGCGGGTGCGCAACTACCCGGACACGATCGGCCGCGCCCTGGACAGGAACCGCCTGCCGCCCGCCGTCTACGACACCCTCATCGCCGAGACGAACGCGAGCCTGCCCACCCTGCACCGCTACTTCCGGCTGCGCGCGAGGATGCTCGGCATTCCCGCCGGCCAGATGCGCTACTTCGACATCTACCCGCCGCTCGTGAGGAGCGACCTGCGCTTCCCGCTGGCGCAGGGCAAGCGGCTCTCGCTCGAGGCGGTGGCGCCCCTGGGCCCGGAGTACGCGGCCGCGATGGGAAAAGGGCTGGAGAGCCGCTGGATGGACGCCTACCCGCGCCCGCGCAAGAACCCCGGCGCGCACATGGCGGGCTCGGGCTACGACGTCCACCCGTACGTGCTCATGAACTACACCGACAACTACGAGTCGGTCACCACGCTGGCCCACGAGTGGGGCCACGCGATGCACTCGTACCTGTCCAACAAGCACCAGCCCTTCGTCACCTCGGACTACGCCACCTTCATCGCGGAGATCGCCTCCACGGCCAACGAGGCCTTCCTGCTCGAGCACGTGCTCAAGGGCGCGAGGAACGACGAGGAGCGCCTGCTCTACCTGGGCTCGGCGCTCGAGGGCCTGCGCGCGACCTTCTACCGGCAGGCGATGTTCGCGGAGTTCGAGCGCGAGGTGCACGCGCGCGTGGACAAGGGCGAGTCGCTCACGGGCGAGGCGTTCACCCGCATCTACGGGGACATCCTCAAGCGCTACCACGGCGACGCCGAGGGCGTGGTGAAGATCGACGACCTCTACGCGATCGAGTGGGCCTACATCCCCCACTTCTACAACGCGTTCTACGTCTTCCAGTACGCCACCTCGGTCGCGGCCTCCTCGCTCTTCGCCGACGCGATCCTCAAGGGCGAGCCCGGCGCGCGCGAGCGCTTCCTGAAGCTGCTCTCCTCGGGCAGCTCGGACTATCCCTACGAGCTGGTGAAGAAGGCCGGGGTGGACCTGGCGACGCCCGCGCCCTACCGCTCGCTCGTGGCGCGCATGAACCGCATCATGGACGAGATCGAGGCGATCCTCGCGCGCCGCAAGTGAGCGCGGCCACGACGGGCGGAGAGCCGGATTGGGACGCGCGAGTGGCCGCGCTCTGCTCGCGCGCCGACTCGCTCCCGCCCGCGGAACGGGTGGCGGTGATCGATGCCCTCGCGACGCTCGCGCCGCACCTGTCGCGCTACAACCGGTCCATGGCGGCCAATGCCTCGGCCCTGGTGAGGCAGAGCTGGCGCTGAGCCCCGGGGCAGCAGGCGGACTGGTCGACGCGTCGAGCCGGGATCGCCGCGATGCCCCCGGCCTCAGGTCACGGGCAAGCCCGGACAGGATCGCCTGCCCACCGACCTTGCCTAGCCAAGCGCGAGCGCCATCACGCCGGCGGCGATGAGGGCGGCGCCGCCGACCCGCGCCAGGCGGTCGCGCTCGCCAAGCAAATGTCCGCCGATGAGCGCGGCGAACAACATCGACACCTCGCGTGCCGGGGCGACGTGCGAGAGCGGCGCGGTCTGGACGGCATACAGCACGAGCACGTAACCGATCGGGCTGATCGCCGCGACAAGCAGCGCGTGCTTCCACTGCGCGCGCCAGTGCCGGGCTGCCGTCGCGCGGTCGCGCAGCACCGACGGCAGCAGGAGCAGCAGTCGCACGAAGTTGCCGTAGTAGTCGAGGAGGATCGGCGACATCGCGACGAACTTGACCGCATAGCCGTCGATCACGGTGTAGCCGGCGATGAAGACGCCGGTCAGCAGGCCATAGAGCATCCCCTTGCGAACGCCCGCCTGCCTTGCCGGGTCGTGGGCGGCTCGAAACAGCCCGGGTCCCCCGGCGAGGAAGAACACCCCCGTCACCACGGCGACGATGCCGGCCACGCCGAATGCCGTGATCCGCTCGCCGAGCACCACGATCGCCACGAGCGAGGACAGCAGCGGCCCGGAGCCGCGCGCCAGCGGATAGACGATGGTCAGGTCGGCCTTGCGATAGCCGCGCAGCAGCGCGATGTAGTACAGCACGTGCACGATTCCGCTCGCGACGACGAGTGCCCATTCCACCCTGCCCCAGGTCGGCACCACGTCCCAGCCCAGCCAGATGCCGAGCGGCGCCCAGATCAACGCCATGAGCGTGCCGGTGAGCGCGGCGAAGCGCACGTCGCCGCCCGCCTTCTTGGCGACGATGTTCCAGAGGGCGTGGATCAGGCCGGCGAGGACGACGAGCGCGAGGGACGAAGCAGGCATGGGCCGAACGTAGGGCGGGTGATCCCGGAGGATTCGATTGTCCCGCAAGATCGCCCGCGGAAACCGCCGTCGAGCGAACGGGGACCACGCCTGCCGGCCCGCGCGGCATGGCGGCAGGCGCCACCGATGCCCCCCGTGCCCTGTTGGATCGACGACCTGCAGCCCTGCGCCGGTCCTACGCCCCGCCGCCCTCGACGTCCGCGAAGTCGTAGCGGTCCAGGCCCAGGTCGAAATTGCGGTAGAAGATGCGGATGTTGCCCGGGTGCGGCGCGTAGGCCGTGCCCAGCGCGAGCTTGCGCACGTGCTTGCCCGCGAGCAGGCCACGCACCTGGCGCGCGCGCTCGTGGAACCGGTAGGCGCCCTGGTCCGCGAGCTTGCCGAAGATCACCAGGAAGTCCTCGTGGGCGCGCACCTCGCGCTCGAAGATGCGCGCGCACTCCGGGTCGAGCGGGTCGAGCGCCACCTTCTTCTTCGTGTCCACGCGCGAGAAGAGGTTCAGCACGAGGATCTGCCCGTACTCGGGCAGCGTGCGGTGGACGTACTGCTCCATGAAGGCGATGGTCTTGTCGGACTCGCGCTCGTCGGCCGCGCTGGGGTTCTGGCCGATGATGCACAGGGTGCGCGCGCCGTCGCGGCCCTTGAACGGCACGTGCAGCGTGGCCCGGTGCGTGCGGTCCTGGAAGAACTGGGCGCGCGTGCGGGCGAGGTCCACGGCCTCGAAGTGCGGGACGGGACGGCCCCGGGCCTGGACGGGCGGGCTGGGCATGGCGGGTCTTCCGGCCGGGCCCCGGCGGCAGGGCACGGCGAGGTTCGTTGTCGGGGGAAGGGCGTGAGCGGGAATCAGCCGCGATTCTGACCGCTCGCCCGGTCGGACACAATCCGACCGTCCACCAGCTCGATGATGCGGTCGCAGCGCGCGGCGAGGCGCGGGTCGTGCGTCACCACGAGGAAGGTCGTGCCGCTCGCGCGATTCACCTCGCGCAGCACGTCGAAGACGCCGTCGGCGCTCTTCGTGTCGAGGTTGCCGGTGGGCTCGTCCGCGAGCACGAGCGGCGGGTTCATCGCGAGGGCCCGCGCGATCGCCACGCGCTGCTGCTGCCCGCCTGAGATGTTGTTCACGGGGTGGTCGCGCCACTGCGCGAGGCCCACGCGCGCGAGCAGGCCCAGCGCCGTCTCCTGCATCGCCGCGTCCGGGCGGCCGCGCTCGAGCAGCAGGGGCATCATCACGTTCTCGATGGCAGTGAAGGCCGGGATGAGGTAGTGGTTCTGGAAGACGAAGCCGATCGAGCGCCCGCGCAGGCGCGTGAGCGCGGCCTCGTCCAGGCCCGCGGTGTCCTGCCCGTTCACCACGATCCGGCCGCGGGTGGGCGTGTCGAGCAACCCGATCAGGTTGAGGAGCGTGCTCTTGCCCGAGCCGGAGGGGCCGATGAGCGCGGCGAACTCCCCGTGCCCGATGGCGAGGTCGATGCCGTGCAGCACCTCCATCGCCGCCGCCTTGCCCGTCGCGTAGGACTTGCACAGCCCCTCGAGCTGCAGCGTGCGCTCAGCCACGGATCGCCTCCACCGGGTTCAGCCGCGCGGCGCGGCGGGCGGGCGTCACGGCCGCGGCGAGGCCCGTGAGCGTCGCGACCACCGCCGCCCAGGCGATGAGCGCCGGGTCGAACTCCAGCATGAAGAGCGGCGTGCCGTCGGGATTGCGGAAGAACCCGCGCCAGAGGAAGAGGAAGGCGGCCGCGAGCGCGCTGCCGATGAGCGAGCCCGCCAGGCCCACCACGCCGCCCTGGATGAGGAACACGTTCATCACCTGCCGTCGCGAGGCGCCCATCGCGCGCAGGATCCCGATCTCGTGGGACTTCTGCACCACCGACACCACGAGCACGCTCGCGATCCCGAGCGCCACCGAGATGCCCACGGCCAGGCGGATCACGCTGTTGGAGATGGTCTGCGCGGTGAGCGCGATGAAGAACTGGTTGTTGGTGCGGATCCAGCTGTCCGCCTCCAGGCCGACGGTGGCCGTGATGCGCTGCGCGATTTCCTCCGCCGCGAAGATCTCCTCGACCGTCACGTACAGGTTCGAGGCGCCCCCGGGGAGCGCGAGCAGGTCCTGCGCGGTGCGGATGGGCACGTAGGCCGTGCGCTCGTTGGCCCCGCGCGAGCCCAGGTCGAAGAGCCCGGTGACGGTGAGCGTGAGGCTCGCGCCCGAGGGCGTGGCGATGCGCACCTTGTCCCCGATGGCCGCGCCCAGGTTGCGGCCGAGCTCGATGCCGATGAGCACGTCGGTGGTGCCCAGGCGCCAGGTGCCCGCCGTGATCTTGTCCGGCAGCGGCACGATGCGGGCGAATTCCTCCGGCTCGATGCCCTGCAGGGACACCGAGCGCTGGGAGTCGCCCCGGATCGCGAAGGCCGGCCCGGAGACCACCGGCGTCACCACGCGCACGCCGGGGATGGCGCGCACCTCGGCCGCCAGCTTCTGCCACTGGTTGATGGAGAGCAGGCGCTGGGTGCGCTTCTGCACGAGCGCGATCTCGCGCCCGTCCTCGCCCCCGCGCAGCTCGCGCGCGATCTCCTCGGCGGGCTGGATCACGATGTGCGCCTGCGACAGGAGCGAGCGGCGGATGATGTTGTTCTGCATCCCCGTGAGGATCGCGGACATGAACACGATCACCCCGACGCCCATGGAGGCGCCCACGATCGTGAACGTGGTCTGCATGCGCCCCTCGCGCAGGAAGCGCAGCGCCGCGATCCACTCGAAGGGCATCCAGGTCTTCACGGCGATCGGCGCAGCGCGGCGGCTGTCATGGCCACTCCCGTGGCTGCCCGGGCCTCAGGGCACCACCCCGGCCTTCGGGGACCCGCCCTTGGCCGTGCGCGTGGCCGTTCGGCGCGGCGCGGCGGGGGAGGCGACGGGCTGCGCGCGCAGGCGGTCGCCGTCATGGATCTTCACGTTCGTGCTCGGCACCACGAACTCGCCGGGCGCGAGGCCCTCGGCCACCTCGACCTCGCCCGTGCCGATGGCGCCGACCCGCACGTCCTGCCGCTCGGCCCGGCCCTCGCGAGCGGCGAGCACCCAGGGCTTGCGGGTGGCCGCGTCGCGGATGGCGTCGGCCGGCAGG
>JBGAOO010000167.1:0-7492 GCA_044221765.1 Usitatibacteraceae bacterium | reverse complement strand
GAGGCGCTCGGGCTCGCCCGCGCGGGCATCCTCGCCGCCGAGCGCGCGGTGCAGGAGGCGAAGTTCCACGAGCGCAGCTGCCAGGAGCGCATCGAGTCGCAGGGCCGGATGTCGGTGTCGCTGGGCGAGCGCCTCGCGGCCCTGGGCGCCAACCGAGAGAGCGTCGCCGCCGAGCTGGGCAGGCTCGAGGAGGGCACGGTGCGCGAGCGCCTGTCCGTCGCCCTGGGCGTGAAGGCCGAGCGCGAGCGCGCGCTCGCCGACGCCCGCGCGGGCCTGGAGCACATCACCGAGGAGCTGCGCGCGCTGGAGGAAGGGCGCCTCGCCGCGGAACAGACGCTCGGTCCCCTGCGCGAGCGGATCACCGAGCTGCGGCTCAAGGAGCAGGAGGCCTCGACGCACGCCGAGCAGTACCTGCAGCAGATCCTGGAGGCCGGCGCCACGCGCGAGGAGCTGGCCGAGCAGATCGAGAAGCGCGTGCGCTCCTCCGGCATGCAGGCCGAGATCAACCGCCTGACCGAGGAGATCGCCGCGCTCGGGCCGGTGAACCTCGCCGCGCTGACGGAACTGGGCACCGCGAGCGAGCGCAAGAACTTCCTGGACGCGCAGGCGCTCGACCTGGCCCAGGCCGTGGAGACCCTCGAGTCGGCCATCAAGCGCATCGACCGCGAGACGCGCGACCTGCTCCAGGGCACGTTCGAGACGGTGAACAGGAACTTCCAGGAGATGTTCCCGGCGCTCTTCGGCGGCGGCCAGGCCTACCTCAAGCTCACCGGCGAGGAGATCCTCGACGCGGGCCTGCAGGTGTTCGCGCAGCCCCCGGGCAAGAAGAACGCCTCGATCCAGCTGCTCTCGGGCGGGGAGAAGGCGCTCACGGCCATCTCGCTGGTGTTCTCGCTCTTCAAGCTCAATCCCGCGCCCTTCTGCCTGCTGGACGAGGTGGACGCGCCGCTGGACGACCCGAACACCGAGCGCTTCTGCGAGTTGGTGAAGCAGATGTCGGCGCAGACGCAGTTCCTGTTCATCACGCACAACAAGATCACGATGGAGATGGGGCAGCAGCTCATCGGCGTGACGATGCAGGAGCCGGGCGTCTCGCGTATCGTGGAGGTCGACATCGAGGCCGCGATGGAATTCGCCCGCAAGCAGGCCGCCTAGGACCCTCCGCCCCGCAACCGCCATGTCGGATCTCCAGCTCTCCCTCATCGCCCTCGGCGTGCTCCTCGTGGCGGCCGTGTGGGGCTACAACGCCTACGTCGAGCGCCGCGCGCGCCGCCGCGCCGAGGCGAGCTTCCGCGCCACGCACCCGGATGCGCTGCTCGATCCGACGCCCGCGCGTCGCGAGCCCGTGATGGGCGATCTCCCCGGCGAGGACCGCCAGGAGCCCGCGCTGGGCCGCGCCGATGCCGCGATGGTGCCGGCCGCGGGCGAGGCGCCCGGCCCGGTCGATGCGCTCGCCGGCTCGGTCCTCTCCAACCGCATCGACACGGTCGCGCTGGTGCTCGCC
This sequence comes from Usitatibacteraceae bacterium, assembly GCA_044221765.1. Lineage (GTDB taxonomy): Bacteria > Pseudomonadota > Gammaproteobacteria > Burkholderiales > Usitatibacteraceae > FEB-7. The sequence continues at coordinate 5,988 of JBGAOO010000167.1, read as the reverse complement.
GACGAACCCGTCTCGCGCGAGCAGGTCGGGCCGCTGCTCGATGCGCTCGAAGCCCACGCGACGCCCGTGCACGTCGAGGGCCTGGTCGACGAGCAGTGGGTGCCCGTCGAGGACGGCCTGCGCGATGCCTGGCGCGAGCTGCGCGCGGGCCTGCAGCTCGCGAGCCGGGCGGGCCCGGTGTCGGAGGAGGAGATCGCGTCCTTCAACGAGACGGTGGCGGGCTTCGCGGCGTCGATGAACGCGGTGTCGCAGCGCGAGAACGCCGCCGCCGCGGCCGCGCGCGCGCGCGAGCTGGACCGCTTCTGCGCGGAAACGGACATCGAGGTGGTGGTGAACCTCGCCGGACGCGCGGGGGCCACCTTCGCGCTGCCGAAGGTGAAGGCGCTCGCCCTGGAATACGGCTTCGCCGAGACGGCCTCGGGCTCCTTCGAGCGGCGCGCACCCGACGGCACGGTCGCGATGACCCTTCGCCTGCCCGAGGGCGAGCCCCGGCGCGAGACCGGGTACGTGGACGCGCTCACCTTCGCCCTCGACGTGCCCCATGTCGCGCAGCCCGAGGCGGCGCTCGAGCAGATGGGCCGCATCGCCGAGGCCTTCGGCGAGGCGCTCGGGGGCGACCTGGTCGACGACGACCGCCGCCCGCTCGGACCCACCGGCCTCGCCGCGATCCGCCGCTCCCTCGGCGCGGTGGTGAAGCGCATGGAGGCCCACGGCATCCCCGCGGGCGGGGCGCTCGCGAGGCGGCTCTTCTCCTGACCATGGCCGTGCCGCGCGAGGCCGCGCAGCGCGCCGAGCAGCTGCGGCGCGAGATCGAGCGCCACAACCGCCTCTACTACACCCACGACAGCCCGGAGATCAGCGACGCGGCCTTCGACGAGCTCCTGCGCGAGCTGCAGGAGCTCGAGGCGGCGTGTCCGGACCTCGTCTCCCCCGATTCGCCGACGCAGCGCGTGGGCGCGAAGCCCGCCGAGGGCTTCGCCGAAGTGCCGCACCGCGTGCCCATGCTCTCGCTCGCCAACGCCTTCAGCGCCGAGGAGGTGGCGGGGTTCGATCGCCGCTGCCGCGAGGGACTCGGCGCGCCGGAGGTGGAATACGCCTGCGAGCCGAAGTTCGACGGGCTCGCGGTGAGCCTGGTCTACGAGGGCGGCCGCCTCGTGCAGGGCGCCACGCGCGGCGACGGGACGACGGGGGAGGACGTGACCGCCAACCTGCGCACGATCCGGGCCATTCCGCTCAGGCTGGAGGGCGGGCTCGCCCCCGCGCGGCTGGAGGTCCGCGGCGAGGTGCTCATGCGCAAGCGCGACTTCGAGCTGCTCAATCGCCTCCAGCGCGAGGCGGGCGAGAAGACCTTCGTGAACCCGCGCAACGCGGCGGCAGGCGGCCTGCGCCAGCTCGACCCGAAGCTCACCGCGGCGCGCCGGCTCTCCTTCTATGCCTATGGCGTGGGCGCGCACGAGGGCTTCGAGTTGCCCGCGACGCACGGCGCCCTCATGGACGCGCTCGAGCAGGCGGGGTTCCCGGTGTCGGCGGACCGGCGCACCGTGCGTGGCGCCGAGGGCCTGCTCGCCTACTACGGCGACATCGGCGCGCGGCGCGGGGACCTGCCCTACGACATCGACGGCGTCGTCTACAAGGTCAACGCGATCGCGCAGCAGGAGGCGCTCGGCTACGTCTCGCGCGCGCCGCGCTGGGCGGTGGCGCACAAGTTCCCGGCGGAGGAGGCGACCACGGAGCTGCTCGACATCGAGGTGCAGGTGGGCCGCACCGGCGCGATCACGCCGGTGGCGCGCCTCGCGCCCGTCTTCGTGGGCGGGACCACCGTCTCCAACGCGACGCTTCACAACGAGGACGAGGTGCGGCGCAAGGAGATCTGGCGGCGCGACACCGTCGTGGTGCGCCGCGCCGGCGACGTGATCCCCGAGGTGGCGCGCGTGGCGAAGGCCGGCCCGCGCGAGCGGGCGGACTGGTTCGAGATGCCCGTGGCCTGCCCGCAGTGCGGCTCGGCCATCGCGCGGCTCGAGGGCGAGGCGATCGCGCGGTGCACGGGCGGCCTGGTCTGCCCGGCGCAGCGCAAGGCGGCGCTGCTGCACTTCGCCTCGCGCCGGGCGATGGACATCGAGGGCCTGGGCGACAAGCTCGTCGACCAGCTCGTGGACGCGGGCCTGGTGCGCGCGCCGGCCGACCTCTATCGCCTGGACCTCGCCAGCCTGGCCGGGCTCGAGCGCATGGCCGAGAAGTCCGCGGCCAACGTCCTGGCGGCGATCGGGCGCAGCCGGCAGACCACGCTCGCGCGCTTCGTCTACGCGCTGGGCATCCGGCACGTGGGCGAGGCGACCGCGAAGGACCTCGCGCGGCATTTCGGCTCGCTCGAGGCGCTCGCGGCCGCCGACGCGGACGCGCTGAGGCAGGCGCCGGACGTGGGGCCGGTCGTCGCGGAGTCGATCGCGCGCTTCTTCGCCGAGGGCCACAACCGGGAGGGCATCGAGCAGTTGCGCGCCGCGGGCGTGCATTGGACCGACGAGGCGCCGACCGCGGCCCCCTCGGGGGCCTTCGCGGGTAAAATCGTGGTGCTCACGGGCACGCTCTCGACGATGACGCGCGAGCAGGCGAAGGAGCGCATCGAGGCGGCCGGCGGCCGGGTTTCCGGCTCGGTCTCGAAGAAGACGAGCTTCGTGGTGGCGGGCGAAGAGGCCGGCGCCAAGCTCGACAAGGCCCGGGAGCTGGGCATCGAGGTGCTGGACGAGGCGGCTTTCGCGAGCCGACTGCCGGCGCCCTGGCGGGTCGGCGCAACCGGAGAAGAAGAATCCCGATGAAGAAAGTCACCAAGGCCGTCTTCCCCGTCGCGGGCCTGGGCACCCGGTTCCTGCCCGCCACCAAGGCCTCCCCGAAGGAGATGCTGCCCATCGTCGACAAGCCGCTCATCCAGTACGCGGCCGAGGAGGCCTTCGCGGCGGGCATCACCGACCTCATCTTCATCACCGGCCGCGGCAAGCGCGCCATCGAGGACCATTTCGACAAGGCCTTCGAGCTCGAGGCGGAGCTGCAGGCCGCCGGCAAGCAGAAGCTCCTGAAGGAGGTGCGCGCGCTGCTGCCCGAGGGCATCAACTGCGTCTACATCCGGCAGGGCGAGGCCCGCGGCCTGGGGCACGCGGTGCTCTGCGCGCGCCACCTCGTGGGGGAAGAGCCCTTCGCGGTCATCCTGGCCGACGACCTCATCGACGCCGAGGTGCCCGCGATGAAGCAGATGGTGGACCTGCACGCGAGGCACGGCGGCAGCCTCATCGCCGTGCAGGACGTGCCCCGCGCGGACACCGGCTCCTACGGCATCGTCTCCGCGGAGCCGGCGAAGGGGCGCCTCGCGCGCATGACCGGCATCGTCGAGAAGCCGCGGCCGCAGGAGGCGCCCTCGACGCTCGCGGTGGTGGGGCGCTACGTGCTCAGCCCGCGCATCTTCGACCACCTCGCGGCCACGCGTCCGGGCGCCGGCCGCGAGATCCAGCTCACCGACGCGATCCAGCGCCTGCTCCTGGAGGAGACGGTTCGCGCCTACGAGTTCGAGGGCCGGCGCTACGACTGCGGCACGAAGCTCGGGTACCTGGAGGCCACGGTGGACCTGGCGCTTCGCCACCCCGAGGTCGCCGAGGGCTTCGGCCGCTACCTCGACGCCCTGCCGCGCCCGGCGCGGCGCAAGCCGTGACGCGCGAGGAGGCGGCGGCGCTGCTGGCGCAATCGGACCTCGTCTTCACCGAGGCGCAGGTGCGCGAGGCCGTCGCGCGCCTGGCGCGCGAGATCAACGAGCGGCTGTCGCAGGCCTTCCCGCTGGTGCTCGCGATCATGGGCGGGGCCGCGGTCTTCACCGGCCAGCTGCTGCCGCAGCTCGCCTTCCCGCTCGAGTTCGGCGCCATCGAGGTGACGCGCTACGGCCGCCGCACGACGGGCGGGCAGATCGACTGGCGCCTCGCCCCCCGCGAGGACGTGCGCGGCCGCACGGTGCTCGTCATCGACGACATCCTGGACGAGGGCATCACGCTCTCGGCCGTCCGCGCGCGCCTCATCGAGATGGGCGCGGCGCACGTGCTGTGCGCGGTGCTCGCCGACAAGGACCTGGGAAGGGAGAAGCCCATCCGGGCCGACTTCACCGGACTCACGGTGCCCGACCGCTATGTCTTCGGCTTCGGCATGGACGCGCACGGCCTCTGGCGCAACCTGCCCGCCATCCATGCCCTGAAGGACTGACCATGTTCGCGATCCTCGGCGGTTCCGGACTCACCGCCCTCGACCGGTTCGAGATCACGCACCGCCAGATCGTGCGCACGCCCTACGGCGAGCCCTCGGGACCGGTCACCTTCGGGCGCCTGAACGGCGGCGAGGTCGCCTTCCTCGCGCGCCACGGCTACGGCCACACGCTCGCCCCGCACGAGATCAACTACCGCGCCAACCTCTGGGCGCTGCGCGAGAAGGGCGTGAAGCGCATCCTCGCCGTGTGCACCGTGGGCGGCATCGCGCCCGATTTCGTCACGGGCGCCCTCGCGGTGCCGGACCAGATCATCGACTACACCTGGGGCCGCAAGGCCACCTTCTTCGAGGGGGCGGAGCAGCCGGTGGTGCACGTGGACTTCACGCATCCCTACGACGAGGCGCTGCGCGCGATGGTGATCGCCGCGGCGCGCGAGGCCGGCATCGCGACGATCGACCGGGGCACGTATGCGGCGGTCCAGGGCCCGCGCCTGGAGACCGCGGCCGAGATCACGCGGTTCGATCGCGACGGGGCCGACATGGTCGGCATGACGGGCATGCCCGAGGCGGCGCTCGCCCGCGAGCTCGAGCTGCCCTACGCCACGATCGCGGTCGTGGCCAATGCCGCGGCCGGGCGCGCCGGCAGCCGCGACCGAATCGCGCTGGAGGACATCGGCCGCGTGCTCGAGGAGGCGATGGCGCGCGTGCACGCCGTGGCCGGGAAGCTGGTGGAGCGCCATGGCCGTCCGTGAGGTGCTGCGCATGGGGCACCCGGTGCTGCGCCAGGTCGCGCGGCCCGTGGTGCGCTTCGGCACGACCGAGCTCGCCCGGCTGCTCGCGGACATGCAGGACACGATGGCAGCGCTCGACGGCGCGGGCCTCGCGGCCCCGCAGATCGGCGAGAGCCTGCGCGTGGTGATCTTCGGGGTGCGCGCGAACCCGCGCTACCCGGAGGCCGAGGAGGTGCCCTTCACCGTGCTCGTGAACCCGGTGCTCACCTTCCTGGGCGAGGAGCGCGAGGAGGACTGGGAAGGTTGCCTGTCGGTGCCCGGCCTGCGCGGCCTGGTGCCGCGCCACCGCAGGCTGCACTACACCGGCTTCGACGCGCAGGGCCGCCTGTTCGAGCGGACCGTCGAGGGCTTCCACGCGCGCGTGGTGCAGCACGAGTGCGACCACCTGGACGGCATCCTCTACCCGATGCGCATGACCGACATGAGCCAGTTCGGATTCACGGAAGTCCTCTTCCCCGAGCTCGACCCCGACGCCGACGACTGAAAGGACGCGACATGAACGACACGACTTCCCCGCCCGAGGGCGCGCAGCCGGGCGACACGCGCATCGCGCACATCCTGTACCTGCTGCACGGCCTGGCGCCGTTCACGGCGTGGCTGCTCGCCATCGTCGCGATCCTCATCGGGCTGGCCAAGCGCGACGACGTGCGCGGCACCTGGCTCGACTCCCACTTCTCCTGGCTCTCGCGCACGTTCTGGTGGGGCCTGCTGTGGGTGATCGTGGCGGGCGTGCTCACCTTCCTGCTCGTCATCACCATCATCCTCTCGCCGCTCTTCTGGCTGCCCTACACGGTCCTCTTCCTCTGGTACCTCTACCGGGTGATCAAGGGCTGGCTGCGGCTGAACGACGGCAAGCCCGTCGACTGAGCGGAGGCGCGCGGGCGCGAACCGCGCCGGCGGCCCGTCAGGCCGCCAGGACCTGCTCGAGCTCCCGGCTCACCGCGAGGCGGCCGTCCTCGTT
>JBGAOO010000166.1:0-7614 GCA_044221765.1 Usitatibacteraceae bacterium | reverse complement strand
TCGCGCGCTGCCCGCGCCGCTCGCCGCGACGGCTCGCGGGCCCTCGGTCGAGGCGCCGCAATCGGCGCTGGAGAAGCGGGTCGCGGCGGCCATGGAATCGCTCCTCGCGCTGCCCGGCCTCGCCCGCGACGACGGTTTCTTCGCGCTCGGCGGCCACTCGCTGCTCGCCGCGCAGCTTGCCGCGCGCCTCGCCAGGGAACTCGGGCGGCCCGTGCCCCTGCGGGCGATCTTCGACGCGCCCACCGTGCGCACGCTGGCGGCGTGGATCGAGGCGCATCCCGGCGGCGGCGAGGCCAAGGGCACTCGCATCCCCTCGCGCGCCGACCGCGCGAGCGCACCGCTTTCCGCGATGCAGCACCGGATCTGGTTCCTCGAGCAGCTCGATCCCGGCCGCGCGGTCTACAACACGCCCTCCGCCCACCGCCTGCGCGGCCCGCTCGACGAGGCGGCGTTCGCGCGCGCCTTCGCCGGCGTCGTGCATCGCCAGGAGGCGCTGCGCACCTGCATCGACGTGGTGGACGGGCAGCCCGTGCAGGTGATCCTGCCCCCCGCGCCCGTCGAGCTGCCCGGCGAGGACCTGCGCGCCCTCCCCGCGCCCGCGCGCGAGGCCGCGCTGCACGAGCGCCTGCAGGCGCTCGCCGCCGAACCCTTCGACCTCGCCGAGGCCCCGCTCTTCCGCGCGCGCCTGTTCCGCCTGGGCGAGGAGGAATACGCGTTCTACTTCTGCGCGCACCACATCGTCTGGGACGGCTGGTCGTTCGACATCCTGTACCGCGAGATGGCCTCGCTCTACGCCGCCCATCTCGACGGCCGCGACTCGCCCCTTCCCCCGCTCGCCACGCATCATGGCGACTTCACCGCCTGGCATCGCGAGTGGATGGCGGGCGAGCAGGCCGCCGCCGAACTCGCGCACTGGAAGGCGACGCTCGCCGGTCCGCTCGAGCCGCTCGCGGTGCCCACGGACCGGCCCCGGCCGCCGGACATGTCGGGCAACGGGGCCACCACCTGGGTCAGCCTGCCGGGCGACCTGGTGCAGGCGGTGCGCGACCTGGGCCGGCGCGAAGGCGCGACGCCGTTCATGGTGCTGCTCGCGGGCTACGTGCTGCTGCTGCATCGCCTCACCGGCCAGGCCGGGTTCGTCATCGGCGTGCCGGTGCGCGGGCGCCCGACGCCGGAGCTCGAGGGCATCATGGGCCTGTTCGTGAACGTGCTGCCCCTGCGGCTGCACGTGGATCCCGAGGCGCCCTTCGCACGCCTGGTCGAGGAGGTGCGCCAGCGCGCCACGCAGGCCTTCGGCCACCCCGACGTGCCCTTCGAGCAGCTGGTGCGAGAGCTGAAGGTGCCGCGCGACCGCAGCCGCTTCCCCGTCTACCAGGCCCTCTTCTCGTTCCAGGACGCCGGCCAGCGCGAGCGACGCTGGGGCAACGTCGAGCACGACATGATCCACGTCATGCAGCCGGGCATCGCGGAAGACCTGTCGCTCTGGCTGATGGAGCGCGGCGGGCGCATCGAAGGCGGCCTGGGCTACAACACCGACATCCTCGCGCCGGAGACGGCCGAGTTGCTGCGCCGCCGCTTCGCCTCGGGGCTCGAATTCGTGCTGCGCCATCCCGGCACGCCCCTCGCCGAGGTCCCGCTCGCGGAAGAGGAAACGCGGCAGCTGGCCGCCTGGAACGACACGGCGCGGCCCATCCCGGACACCACGGTCGAGGCGCTCGTGAGCGCGCAGGCCGCCCGCGAGCCGCACCGCGTGGCGATCTCGCAGGGCGCGAGCCAGGCGAGCTACGCGCAGCTGGAAGCGCGCGCGAACCGCATCGCCCGTGCCCTTCGCGCGAGAGGTGCCTGCCGCGGCCGCTTCGTCGGCCTGTGCCTCGCGCGGCATCGACCTGGTCGCCGCGCAGCTCGCGATCCTCAAGACGGGCGCGGCCTACGTGCCGCTCGACCCGGCCTATCCCGCCGGGCGCCTGCGCTACATGGCGGAGGACGCGGCGATCGCGGCCGTGGTCACCGCGGCGGAGTTCGCGGCGCTGTGCGAGGCGCCCGGCCGCCCGCTCCTGTGCCTGGACACGGACGCCGCGCAGATCGAGGCGCTGCCGGGCGGGCCCCTCGAGCCGGACGGGGACACGACGCGCGCGAGCGATCCGGCCTACGTCATCTACACCTCGGGATCGACGGGCAAGCCCAAGGGCGTGGTGGTGCCGCACCGCGCGGTGGTGAACTTCCTGGAGAGCATGCGCCTGGAGCCGGGCATCGCCGCCGGCGACCGCCTGCTCGCGGTGACCACGCTCTCGTTCGACATCGCCGTGCTCGAGCTGCTGCTGCCGCTCGCGAACGGCGCGCAGGTGATCCTCGCGACGAACGACGAGGCGGCCGACCCCGCCGCCCTCGGCCGGCTGATCGAGGCCGCCGGGGCCACGATGATGCAGGCGACGCCGGGCACCTGGCGGATGCTGCTCGAGGCCGGCTGGGCCGGCCGCCCGGGCCTGAAGGCCCTGGTCGGCGGCGAGGCGCTCGCGCCGGACCTCGCCGGCGCCCTGCTGCCGAAGGTCGGCGAACTCTGGAACCTCTACGGCCCGACGGAAACCACGGTCTGGTCGACGTGCTGGCGCGTGTCGGACCTCGAGTCCGGCATCCGCATCGGCCGCCCCATCGCGAACACGCAGGTGCATGTCCTCGACGAGCACCGTCGCCCCTGTCCCCTCGGCACGGCCGGCGAGATCTGGATCGGCGGCGCGGGCGTGGCGGACGGCTACCTCGGCCGCCCCGACCTCACCCGGGAGCGGTTCATCGACGACCCGTTCCGCGTCGAGTCCGGCGCGAGGCTCTACCGCACGGGCGATCGCGGCCGCTGGAGAGCCGAGGGCCGGCTCGAGCACCTCGGGCGCCTCGACCACCAGGTGAAGGTCCGCGGCTACCGCATCGAGCTGGGCGAGATCGAGGCTGCGCTGCTCTCGCAAGGGGCCATCGCGCAGGCGCTCGTCCTCGCGCGCGAGCACGCGCCGGGCGACGTGCGGCTCGTCGCCTATTGCGTCGCGAAGGGCGAGGCGCCGGCCGCGGGCGAGGTGCGCGAGCGGCTGCGCGCGTTCCTGCCGGCCTACATGCTCCCGCAGTCGATCCAGTTCCTGGCGGCGATCCCGCGCCTGCCCAACGGCAAGGTGGACCGCGCGGCCCTGCCCGCGCCCGAGGACACGACTCGCGCGAGCGCGCCCGCCCGCGCCGACCCGCCCGCCACGCCGACCGAGGTGCAGGTCGCCGGCATCTGGGCCGCGCTGCTGAAGAGCGGCGACATCCGCGCCGACGACAACTTCTTCGACATCGGCGGCCACTCGCTGCTCGCGATGCAGGCCATCCTCACGATGGAGAAGGCCTGCGGCAAGCGCATCGACCGCAACCGCTACGTCTTCGAGACGCTGCGCCAGATCGCGCGCGCCTACGACGAGGCCGAGCCGGCCCCGGAGGGCAAGCCCGGCAGGCTGCGCGGCATGTTCTCGGCCCTGCTGCGGCGGACCCCGGACTAGGCGGCCGGCCATGCATGCCCTCGCCCCCGGCGACGCCACGCCGCCCGCGTCCGCGCCGGTCCCCGCGAACCCGCCGCCGCTGGAAGCGGGACAGGTCCACCTCTGGCGCCTCGCGCTCGATCGCGACGGGCCCGATGCGCTCGAGCCGTTCCTCGCGGCGGAGGACCTGGAGCGTGCCGGCCGCTTCGCCTTCGAGGCCGATCGCAAGCGGTTCCTGCGCGCGCGCAGCGGGCTGCGCCGCCTGCTCGGCGCCTACCTCGGGCTCGCGCCGCGCCGGATCGCCTTCGCCCTGGGCCCGCAGGGCAAGCCCGAGCTCGATCCGCCGCGCGGCATCGGGTTCAGCCTGAGCCATTCCGGCGACCTCGCCCTGGTGGCCGTGAGCCGCCAGCGGGGCATCGGCATCGATGTCGAGCAGCTCGCCTCGCGCGCGAACGCCCGCGAGCTGGCCGGCCAGGTGCTCGCCGAGAGCGAACGCCGGGCGATCGAGGGCCTGCCCGAGGGCGACTACCAGCGCGCCTTCCTCACCGCCTGGACGCGCAAGGAAGCGTGCCTGAAGGCGCTGGGCGTGGGCCTCACGATGGAGCCGGCGCACGTGGCCGTGGGCACGCAGGCCGAGCGCGCGAGCCTCACGCTCGGCGAAGGCGCGCAGGCGGCGAGCGTGGATGTCGAGAGCCTCGACGTCGGGGGCGCCTGCGTGGCGGCCCTGGCGGTGGTGGGCGGCTGGCGCGAGGTGCAGCTGCGCGATGCGCCGTGGGCGCCGCCGGCGTTCCCCGGGCCGGCGGAGCCGATCCGATGAACCTCATGTGGCGCGCGCACCGCGCCGTCGACCGGGCGACGCGCCTGCCCGGCCTCGAGGCGATCCTGCGCAGGCGCTACGACCGCCTGTTCGAGTCGAACGTCGACAGGAACCTCTTCCGCGGCGTGTTCCCGACCTTCGAGGCGGCGCAGCAGGCCGCGCCCGCGAGCCGGCCGGTCGGCTACGACAACCCGTCCTCCGCCGCGATGTACGCCGACCGCACGCGGCGCATCCACTCGCACGACTACCCGACGCTCTTCTGGCTGGGCAAGCTGCTGGCCGAAGGCTGCACGCGCGTGTTCGACCTGGGCGGCCACATCGGGCTGAGCTACTACGCCTACCGGGACTACCTCGACTATCCCGCCGGGTTGCGATGGCTGGTGCACGACGTGCCCGCCGTCGTGGAGAACGGCCGGCGCATCGCCGCCGAGCAGGGGGCGGGCGCCCTGTCCTTCGACGAGCGCTTCGAAAGCGCCGAAGGCCAGGAGGTGCTCTTCTCGGCCGGCGCGCTCCAGTACCTGCCGCAGACCCTCGCCGAGCGCCTGGCGCAACTCGCCTCGCCCCCGCGCCATCTCGTGCTGAACCTGCTGCCGCTGCACGATCGCCTGTCCTACTTCACATCGGCACGGCCTTCTGTCCCTACCGGATCACGGCCCTCGCGCCGTTCCTCGAGGCGTATGCCGCGCTCGGGTACCGCCTGGTCGACCGGTGGCGCAATCCCGAGCGGCACTGCGACATCCCCTTCCACCCGGACCACAGCCTGGATGGGTACCATGGCTTCTATTTCCGCCGCGACGCCTGACCGGCCCGGGCGCGCGCCGCCCTCGCCGGCCCGCGCGCCGGCCGCTTCCCTGACGACACGCGACGCCCAGTGACCGCACTTCGTTTCGGCCCGCCGTCCCGGCAACTGTTCGGCCTGTACCTGCCCCCCGCCGGCGCCGCGCCGCGGGGCGAGGGCGTCCTGCTGTGCAACCCGTTCGGCCAGGAGGCGATCCGCTGCCACCGCCTGTACCGCGTGCTCGGCGAGCGCCTGGCGCGGGACGGCTACCACGTCCTGCGCTTCGACTACTTCGGCACGGGCGACTCGGACGGCGAGGACCTCGACGGCGACCTGCCCGCCTGGATCGACGACGTGTGCCGCGCGGACGAGGAGCTCGCCGCCCTCGCGGGCGTGCGCGTGCGCTCGTGGTTCGGCCTGCGCCTGGGCGGCACCCTCGCCACGCTCGCGGCCGCCACGCGGCCCGGCACCGCCGAGCGCCTCGTGCTCTGGGATCCGGTCGTCGACGGCGCCGCCTACCTCGAGTCGCTCGAGCGCGACCACGCCGCCGAGTTGAAGTGCCTGCACGGCAGCCCGGCGGGCGGCCCCGCGCCGGCCGCCGGTGCGCCGCGCGAGGCACTGGGCTTCGCGATCGGTCCGGCGCTCGAATCGAAGCTGCGCGCGCTCTCGCTGCAGTCCTTCGCGGCCACGGGCGCCTCGCGCGCCACCGTCCTCGACAGCAGCGACACGGGCGCTCCCGCGGCCCTCGCGACCCGGCTCGCCGCGCAGGGCACGCCGGCCGCCACGATCCCGATCGCCTCGCGCATCCGCTGGGCCTCGGACGAGGCGATGAACACGGCGATCGTGCCGCCGGATGCGCTCGGGGCGATCGGCACGGGCCTCGCGCAAGCGCGATGATCGAGAAGACGATCCACTTCGGCGAAGGTGACGGGCTGGTCGGCACCGTGTGCCTGCCGGCGCAGCCCTCGCCCTTCCTCGCCCAGGTGCTCTTCAACGCGGGCATCGTCCACCGCGTCGGCCCGCATCGCCTGAACGTGCGCCTGGCGCGCGCGCTCGCGCGGCGCGGCATCGCCTCGATCCGGTTCGACCTCTCGGGCCTGGGCGACAGCGAACGCTCGCGCTCCTCGCGCCCGTTCGAGGAGCAGGCGGTGGCCGACCTTCGCGCGGCCATGGATGCCCTCGGCCGCGAGGCGGGCGCGCGCCGGTTCTCGCTCCTGGGCTTCTGCTCGGGCGGGCGCCACGGCTTCGACTGCGCGCCCGTCGACGAGCGCGTGGCCGGCCTTCTCCTGCACGACACCTACGCCTATCCCACGCTTCGCTCGTGGCTGGGCCGCCTGCGGCTGCGCGTGCGCCGCTACGGCTTGGCGAGCTACGCGGGCACCGCGATCGCGCGGCGCCTCGGACGGCTTCGCGACCGGCTCACCGGCGCGGCGCCCCGCGCGCACGAGGCCGACGCGCTGCCCGACAGCGCGCCCACGCGCGAGGCGTTCGCCGCGCGCGCCCTCGCGTTGCACGCGCGCGGCGTGAAGCTCGGCGTGATGTTCTCGGGCGAGGGCGACAACTACAACTACGCGGGACAGTTCCGCGACGCGTTCCGCGGCACCGCGCTCGCCGATTGCGTGAGTTGCGACTACCTGCCCGAGATGGACCACACGGTCATGGTCCGGGCGATGCAGGACGAGTTCGTGCGCCGCCTCGAGGCGTGGACGGCCGACCTGGAAGCGCGCTGCCGCGCGCGGGCGTCGGCCTAGCCCATGGCCTTGCGCGTGGCCGGGGCGGCGTTCCTCGTCGCGCTCGCGCTGGCCGCCGCGGCGCTGGCGGTGCCGGCCTGGCGATCGGCCCTTGCCGAGCGCCTGCCGCCGCAGTGGCGCATCGCGCTCGTCGCCTGGCGCGATCGCATCGCCGTCGACCACGGGATCGAGATCGCGATGCCCGACGGGGTCCGGCTGCGCGCGAGCCTGTATCGACCCCGCGACGCGCAAGGCCCCCTGCCCACGGTGCTCATCCGCCTGCCCTACGACCGCCTGCGCTACGCCGGCGGGTACCGCTGGGCGCTCTTCTTCGCGCGGCATGGCTATGCGGTGCTGGTGCAGGACCTGCGCGGCACGGGGGCCTCGGGGGGCGAGCTGCTGCCCTGGCGAGAGGCCGGCACGGACGGCTGGGCCACGCTCGACTGGATCCAGGCGCAACCGTGGTCCACCGGCAAGGTCGGCACCTTCGGCTGCTCCGCGCTCGGCGAGACGCAATGGGTGCTCGCGCGCCGCCCGCACCCGGCCCACAAGGCGATGATCCCGAGCGGCGCGGGCGGGGCGATCGGCGCGGCGGCCGGGCGCCATGCCTACTTCGGCGTGTTCGAAGGCGGCGTCTTCCAGCTCGCGAGCGGCTTCGGCTGGTTCGTGAACCATGGCGCGAAGGATCCGGCCGCGCCCCCGGCCGCGCCGTTCGACCTCGCGAGGCACCTGCGCACGCTGCCGGTGTCGGGCCTGGTGCGCGCGGTGCGCCCCGCGCCCAACGGCTATTCG
>JBGAOO010000165.1:0-7582 GCA_044221765.1 Usitatibacteraceae bacterium | reverse complement strand
CGAGCACGCCCGGGCCACCGCCATTGGTGATGACGGCGAGGCGGTCGCCGCGCGGTCGACGCCTCGATGAAAGCGCGCGCGCGACGGCGAAGAGGTCCTGGCCGGTGTCGACGCGGACCACGCCGCATCGAGAGAGCACCGCGTCGAACACGGCGTCATTGCCCACCAGCACCCCGGTGTGGGATCGGGCTGCCCGCGAACCTTCGTCGTGCCGGCCGGCCTTGAGCACGATCACCGGCTTCGCCCGCGCGATGGCCCGCAGGCTGCTGATGAAGGCGCGGCCCTGGTGAACGCCCTCGACGTAGAGGAGTACCGCCTCCGTCTTCGGGTCGAAGAGCAGGTAGTCGAGCACGTCACCGAAATCGACGTCGGCGGCCGAGCCGAGCGAGACGACGCTCGACAGCCCGACCCGCGTGCTGGCCGCCCAGTCGACGAGCGCCGTGCAGATCGCGCCGGACTGCGAGACGAGCGCGATGTTCCCCGCCTTGCAGGCGGACCCCGAGAAGGAGGCGTTGAGGCCGATGGACGGGCGCATGACGCCCACGCAATTCGGCCCGAGGATGCGCACGTCTCCCTCCCGCGCGGCCGCGACCGCCCTCTCCTGCAACGCCGCGCCTTCCGGGCCGGTTTCCCCGAACCCTGCCGACATCACGATCACCGAGGGGATTCCCACGCGCCCGGCCTGCGAAACGATCTCGGGCACCGCGGCGGCCGGCGCGGTGATGACGGCGAGGTCGACGGGGCCGGGCAGGTCCTCGAGCGAGCGCAGGCAGGCGACGCCTTCAATGTCCTGGTAGCGCGGATTGACGGGGAAGAGCTTGCCGCGATACCCGCCATCGCGCAGGTTCGCGTACACGGCGTGCCCGAGCGAGCCTGCCTTCGCGCTCGCGCCCACGAGCGCGAGGGACGAGGGCGAGAAAAGCGGGTGGAGGGGATGGATGGACTTCGAGATGCCCACCGACGCGGGCGTGGCGCCCGTGTCCGCGGCCCGGAAGCGGAACGAAGTGCGTCGCGTGTTCAGGCGGGCACCCCGTGCATCATCGAGGCCGGCGCGACAGGGGCGCGGTCTCCGCCTTCTCCTGGCAGTGGACGCAGCGCGTGGCCGTGGGTTGCGCCTCCAGGCGCGCGAAGCCGATGTCCGCGCCACAGTCCTCGCACTGGCCATAGTCACCGGCCGCCAGGCGCGCCTGCGCGGATTCGACCGCGGCGAGCATCGCCCTCGCCTGACCCGCGCCGGCCACGTCGCGCTCGAACTCGGCCTCCGCGATGCCGCCGTCGCCGGTCGCGCCGAGGTCGCGCATCTGTTCGGAGTCCTCGCCGCGAAGCTCGCTTTCGGCCTTCTCGAGGACGGTCTCGGCCCGACGCCGGATCGCCGCCAGCTTGCGGCCGATGGCCTCGCGCTGCGCGGCGCCCAGGGCGCCGGCACCGTCGCGGGGGGACCCGGCGGAAGCGCCCATCATCTCACCACGAGCACCGGCACTTGCGTGCGGGCGAGCACCTTCTGCGTCTCGCTGCCCAGCAGCAGGGCCTCGAAGCCCTTGCGTCCGTGGGAAGCCATGACGATCAGGTCCGACTTCGTCCGCTTCGCGGCAGCGAGGATCTGCTCCGCCGGCGAGTCGCCGAAGGCGTGCACGGTGTCGACCTCGACGCCTTCCTTGAGGGCGATCGCGCCATCCTTCTGGAAGACCTTCTCGGCCGCGGCGTTGCAGTCCCGCTTGTAGTCCTTCTCCGACGGCCAGTCGATCATCACGCCATCGGGGTAATAGGGCGTCCGATAGTCCGGCGTGACATGCACGAGGGTGAGGAGAGCGTTCGAGTCGTGGGCCATCGATGCCGCGGTCTTCACCGCATGCGCCGAGCGCTTGGAACCATCGGTTGCACAGAGGATGCGTCGGAACATGGCAGTCCTCCTTCGAGTGGGAAGCGCGGGAATGCGCCATTTCATGCTACCCCCGCACCCCGGGCCCCGGTTGACCGGGATCAACGGGATTTTCGCCCTGGAAAGCGCCCCTCAGGTGGCGCTTTGCGCCTGCGCCATCACCCGCTTGAGGCCGCCGATGTCGATGATGCGCACGTGCTTCTGGTGCACCTCGATCATGCCGTCCTCCTGGAAGCGCGAGAACAGCCGGCTCACCGTCTCGAGCTTCATGCCCAGGTAGCTGCCGATCTCGTCGCGCGTCATGCGCAGGACGAACTCCGAGGCGGAGAAGCCGCGGGCCGTGAGGCGCTGCGAGAGGTTCACCAGGAAGGCGGCGAGCCTTTCCTCGGCCCGCATCGAGCCCAGCAGCATCATCACGCCCTGGTCGCGCACGATCTCCCGCGAGAGCACCTTGTGGAAATGGCGCTGCAGCGGCTCGAACTCGCGCGAGAGCTCCTCCACGCGAGCGAAGGGCATCACGCACACCTCGCTGTCCTCCAGGGCGGTGAGCGTGCAGGTATGGCGGTCGCCGCCGATGCCGTCCATGCCGAGCAGCTCGCCCGCCATGTAGAACCCCGTGACCTGCTCGCGGCCGTCGCCGCTCGTGAGCGTGCTCTTGAAGAAGCCGTAGCGCACGGCGTAGAGCGCCGAGAACGGCTCGCCGCCGAAGAAGAGGCTGTCGCCGCGCCGGATCTTGCGCCGCGTGGAGACGAGGTTGTCGAGGGTCTGGAGTTCGTCCGCGTTGAGACCCACGGGCAGGCAGAGCTCGCGCAGGTTGCAATGCGAACATGCGGTGCGAAGTTGCGCGAGGGTGGCGAGGGCAGGGGCTGTCATGGGCGATATTGTAGACGGCAGAGGGGCGGCCGGCGACCCTTGATCCACGTCAATGCCCCTCCATCCGGTTGACGGAAGATGCGATCCATGCTCTCAGTCGCCACCACACCCGTTACATCCGCGGCCCCGCGCCCCGAGTCGCTCCCGGCCATGATCGACCTCGATCTGGTCCAGCGCTTCGACAAGTTCGGCCCCCGCTACACCAGCTATCCGACGGCGGACCGCTTCAACGAGGCGTACGACGCGCAGTCCTTCGCCCAGGCGATGCGCGCCCGGGCCATCGGCGCCGTCCGGCAGCCGCTCTCGCTGTACGTCCACCTGCCCTTCTGCAACACGATCTGCTTCTACTGCGGATGCAACAAGGTCGTCACGCGCGACAAGTCTCGCGCCGCCCGCTACCTGCACTACCTCGGCCTGGAGGTCGGGATGCAGGCCGCGCTCGCCGGCGAGGACCGCCGCGTGCGCCAGATGCACTGGGGCGGGGGCACGCCGACGTTCCTCTCCGACCACGAGATGCGCGTCGTCTGGGACATGCTGCGCACCAATTTCCAGTTCGAGCCCGACGGCGAGTACGCCATCGAGATCGACCCGCGCTCCTGCTCGCCGGAGACCATCGGCCTGCTCGCCGAGCTCGGCTTCAACCGCGCGAGCTTCGGCGTGCAGGATTTCGACCCGGCCGTGCAGCGCGCGGTGAACCGAATCCAGCCCTACGAGATGACGCGGGACGTGATCGCGGCCTCGCGCCGGAGCGGCTTCAAGTCGCTCAACGTCGACCTCATCTACGGGCTGCCCAAGCAGAGCGTCTCGAGCTTCGCCGACACGGTGGAACGCGTGCTCGAGCTTCGCCCCGACCGCATCGCGCTCTACAGCTACGCGCACCTGCCCGGCCGGTTCAAGCCGCAGCGCCGCATCCTCGACGTGGACCTCCCGAGCGCCGCCGAGAAGCTCGCGATCATGGCCCGCGCCATCGACCTGTTCAACAAGGCGGGCTACGTCTACATCGGCATGGACCACTTCGCCCTGCCCGACGACGAACTCGCCCGCGCCCAGCGCTGCGGGACCCTCACGCGCAACTTCCAGGGCTATACCGTGGGCCCGGACGGCGACATGCTCTCCTTCGGCGTCTCCGCCATCGGCAAGGTGGGCCCGACGTACAGCCAGAACGCGCGCGACCTGCCCGCCTACTACGATTCGCTGGACGCCGGCCGCCTGCCCGTCGTGCGCGGGTACGAGCTCACCGCCGACGACCTGCTGCGACGCTCGATCATCGTCTCGCTCATGTGCCAGTTCTGCGTCTCCACGGAGGCGATCGAGGCCGCGCACATGATCGACTTCAACACGTACTTCGCCACCGAGGTCGCCGAGCTGGCCGAGTTCGAGGAGCTGGGCCTGGTCGAACGCGAGCCGGGCTGGATCGCCGTCACGCCGAAAGGCCGGTTCTTCGTGCGGGCCATCGGCGCCCTGTTCGACCGCTACCTGCGGGCCGACAAGGCACGCGTGGCGTACTCCAAGATCATCTAGTCACGGGCCCGCCAGGGCGAGGCATCCACGCATGACCGGCCCCCTTGCCCTCAGCGCGGCATTGCTGGCGCTCTACGGCACCGGGCATTGCGCCGCCTTGTGCGGCGGCTTCGTCGCCGCCCCGGCCACGCCCGTGGCGCCGCCCGGCTCGCCGGCCGCGACGCTCGCGCGCACCGCCCTCCCCATGCATGCGGGCCGCATCGCCTCCTATGCGACCGCTGGTGCGATCGCGGGCGCCGTCGGCGCCACGCCCGCCATGCTGATGGGCTCGGCCCAGTTCCACGCGGTCCTCTTCTCGCTGGGCGCCCTCGTGCTCGTGGCAACGGGGCTGCGCATCGCCGGGGTGCCCTTCCTGCGAGTCTCGGAGGGGACCCTGCTCGCGCCTTTCTGGCGTCAGGCCCTGGGCCTGTTCCGACGCCTGGGCAACGCCGAATCGCCCGCGCGTCGCCTGGGCCTGGGGCTGCTCTGGGGGTGGGCGCCCTGCGCGCTGGTCTATTCCGCCCTGCCGCTGGCCCTCGTGAGCGGCGGCCCCCTGGGCGGCGCCCTCGTCATGGCCGCGTTCGGTGCGGGCACGCTGCCGGCGCTGGCGGGTTCGGGCTGGCTCCTGGATCGCGGCCAGGCGTGGTTTCCCGGCCCGGTGGCCAGGCGGGTCGTGGGGCTGGCGATCGTGGTGCTGGCCTTGGCGGGCATCGCCCAGGCCCTGGGCGTGGCGGATACGCCCCTGGGCGCCTTCTGCGTGACCCGGCCGCCCGGTCCCTAGCGGTCGTTCCGGTTCTCGATTCGGACGGTGACCGTCCCGGCGGCAATGCCCCGCTCGTCGAACATCACCGAGAAATTGGCCAGGTACCCCCAGGAATCCTGGATCCGGTAGTCCCAGGCGGTCTGCCCCTTGTTGGGAAAGGCCACGCGCCGCGAGGGCGGCCCGATGAGGCGCAGGACATCGTCGCCGGTGCTCTGGCCCGTCTTGATGCGCCGGATATGGGCGTCGTCGAGCACTTGCTCGATTTCCGTGAGGGTGCCGCGGGGGTCGATCCGGGCCACGTAGGTCTGGGTACCCAGGGGGCCGGTCGGAAAGGCGAGGCCACGCAGGCCCCCGGGCTCCTGCCATTCATGGCCGGGCTTGCCCAGGGCGGCACGGACATCCGCCTCGGTGGAAAGGCCCGGCTTGAGGGTGCTCAGCGGGAACAGCGCGCAACCGGAGAGCGACAGGGCGACGAGGATGGCGAAGCGCTTCATGGCAGGCCTCCGGCCGGGTGGCAGGAGGCCATTGTCCCACCGCGCGAGTGCCGCCGGTAGCGCGTCGGGCTAGGGCGCCTTGGCGGCCGGCCGCCAGTCCCGGAACACGTCGAGATCGAAGCCGTCCGGGTAGAAGAGCTGGCCGGGGCCGTGGCCGGGCTTGTCCGTCTCGCCGTACTGCCAGACGATCTTCTTGGTGGCGCGATCGACGACCATGACGCGATGGCGCAGGTCGTCGCAGATGAGCACGTCGCCCGTGCCGGGCAACTCCCGGGCCAGGGAGGGGTGGTCGAGCATGCCCTCGCCTTCTTTCGCCTCGTACCGCCAGGTCACCTTCTTCGTGGCCGGGTCGAAGATCACCACGCGGCCGGGCTTCCAGAAATCCGCCACGATCACGTGCTTGCCGTCGGCGGTCGGAAACGCATCCGACGGATAGCGGATGCCCGGCGCCTGCACGCTCCAGAGAACCTTGCCCTCGCGCGTGATGCGCGAGATCCAGGCGCCCTGGATCTCCGTCACGAGGATGTCGCCGCCGGGCAGCGGTGTCGCGCCATTGGGCCAGGCGAGCGAGCGCGGCGGGTCGTGCTTGCACCGCCCCGGCTCGCCCCACTGCGTGGTGATTTCCTGCGTGGCCGGGTCGATGATCACGACCCGGCAATTGCGGATGTCGGCGGTGAGGAACTTGCCGTCGGGCAGCAGGTGCGCGTCGTCCGGGTAGTTGAGGTAGCCCTTGGCCTTGCCGGCCTTCTCGGGCACGCCGTAGGTCCAGGTGATCTCGCGCTTCGCGTAGTCGACGATGTGGACGTCGTAGTTGTCTTCCTCGCTCACCGCGAGCCTGCTGCCGTCCTCGGAGAAGTTGACGTCCTCGTTGCCGGCGTACACGGTGAGGTTCGGCGTCGGGAATTCCCAGACGATCCGCTTGTCGGGCGCGATCTCGATCAGGCGATTGTTGCGCCGGTCGGCGATCACGATGGGATAGGGCAGCGGCTTCCCCCAGGAGGGCACGGGGTTGGCCCGGTTGCCCGTCGTCGGGGGAATGGCCGGGAGGACCGTCCCGCTCGAAACGGCGCCGGCGCCCTTGGGGTCGTCGACGCTGCCCGGGACGAAGGCCGGCTTCTTCGGCCCGGCGGCCACGGCGGCCACGGCCACGCAGGCGAGCAGGAGGAACAGAAGGGGGGGCTGCGCGCGGCGCGCGCGGCGGGAAACGGGAGGGATGTCCATGGTGGCTACGAGGCTAGCCCCGCGTCCGCCGCCGGATTTGACCCACCGCAAAAAAAAGCCGCGGGCCACGGAAGACGCGGCAAGCGCAAAGGCCCGGGGGTTCTCCCCGGGCCTTCGGGGATGTGCTGGTGGGCCGTGAAGGATTCGAACCTTCGACCAACGGATTAAGAGTCCGCTGCTCTACCAACTGAGCTAACGACCCGCAATTGCCTCCAACTTGCCTGCCCTGCCGCCAGGACTGGTGGTAGGGCGTGGCGGATTCGAACCGCCGACCAACGGATTAAAAGTCCGCTGCTCTACCAACTGAGCTAACGCCCCGGACAAAGGACGAAATTATAGCGTTCCGGGCGCGCCGGGGTCAAACCGCATCACGCCTCGCGCATCATCCGCCAGTACTGGACCTTCATCGTCACCGCGGCACCGGCGACGATGGCCGCGAACGTGAGCAGCGATCCGGCCGCCAGCGTGGAAAATCCCGTCAACCCCTGCCCGATCGTGCAACCCATCGCCGTGACGCCGCCGAAGCCCATGAGCATGCCACCGGCGATGTGGGAGGCGGTGTCCTCGGCCGACACGAAGCCCTCCCAGCGGAAGCGGCGCGTCGCGAGCGCGTATGCCGCCGACCCGGCCACGATGCCCAGGCAGGCGGCCACGCCGAAGGTCACCTTGAGCGACTTGTCGCTCCAGAGCATGAGCAGTTCGAGCGAGTAGGCGACCGGCGCCGTGAAGCTGAGCGATTCGAGCGTGCGGCTGTTCGTGCCGAAATACGTGTTCTCCAGCGTCTCGGGGTTCTCCGCGAAGCCCAGGTGGCCCGTGAGGTACCAGCCCGCGACGATGACCAGCCCGATGATC
>JBGAOO010000164.1:0-9423 GCA_044221765.1 Usitatibacteraceae bacterium | reverse complement strand
CGACATCCGCGAGGCCCCGCACAGGCTCGACGGCGTCGGCGTGGCGATCCCGCTGCACGCGCCGCCGATCGACATGGCGCTCGCCGGCCAGCTCGCGCGAAACGTGATGTGCGGCGCGCGCGCCGACTGCGAGGTGCACTTCCACGCCGAGCGCCAGGGCCTGGTGCAGGCCGAGCGCACGGGCCGGCGCCCTTCGCGACGGTAGGGGCCGCGGGCGCCGCCGCCCACGATGGGCCGCGCCGCGCTTGACCGCGCGAGGACAATCGCGGCACAGTCGCTCCGGAAGCGGTGCGCGCCGCGGTTGCGTCCGCGCGCCGCCACAATCGCCGACCCGCCTCGTCCCGCCAGACACTTTCGCCGGAGCCCCCCCATGATTTCCCGGATCGCGATCCGAGCCACGGCCCTCGCCGTGCTCGCCCTTGGTGCCACCCTTCCCGCCGACGCCCAGAAGAAGGGCGGCACGCTCACCTACACGTTCCAGCCCGAGCCGACGGCGATGTCGACGATCTCGACGACGGCGGTGCCCGTCTACCTCGTGGCCTCCAAGATCTACGAGAGCCTGCTCGAGTACGAGGGCGCGGGCCTGAAGCCCCTGCCGGGCCTGGCCGAGTCCTGGACGGTGTCCAAGGACCGGCTCACCTACACGTTCAAGCTGAGGAAGGGCGTCACCTGGCACGACGGCAAGCCCTTCACCGCCGAGGACGTGAAGTTCAGCATCGAGAAGGTGGTGACGCCCTACCATTCGCGCGGCAAGACGTATTTCGGCGAGGTGTCGGCCATCGAGACGCCGGACCCGCTCACGGTCGTGTTCAGGCTGAAGACCGTGGTGCCCTACTTCCTGCGCGCCTTCCAGCCCGGCGAATGCCCGATCATGCCGCGCCACGGCTTCTCGGACGACGAGGTGAAGGAGGGCAAGATCCGCACGGCGAAGATCATGCAGGCGCCCGTCGGCACCGGGCCGTTCAGGCTGAAGGAATGGAAGAAGGGCAGCCACGTCATCCTCGAGCGCCATCCCGGCTACTGGAAGCCGGGCAAGCCCTACCTGGACCAGGTCGTCCTGCGCGTGATTCCCGACGGCGCCGCGCGCGCCATCGCGATGGAGAAGGGCGAGGTGGACCTCGCGCCCATGAGCGCGCTGCCCCCGGCCGAGATCCAGCGCCTGGGCAAGCTCGCCACGCTGCAGGCCTCGCAGGAAGGCAGCGAGGGGCTGGGCCCGATCATGTGGCTCGAGGTGAACACCCGCGCCAAGCCCCTGAGCAACGCGGCGGTGCGCCAGGCGATGAGCCTCGCGATCGACAGGAAGCGCCTGGTCGACGTGATCTGGTACGGCCAGGGCAAGCCCGCGAGCGGCCCGATCGTGAGCGGCAACCCGAACCACTTCGACAAGGCCCTCAAGCCGCTCGAGTACAACGTCGACAAGGCCAACAAGCTGCTCGATGCCGCCGGCTACAAGCGCGGCGCGGACGGCGTGCGCTTCAAGCTCGTGCAGAACTTCCTGCCCTACGGCGAGGAGTGGGTGCGCCAGGCCGAGTTCCTCAAGCAGGAACTGCGCAAGGTCGGCATCGCCGTGGAGACCCAGAGCCTGGACATGGGCGGCTGGCTCAGGCGCATCTACACGGACTGGAACTACGACTTCACCAGCAACTTCACGCACAACTACAGCGACCCGACCATCGGCGTGCAGCGCGCCTTCATCTCGACGAACATCAAGCGCGGGGCCACCTTCAGCAACTCGATGGACTACGCCAACGAGAAGCTCGACGCGCTCTTCGCGAAGGCGGCGCAGCTCGAGGACGGGCCGGCGCGGGCCAAGGTGTGGGCCGAGATCCAGGCGATCCTGCGCAGCGACCTGCCGGTCATCTTCCTCATGGAGATGAGCTACACCCACGTGTGGAACAAGCGCGTGCACGGGCTCGTCACCAACGGCATCTCGATGTACACCGGCTGGGATTCCGTGTGGGTCGACTGACCGCGGCCCGCTAGGCCCCGGCCGGCCATGCGCGCGCCACCGCGGCTCCTCCCGTGAGGCGGGGCACCGTCGTCTTCGTGCTGCGGCGGCTCGCGCAGCTCGTGCCCGTCGTGCTCGCCATCGCGGCGATGAACTTCGTCCTCGCCAAGCTGGCGCCGGGCGACGCGGCGGACATCCTCGCCGGGCAGATGGGCCACGCGACGCTCGAGTTCACCGAGCAGCTGCGCCGCGAGTTCGGGCTCGACCTGCCGGTGCTCGAGCAGTTCCTCGCGTACATGGGCCGGCTCGTGCGCCTGGACCTGGGCGTGTCGCTCCTGCAGCAGCAGCCGGTGATCGAGCTGATCGCCGAGCGCCTGCCCGCCACGCTCCTGCTCATGGCCACCTCGTTCGCCATCGCCGTCGGGGCGGGCGTCGCCCTGGGCGTGGCGGCCGCGCGCCGGCAGGGCGGCTGGGTCGACAACCTCATCTCCGTCTCGGCGCTGCTCGTCTACGCGACGCCCGCCTTCTGGCTGGGCCTCATGCTCATCGTGCTCTTCTCGATCCGGCTGGACCTGCTGCCCTCCGGGGGCATGGCGCAGATCGGCGTCACGCAGACGGCGGCGCAGTACGCGATCGACGTCGCGAAGCACCTGGTGCTGCCCGCCTCGACGCTCGGGCTCTTCTACGTGGCCATCTACGCGCGGCTCATGCGCGCCTCGATGCTGGAGGTGTACGGCCTGGACTTCATCACCACCGCGCGCGCCAAGGGCCTGTCGGAGCGCTCCATCGCCTGGACGCACGCGCTGCGCAACGCGCTGCTGCCGGTGGTCACGCTCGCGGGCATGCAGGTGGGCCACATCCTGGGCGGCTCGGTGCTCATCGAGACGGTGTTCGGCTGGCCGGGCCTGGGGCGGCTCGTGTTCGACGCGCTCGGGCAGCGCGACCTGAACCTGCTCCTGGGCATCCTCTTCGTCTCCTCGGTCGTGGTGGTGCTCGCGAACCTGCTGGTCGACCTGCTCTACGGCCTGCTCGACCCGAGGATCACGCACAAGTGAACGTGCTCGCGGCCTTCTGGCGTCGCTTCAGCAACAACCGCGCGGCGGTGGGCGGGGCCGTGGTCCTCGCGCTCGTGGTGCTGCTCGCGCTGGCCGGGCCGCTCCTGTACACGGTCGATCCCTTCGACATGGTGGGCCGGCCGTCGGTGCCGCCCGGGGGCGAGCACCTGCTGGGCACGGACGTGGCCGGGCGCGACATGCTCGCCGGCCTCATCCACGGCGGGCGCGTGTCGCTGCTCATCGGGGTGATGGCGAGCCTCGCGGCGACGGCGGTGGGCCTCGCGCTGGGCGCCATGGCCGGCTACCACGGGGGGCGCATCGACGACCTCATCATGCGCACCACCGAGTTCTTCCTCACCATCCCCTCGTTCGTGCTGGCCGTGGTGCTCGTGGCGATCTTCACGCCGACCATCACGAACATCACGATCGCCATCGCGGTCGTGTCCTGGCCGTCGGTCGCGCGCCTCACGCGCGCGGAGTTCATGGCGCACCGCGACCGGGACTACGTGCAGGGCTGCCGCGCGATCGGCATGCCCGACCGCGAGATCATCCTGCTGCAGATCCTGCCCAACGCGCTGCCGCCGGTGATCGTGGTGTCCTCGCTCATGGTGGCGACGGCGATCCTCACCGAGTCGGGGCTCTCCTTCCTGGGGCTGGGCGACCCCAACCAGGTCTCCTGGGGCTACATGATCGGCGTGGCGCGCTCCGTGCTGCGCTCCGCGTGGTGGATGGCCGCGATCCCCGGCGTGATGATCATGCTCACGGTTCTCGCGATCAACCTCGTGGGCGAGGGCCTGAACGACGCCCTCAACCCCCGGCTCAAGCAGCGATGAGCGACGTCCTGCGCGTCGAGGAGCTCGCCGTGCGCTTCCGCACCACGCGCGGCGTCGTGAACGCGGTCGAGGCGCTCTCCTTCGCGATCGGCGAGGGCGAGACGGTCGCGATCGTGGGCGAGTCGGGCTCGGGCAAGAGCACCGCCGCGCTCGCGATGCTGCGCCTCATCCCCGACCCGCCCGGGCGCATCGCCGGCGGGCGCATCCTGTTCGAGGGGCGCGACCTGCTCGAGCTCGGCGAAGACGACCTGCGCCGCATCCGGGGCGGGCGGATCGCGATGATCTTCCAGGACCCGATGATGGCGCTCAACCCGGTGTACACGATCGAGCGGCAGGTGGGCGAGGTGCTCGCGCTGCACGCGGGCCTCGACCGGGGCGCGATCGCGAAGGAGGTGGTGGCGCTGCTGCGCCTGGTGGGCGTGCCCGCGCCCGAGGAGCGCGCGCGCCAGTACCCGCACAACCTCTCCGGCGGCATGCGCCAGCGCGTGATGATCGCGATGGCCCTCGCCTGCAAGCCCAAGCTGCTCATCGCCGATGAGCCCACCACCGCCCTGGACGTCACGGTGCAGGCGCAGGTGCTCGATCTCATCCAGTCGCTCAAGGACCGGCTCGGCATGGCCGTGCTGCTCATCACGCACGACCTGGGCGTCGTCGCGGAAACGGCGCACCGGGTGATCGTGATGTACGCCGGCCGCAAGGTGGAGGAGGGGACGACGGCGCAGATCTTCAAGGATCCGCGCCACCCCTACACGCGCGGGCTGCTCGAGGCGGCGAAGTGGGAGCAGGCCGAGGGCGCGATGCTGCGCGAGATCCCCGGCGCCGTGCCCTCGCCCTTCGACATGCCCCGGGGCTGCGCCTTCTCCCCGCGCTGCGCGCGCGCCGTCGCGAAATGCCGCGAATCGGCGCCGCCGCTCGTGGAGGTCGCGCCCGGGCGCCCGGTGGCCTGCTTCGTCGCGCAGGAGGAGGCGGCATGAGCGCGGCGGCAGCCGACATCGTGCTCGAGGCCGTCGGGCTCGTGAAGCACTTCCCGGTGAAGCACCGCTTCCTCGGGCCGGCGCGCCACGTGCACGCGCTCGATGGCGTCTCCTTCTCGTTGAGGCGCGGCGAGACGCTCGCGATCGTGGGCGAGTCGGGGTGCGGCAAGTCGACGCTCGCCAAGTGCCTCATGCGGCTGGAGGAGCCCACGGCCGGCCGCATCCGCCTGCAGGGCCGCGACATCACGCACCTGGGCGCGCGCGAGCTGCGCGGCCTGCGCCGCCAGATGCAGATCGTCTTCCAGGATCCCTACGCGAGCCTCAACCCGCGCTGGTCGATCGGCTCGATCGTCGGCGACCCGATCCGGCTGCACGAGCCGCTGGGCCGCGCCGCGCGCCGGCAGCGGGTGCTCGAGCTGCTGGAGACCGTGGGCCTGGAGGCGGGCTTCGCGGACCGCCACCCCCACGAGCTCTCCGGCGGGCAGCGCCAGCGCGTGGCGATCGCCCGGGCGCTCGCGGTGAACCCCGCCGTCATCATCTGCGACGAGCCGGTGTCGGCGCTCGACGTGTCCATCCAGGCGCAGGTGATCAACCTGCTGAAGCGCCTGCAGGCGAGGCTCGGCATCGCCTACCTCTTCATCTCGCACAACCTCGCGCTCGTGGAGCACGTCTCGGCGCGCATCGCGGTGATGTACCTGGGCCAGGTCGTCGAGCTCGCCGACACCCGCGACATGCGCCGCGAGCTGCTGCACCCGTACTCGAAGGCGCTCTTCTCGGCCGCGCCCGTCGCGGACCCCGACGGCGCCTCGCGCAGGAGCCGCATCCTGCTCACCGGCGACGTGCCCAGTCCCGTCGACCCGCCGCCGGGCTGCCGGTTCCACACGCGCTGCCCCTGGCGGCAGGCGCGCTGCGAGCACGAGGCGCCCGAGCTGCGCGCGATCGGCGAGCGGCTCGTGCGCTGTCACTTCGCGGGCGAGCCGGGCTTCGCCCCGCCCCCTGCCTGACCCTTGTCGGAGAACGATGATGATCGACGCCGCCAGCCTGCACCGCAGCCTCGAGGAACTCGCCGCCTTCGGGCGCTCGCTTCGATCATCTCCTCGTGCTCGGCCACGGCGCCGGCCCATTTCGGCGCGCCCTCGTTGCCGATGTAGCGCATGCGCTTGATGCGGGCCTGCAGCATCTCGTGCATCTCGGCCAGGACGGGATTGCCGGAGGCCTGGACGATGCCGCTGTGGATCGACTGGTTGAGCTTGAAGTATTCCAGGCGCTGGCGCTTGCGGTAGAGCTCCATCATGCGCTCGTGAATGTCGACGAGCCGCGCGATGGCGTCGTCGTGGGCGTTGGTGCAGGCGAGCCGGCCGCCGAGCTGCTCGATCGCCTTCAGCACGTCCAGGATCTGGCGCAGATCCTGCTCGCTGAAGCGCTGCACATTTGGCGCCTTGACGGCACGTTCTCGACCAGGCCCTCGCTCGCCAGGCTCTTGATCGCCTCCCGCAGGTACGCGATACGCCCAGCAGCGCCCCGATCTGTACCTCGTTGATGCGCGCCCGGGAGGCAGGCGGCTCCTCGATGATCATGTCGCGGACCTGGTTCAGCACCTCGTCGTGCAGCGTCCGGCGTGGAATGCGCACCACGTCGGCGAGCAGGCTCGCGGGCGCGGCGGCGCGAAGGGTCTTGGATTTCGCGACCATGGCTACTGCTCCTGAACATGGCGTCCTGCCGCTGGCGCAGCCGCAGCAGCACGGACTTGGGATCGACGGCGACATCGGCGCAGCGGATCGGCGAACCGGCCGCGACCGGGCGTTGCAGGCGATGGTTGGCGGCCAGGCGTGCGATCGGCGTGTCGTCGCCCAGGCGGCCGGCACCATGCGGCCGGCGACATGCTCGATCTTGTGGTGATGCCCGCTTCTCGGCTGTCAGCAGCGTGCCGGCCGGCAGGTCGCGCTCGGCCCAGGCGACGAGATCCGTGCGCGGCCGGTAGTCCTCGCCGTAGCCGGCGCCGGCCGAGCCGCGGCCGAGATCGTCGTCGCCGCCTCCAGGCCCAGGAGGTGGCGCGGCAGGTACAGCATGGCGACCTCGCCGCTGCGGCTGACGACATGTGGCCTTCTCCGCCAGCAGCGTCCAACTCGTCCCCGGTCGTGGCAGCGCACGGTGATGAACACCCGCCGGCGAAGCTCGCCTCGTCGGGCGCGCGCAAGTGGTGGAAGACGTCCAGGCGTCCTGGTCCAGGAACACGCCCCCGTCGCGACCTTCCCCGAACGCTCGGCGACCTCCGGAATCCGGGCGACGGGCGCATGGAGGTCGGCATCGGTCCGCGGCAAGCTGGTCGCGTTGGCCACCAGCGTCAGCTCGCAGATCGGGCACGGTGCGCAGCGCATAGACCTGGCCGAGCACCTCGGCCCGCCCCCGGGCAGCAGCCTGCAGATCGCTGCCGGTCGGTGACCAGAAGGTATCGAGCGCCGGCAGGCGGCGCACGAAATCGTTGATCGACCTCGCCCGACCCGCGGTCGAACACGAAATCGTAATTTCCTGCTCGATCTCCACCGCCGATCACCTCCAGGCCCAGCACCTCGGCCCAGGCGGATCTGCGCGATCAGCAGGCTCGGTTGGCCTCGTCGACGGGCGTGACGATCGCTCCGTGCTCGCGGGCAATCCGCGAGGGCCGGGAGCTGACCACGCTGTCGGCCTCCTTCGACACCAGGGCCACATGGCGTCCAGCCTCGACCGCCGTCAGGGCGTGGCGCGCGGCGGATTCGGGATGCCCCGTGGCCCTGACCAGCACCTCGAAGGGAAGGTCCATCACCGTATCGACCGATGCGGCCGCGACGTGGTGACCATTGTTCCATGCCTCCCGCGCCTCGGCGGCCGTGCTGCAGATGCAGATGCCGTCGCGCGCAACGCCGGCCTGCAGCAGCGCGTTGCGGCGCATCGCCGTCGCGATCCACCGCGATGCGTGCGGTCAGCAGCTTCATGCGCTGGACCTGCGCCAGAAAGCTCTGCCCGAAGCCGCCACTGCCGACGACGCAGGTCGCGACGGGCCGGTCGATCCCGGCATAGAGGCTGTGGAAATTCACCGACGGCTCCTCGCGGCCCAAGGCATCGTGATCTGCATGTTGCATACTGTATGCAGCACATGCAATAGTCGCCAAGCGAGATGCTGGGGTAAACGCCCTGCTCTGCCGGACGGCCGGTTCAACGGTCGCCAATCGACAAGTCACCGGCCAACGAAGCCATAGGGATGAAACGCATGACCAAGCTCACCCCCCTTGCCACTGCCTTTGCGTTCGCCGCGACGGTCGCGGTGCTGCCCCTCGCCGCCCAGGCGGCCTGGCAGCCGAACAAGCCGATCGAATTCGTGGTCACCTCGGGCCCGGGCGGCGGCACCGACAATTTCGCCCGCGTGGTGCAGGCGATCATCGCCAAGCATAAGCTGACCGACCAGCCGATCATCGTCACCAACAAGGGCGGCGGCAGCGGCGCCGAAGGCTACATCTACGCCAAGACCGTGCCCGGCGACCCGAACAAGGTGATCTTCGGCACCAACAACGCCTATCTGCTTCCCTATGTCGCGAAGCTCGCCTTCACGCCGGCCGACCTGACGCCGGTGGCCGCCCTCGCGTGGCGCTCGACGAGTTCCTGCTCTGGGTCAACGGCGAGTCCGAGTTCAAGACCGCCAAGGACTACCTTGCCGCGGTGAAGGCCAAGCCCGAGACGTTCAAGATGGGCGGCAGCCAGTCCAAGGACACGGACCAGACCCTGACCAGCATGCTCGAGGCATCCGCCGGCGTGAAGTTCATCTACGTGCCGTTCCAGGGCGGTGGTGCTGCGGCGACGCAGCTTGCCGGCAAGCACATCGACAGCAACACCAACAATCCGAACGAGAACATCGGCCAGTGGAAGGCCGGACAGGTGAAGCCGCTCTGCGTGTTCAGCGCGACCCGGCTGCCCGCCGGACCGAAGGTTTCGGGCGACATGGGCTGGGGCGACATTCCGACCTGCAAGGACGCGGGCGTCGCCATCGACCGCTTCCAGATGCCGCGCACCGTGTGGCTGCCGGCCAAGGTGCCTGCCGATGCCGTGGCCTTTTACACCGACATGATGAAGAAGGTCAGCGAGACTCCGGAGTGGAAGGAGTACGTCGAGCGCACGGTGCAGACAGGCAAGTTCATGGCCGGCGCCGAGCTGAAGGCCTTCATCGCCGACGACGACGCCAAGAACAAGGCGGTGTTCGAGCGCGAGGGATGGGTGGTGAAGTAGCCGGTCTCCGGACGCAGGGCGGCGGTCGGTCGATGGTCACGCGCTTCCGGGCGGAGCTTGCGACCGCTTCGATCACCGCCGCGTTCGGCCTTGCCGTCATGATCGGCGCCACGGAGTTCGGCGTCGGCTGGGTGAAGTCCGGCCCGGAGCCGGGGACGTTCCCCTTCTATATGGGGCTGCTCGTGGCCGTGGCCAGCGCCGGCACGGTGATCCAGACCTTGCTGAGCCCCGCGTCGCGCGGGGAGACATTCCTCGATGGAAAGCAGTGCCGGGCCGTCGCGGCCTTCGTGCTGCCCATGGTCGCCTTCGTTGTCGTGGCCAAGCTGCTGGGACTCTACCTCGCCACGGCGCTCTAC
>JBGAOO010000163.1:0-7622 GCA_044221765.1 Usitatibacteraceae bacterium | reverse complement strand
AAGCGCGCCTGCAACTGCGTGAGGAAGTCGGCGTTGGGCTGCTGCTCGCCGTAGCGCCGCCACTCGATGAGCGTCGCGCCGGGAACGTGGCCGACGTACTCCCATTCGGGGAGCGTGCGCACGTCGACGATCACCGCGGCACCTTCGGACAGCAAGCGCCAGGCCTCGTGCGCGGTCACCTGGCCCGCGTACCCGATGCCCTCCGCCCGGCCGCGCTCGCCCGCCCGGGCGAGGACGGTCTCGACGACTTCGGCTGCGCCCGGGGATCCCGCGTCGGGAAGGGAGGATCCGGCGGTTCCGGCAAGGGTGCTCATGCGGCGTTCTCCTGGATGTGATCGGTGGCGAAGCATCGCGAACGCCGGGGCCTGAGCCATACGGTGCTGCCATCCGCGATGCAAAGGCTATCGTAACGCTCCCGCGGCAGCTCGACCTCGAGGTTGGCGCCGGTGTCGCGGCGCGAGACCTCCAGCCGCACCACCGGGCCGATCTTGATCGCGTGGTCCACGATCGCGGCGAGCGTGTCCGTGCCCGCCTCGGCCGTGACCTCGATCTCGTGGGGCCGGACGTAGCTGCGCCCGTGGGCCGACTCGATCACGTTCACGTTGCCCAGGAACTCGTAGACGAACGGCGTGGCGGGATGGTCGTACACCTCCTCGGGCGTGCCCACCTGCTCGATGCGGCCCTTGTTCACCACGACCACGCGGTCGGCCACCTCGAGCGCCTCCTCCTGGTCGTGCGTCACGAAGACGCTGGTGAGGTGGATCTCGTCGTGCAGCCGGCGCAGCCAGCGGCGCAGCTCCTTGCGCACCTTCGCGTCGAGCGCGCCGAAGGGCTCGTCCAGCAGCAGCACCTTCGGCTCGATCGCCAGGGCGCGGGCGAGCGCGATGCGCTGGCGCTGGCCGCCGGAGAGCTGGTGCGGGTAGCGGTCGGCCAGCCAGTCGAGCTGCACGAGCTTGAGCAGGCGCAGCACGCGGCGCGTGAGCTCGGGCTCGGACGGGCGCTGCGCGCGCGGGCGCACGCGCAGGCCGAAGGCGACGTTCTCGAAGATCGTCATGTGCCGGAAGAGGGCGTAGTGCTGGAAGACGAAGCCGACCTCCCGCTCCTGCACGCGCCGGTCGGTGGTGTCTTCGCCGTTGAAGAGGATGCGGCCCGCGTCGGGCACCTCCAGCCCCGCGATCACGCGCAGGAGCGTCGTCTTGCCCGAGCCCGAGGGGCCCAGCAGCGCGACGAGCTCGCCGGGCGCGATGTCGAGCGAGACCTCGTGCAGCGCCTCGAAGGTGCCGAAATGCTTGGAGACGTTCTGGACCTGGATGCTCATGACGGGGACTCCCGGGATTGCTGGCGCTCGACGACCGACTTGGCGGCCAGCGTGACCAGCGCGAGCAGCGCGAGCAGCGAGGCGCACGCGAAGGCGGCGGCGAAGTTGTACTCGTTGTAGAGGATCTCGATGTGCAGCGGCAGCGTGTTGGTGTAGCCCCGCACGTGGCCGGAGACCACGGACACGGCGCCGAACTCGCCCATGGCGCGCGCGTTGCAGAGGATGACGCCGTAGAGCAGGCCCCATTTCACGTTGGGCAGCGTCACGCGCCAGAGCAGCTGCCAGGCGTTGGCGCCCAGGAGCACCGCGGCTTCCTCCTCCTCGCGACCCTGGGCCTGCATGAGGGGGATCAGCTCGCGCGCGACGAAGGGGAAGGTGACGAAGACCGTCGCGAGCACGATGCCCGGCACGGCGAAGATGATCTTGATGTCGTGCTCCGCGAGCCAGGGGCCGAACCAGCCCTGCAGGCCGAACATCAGCACGTAGATGAGGCCCGAGATCACGGGCGAGACGGAGAATGGCAGGTCGATGAGCGTGATGAGCAGGCTCTTGCCCTGGAAGTCGAACTTGGCGATCGACCAGGCCGCCGCCACGCCGAACACGAGGTTGAGCGGGACGGCGATGCCCGTGGCGATGAGCGTGAGGCGGATGGCCGACCAGGCGTCCGGTTCGCTGATCGCCGCGACATAGACGCCCCAGCCCTTCCTGAGCGCCTCGAAGAACACGGCGAAGAGCGGCACGAAGAGGAAGAGCGCGAGGTAGGCGAGCGCGATGCCGATCAGGAGGACGGGCACCCA
The DNA here is from genome assembly GCA_044221765.1 of Usitatibacteraceae bacterium. Classification (GTDB taxonomy): domain Bacteria; phylum Pseudomonadota; class Gammaproteobacteria; order Burkholderiales; family Usitatibacteraceae; genus FEB-7. Next base: position 5,507 of record JBGAOO010000163.1, on the reverse strand, counting down.
CGAGGCGCGGCGACCGGCGGCGCGTGCGCGGGCGAGGGGCGGGTGGGAGGCGAGGGTGGCCACGGCTAGTCCCGGTCGTCGGCGTAGCGGCGCGACCACCACTGCAGGACGTTGATCGCGAGCAGCAGCACGAAGGAGGCGACGAGCATCACGACGGCCACGCTGGTGGCGCCGGCGTAGTCGTACTGCTCGAGCTTGGTGATGATGATGAGCGGGGCGATCTCGGACACCAGGGGCATGTTCCCCGCGATGAAGATCACCGAGCCGTACTCGCCCACGGCGCGCGCGAAGGCGAGGGCGAACCCGGTGAGCAGCGCCGGCGTCACGGTGGGCAGGATGACGCGCCAGAAGGTCTGCGCGTGCGAGGCGCCGAGCGACTGGGCGGCCTCCTCGAGCTCCTTCTCCATCTCCTCGAGCACCGGCTGCACCGTGCGCACGACGAAGGGCAGGCCGATGAAGGTGAGGGCGACGAAGATGCCCACCGGCGTGAAGGCGACCTTCAGGCCCGTGAGCGCCAGGATCGGCTTGCCCAGCCAGCCGTTGCCCGCGTAGATGGCGGTGAGCGCGATGCCCGCCACGGCCGTGGGCAGGGCGAAGGGCAGGTCCACCAGCGCGTCGACGATCCGGCGCCCCGGGAAGGGATGGCGCACCAGCACCCACGCGACCAGCAGCCCGAACACGGCGTTGACCGCGGCGGCCGCGAGCGCCGCGCCGAAGGACAGCTGGAGCGAGGCGACCACGCGCGGGCTCGAGACGTGCGCGGCGAAGGCGTCCCACGACAGCGTGAAGGTCTTCACGAACGCCGCCGAGAGCGGGATGAGCACCAGCAGGCCCAGGTAGGCGAGCGTGAAGCCCAATGCCAGGCCGAAGCCCGGGAGCACGCTGTGGGAACGTCGCAGCAGGGACATCGGACCCCTCAGCGCCTTCCCGGCTGGTAGATCTGGTCGAAGAGGCCCCCGTCGGCGAAGTGCGCCTTCTGCGCCCTGGCCCAGCCGCCGAACACCTCGTCGATCCCGAAGAGGGCCACCTTGGCGAATTGCTTCTCGTACTTGGCGGCGACCTTGGGGTCGATGGGACGGTAGTAGTTGCGGGCGGCGATCTCCTGGGCCTCGGGCGTGTACCAGAACTTGAGGTACTCCTCGGCGACCTTCCGCGTGCCCTTCCTGTCGGCGTTCCTGTCGACGAGGGTGATCGGCGGCTCGGCGAGGATCGACACCGAGGGCGCCACGATCTCGAACTTGCCCGGGCCGAGTTCCTTGATGGCGAGGTAGGCCTCGTTCTCCCAGGAGATGAAGACGTCGCCGATGCCGCGCTCGACGAACGTGGTCGTCGACCCGCGGGCACCCGAATCCAGCACGGCGACGTTCCTGTAGAGGGCGGCGACGAAGTCCTTCGCCTTGGCCTCGGAGCCGCCCGGCTTGCGCAGCGCGTAGCCCCAGGCCGCCAGGTAGTTCCAGCGCGCCCCGCCCGAGGTCTTCGGGTTGGGCGTGATCACGGAGACGCCGGGCTTCGCCAGGTCGTCCCAGTCCCTGATGCCCTTGGGATTGCCCTTCCTCACCAGGAACACGATCGTCGAGGTGTAGGGGCTGCTGTTGTGCGGCAGGCGCTTCTGCCAGTCCGCCGGCAGGAGCTTGGATCGCTCGGCGATCTCGTCGATGTCGCCGGCGAGCGCGAGCGTCACGACGTCGGCGTCCAGGCCGTCGATGACGGACCGGGCCTGCTTGCCCGAGCCGCCGTGCGACTGCTTGATGAGGACCTTCTCCCTGTTCTTCGCCTCCCACTGGGCGGCGAAGGCCTTGTTGTAGTCCTGGTAGAGCTCGCGCGTCGGGTCGTAGGACACGTTGAGCAGCGTGAGGTCGGCGTGGGCCGCGAGCGCGGCGAGCGCGGCGGCGGCGAGGGCGAGGCGGGACAGCGTGCGGCGAACCATGGGGATTCCTTTCGAGTGCTGCGGGGCGCCTCGTGGGCGCCGCGCTTCGTTGGCGGATGTCGTGCGGGACTTGCGGCCCGCGGTGCTCGAGCGGTATTCAGCCCGCCAGACATCGCTCGGCGGCCACGAATCGCATGAGCGATCCCTGGTCCCGCGAGGCGACGTCGCGAAAGACTTCGCCGACCAGCATCACGGCCGGTCCGTCGAAGGCGGGCGGCGAGCTCGAGAGCATCTCGCCAAGACTCGTGGGGATGACGCGCTCGCCCGGCAGGGAAGCGTTCTCCACCATCTGGATGGGGGTGCCGGGATCGCGCCCGGCTGCGATGAGGGCGGCGGCCACCTCGCGCGACTGGCGCGAGGCCATGTAGAGGGCCACGGTGTCGGCGGCGACGGCCACCGCGAGCCAGTCGCCCGAGTCCTCGCCCTTGCCGATGCGCGGCGTCACGAAGGCGACGTGGCGGGCGAGGCCGCGGCGCGTGAGCGAGACGCCGAGGGAGGCGCTGGCCGCCAGGGCGGAGGTGACGCCGGGCACGACCTCGGCCTCGATGCCGGCGGCGTGCAGCGCGTCCAGCTCCTCCTGCGCGCGGCCGAAGATCATCGGGTCGCCGCCCTTCAGGCGGACGACACAGGCGTGCGTGCGGGCCGCCTCGACGAGGGAGCGGTTGATGAAGCGCTGCTCGGTGGAATGCCGGCCGTCGCGCTTGCCCACGTCGACCAGGCGCGCGTTCCTCGCGAGCGCCAGGGTGTCGGGGTGCACGAGGGCGTCGAAGAAGACGATGTCGGCCGCCGCCAGCAGGCGCGCGGCGCGCAGGGTGAGCAGGTCCGGGGCGCCCGGGCCCGCGCCGACCAGCCAGACCTTACCCACGCGCCACCTCCTCGATCATGCCGGCGGCGACGGTATGGTGCGTGGCGTCGTCGATGAGCACGAAGCTGCCGGTGTGGCGGTTGGCGTGGTACGGGTCGACCACCAGCGGGCTCGCCACCGTGAGGCGCGCGAGGCCGATGTCGTTGAACTCGAGCGTGGCCGCGGCCGCATCCGGCGCGAGCGTGGCGAGGTCCAGGCGGTGCAGCACCTCATCGACCGTCGCGCGGACCGTCTTCGTGCCCTGCTTGAGCCAGTAGCGGCGGCCGGTCGAGAGCGCGTCGCGGTCCAGCCAGGCCAGGCGCGCGGTGAACTTGCGGGCGACGAGCGGGGCGTCGCGCCGGTGCGTGAGCACGTCGCCGCGGGCGATGTCCACCTGGCGGTCGAGGACGACCGTCACGGAGCGGCCGGTGCCGGCCTCGGCGAGCGTGCCCTCGAGCGTCACGATGTCCGCGACCTTCGCCTCGATCCCGGCGGGCCACGCGACGACGGTGTCGCCCACCGCGAGCGAGCCGGACTCGACGCGCCCGAGGTAGCCGCGCAAGTCATTCCGCACGCCGAAGCGCGAGCGCGAGACCAGCTGCACCGGGAAGCGAAGCTCCGTCACCGGGTCGACGGGCGAGGCCGTCTCGAGCGCCTCGAGCAGCGTGGGGCCCTCGTACCAGCCGAGGTTCGCGCCGCGCTCGACGACCATGTCGCCCTGCAGGGCGGAAAGGGGGATCGCCGTGACCTTCGCGAGGCCCAGCGACTTCGCCACGGCGGCGAACTGGCCGGCGATCGACTCGAAGGCCTCGCGGTCGTAGTCCACGAGGTCCATCTTGTTCACCGCGAGCACCACGTGCGGGATGGCGAGGAGCGAGGCGATGGCGGCGTGCCGGCGGGTCTGCGTGGTGAGGCCGCGCGCCGCGTCGGCGAGCACGATGGAGAGCGAGGCCGTGCTCGCCCCGGTGACCATGTTGCGCGTGTACTGCTCGTGGCCGGGCGTGTCCGCGATGATGAAGCGCCGGCGAGGCGTGGCGAAATAGCGCCAGGCCACGTCGATGGTGATGCCCTGCTCGCGCTCGGCCGTGAGGCCGTCGGTGAACAGGGACAGGTCGAGCGCCCGCGTGCCGCCCTGCCGTGCCGTCGTCTTCGCCACCGCGGCGAGCTGGTCCTCGAGCAGCACCTTCGAGTCGAGCAGCAGGCGCCCGATGAGCGTGCTCTTGCCGTCGTCGACGCTGCCGGCGGCGCACGCCCATCAGAAGTACCCCTCGCGCTTCCTCAGTTCCATCGAGGCGTCCGAGGTCTGGTCGTCCATGCGCGTGGCGCCGCGCTCGGTGATCGTCGCGCCCGCGGTCTCGGCGATGACGCGCTCGATCGTGTCCGCGCCGGAGGCGACCGGGCACGTGCAGGTGATGTCGCCCACCGTGCGAAATCGCACGCGGCGCGTGACGACGGTTTCTCCCGCGCGCGGCGGCGTGAGCTCGGTGACCGGCACGAGCAGGCCGCCGCGTTCCACCACCTCGCGGTCGTGGGCGTAGTAGATGCGCGGCACGGCGAGGCCCTCGCGCGCGATGTACTGCCACACGTCGAGCTCGGTCCAGTTGGAGATCGGGAAGACGCGCAGGTGCTCGCCGGGGTGGAGCTTCGCATTGAACAGGCTCCAGAGTTCCGGGCGCTGGTTGCGCGGGTCCCACTGGCCGGTCTCGTCGCGGTGGGAGAGGATGCGTTCCTTCGCGCGCGCCTTCTCCTCGTCGCGGCGGGCGCCGCCGAACAGGGCGTCGAAGCCGAACTCGCGGATGGCGTCGAGCAGCGTCACGGTCTGGTGCGGGTTGCGGCTCTCGTCGGGGCGGCGCAGGCGCACGCGGCCCTGGCGGATCGACTCGCCCACCGAGCGCACGACGAGGCGCTCGCCCAGCTCGGCGGCGCGCGCGTCGCGGAAGGCGACGACCTCGGGGAAGTTGTGCTCGGTGTCGATGTGCAGGAGCGGGAAGGGGAAGCGGTCCGGCCGGAAGGCCTTCTCCGCCAGGCGCAGCAGGACGATGGAGTCCTTGCCGCCGGAAAAGAGCAGCGCCGGGTTCGTCGTCTCGGCGACCACCTCGCGCAGGATGTGGATGGCCTCGGACTCGAGCCAGTCCAGGTGCGGGAGGGACTCGGAAGAGGGGACGCTCCGCTTTGCCGGGGCCGGGACGGTTTCCGCGTCGGAGAAGGGAAGCGTCCCCTTGTCGGCCAGGAAGGCGCTCATCGCGAGAGCTCCGTGCGCCGTGCCGGCGCCACGGAAGCGGGATGCAGGCCGCATTCCTTGCTGTCGCGTCGCTCCCACCACCAGCGGCCCGCGCGCGGGTCCTCGCCGGCGCGGATGGCGCGCGTGCAGGGCTCGCACCCGATCGACGGATAGCCGCGCGCGTGCAGGGCGTTCACGGGCACCTCGTGCTCGCGCAGGTAGCCCCACACGTCCTCGTGCGACCAGTCGGCCAGCGGGTTGAACTTGAAGAGCGCATGCGCGGCGTCGAACTCGCGCACGCGCACCTCGGCGCGCGTGGGCGACTGGTCGCGGCGAAGCCCGGTGATCCAGGCGCGGTGCCCGGCGAGCGCGCGGCCCAGCGGCTCGACCTTGCGGATGGTGCAGCAGGCCTGGCGCGCCTCGAGGCTGTCGTAGAAGCCGTCGCGGCCGTGGGCGGCGACATAGGCTTCCACGGAATCGGGCCAGGGCGCGAACACGCGAACGCCGATGCCGTA
>JBGAOO010000162.1:0-7635 GCA_044221765.1 Usitatibacteraceae bacterium | reverse complement strand
CTCTACGAGGCCGCCCGGCCGCACATCGTCGGCGGGCTCGCGACGATGGCGTTCGGCCTCGCGCTGGGTGCGTGGCTGCTGCGCTCGGCCCGCAAGCAGGCCGCCGCCTTCGTCGTCATCGCCTGCGCCCTGCTCTTCATCGACTCGGTGGAGGACGGCTACCACCGGCTCGCCCCGCGGCAATCCGGCGAGCGCGTCGCGGGCGTGATGCGCCAGCACCTCACGCCCGGCATGCGCCTGTACTCGGTGAGGCACTACGAGCAGTCCGTGCCCTTCTACATCGGCCGCACCCTGACCCTGGTCGACTACTGGGACGAGTTCACGCCCGGCCTCAAGGCGCAGCCCGACCTCGCCCTGGCGGACCTCGAGGCCTTCGGGCGCGACTGGATGCGGCCCGGGGAGGCGATGGCTATAATCCAGCCCGACGCCATCGAGAGTTTCCGCGCCAGCGGCCTGCCCATGACACTCCTCTACCGCGACGAGCGACGCGCCCTCGTCCGCAAGCCGTGAGCGCCGTCAGCTTCTCGCTGGTGCTCGCCGGCGTGCTGCTGAACGCCTGCGCGCAGCTGCTGCTCAAGGCGGGCACCAACCGCATCGGCGAATTCGCCTTCACGCTGGACAACGCGCTGCCGGTGGGGCTCAAGGTCGCCGCGAGCCCCTTCGTGCTCGGCGGCCTCGCCTGCTACGCGGTGAGCGTCGTCGTCTGGATCCTCGCCCTGTCGCGCGTGCCCGTCTCGGTGGCCTACCCCATGCTCTCGATCGGCTACATCGTGAACGCGGCGGCGGCCTGGTGGCTCTTCGGCGAATCGATCACGGCGCAGAAGCTCGCGGGCATCGGCTTCATCGTCGTGGGCGTCTGGCTGGTGGCGCGCTCGTGAGCCCGGCCGGCGCGGGCGCGGCCTACCTGCCCTTCGCGCGGCCGGTCATCGACGAGGCGATGATCGCCGCGGTGGGCGAGACGCTCGCCTCGCGCTGGATCGCGAGCGGCCCGCAGGTGGCCGCCTTCGAGAAGGCGCTGTCGGATTTCGTGGGCGGGCGGCCCGTGCGCACGTTCACCTCCGCCACCGGGGCCATGGAAGTGGCGCTGCAACTGGTGGGCGTGGGCCCGGGCGACGAGGTCATCGTCCCCGCCCAGACCTTCTTCGCCGCCGCCAACGTCGTCGAGCGCGTGGGCGCGCGCACCGTGTTCGTCGACGTCGACCTCGCCACGCGCAACATCGACCTCGCGCAGGCCGCCGCCGCCGTCACCCCGCGCACGCGCGTGCTCGCGCCCACCCACTACAACGCGCCCCTGGACCCGCAGGCGATCGCCGCCTTCGCCGCGCGCCACCGGGTGCGCGTGGTCGAGGACGCCGCCCTCGCGATCGGCTCGCGCGCGGCCGGCCGGCCGGTGGGCGCCGCCGGCGACCTCGTGTCGTTCAGCTTCCACCCCAACAAGAACATGACGACGATCGAGGGCGGGGCGCTGGTCGTGAACGACGCCGCCGAGGCCGCGCGTGCCGAGCGCCTGCGCTTCCACGGCATCTCGCGCCTGCCCGACGGCACGCGCGACGTGGACGTGGCCGGCGGCAAGTACAACCTCTCCGACGTCTCGGCGCGGCTGGGGCTCATGCAGCTCGAGCGGCTCGAGGCCTGGTGCGCACGCCGCGCGCAGCTGGCCGGCCTCTACTTCGAGGCGCTCGCCGGCGACGACTGGCTCCCGCCCGAGTGCCTGCCCCCACGCGAGAACCCCGGCCACAGCTGGAACATGTTCACGGTCCTGCTGCCGCTCCCGCGCATGGCGATCGGCCGCAAGGCCTTCATCGACGCGATGCAGCGCGAGGCGATCGGGGTCGGCCTGTCCTACGAGGCGGTCCACCTCACCACGCTCTTTCGCGCGAAGGGCTGGCGCGAGGGGCAGTTCCCCGTGGCCGAGCGCATCGGCCGCGAGACCGTCACGCTGCCGCTCTTCCCCGACATGACCTCCGCCGACGTGGAGCGCGTGTGCGAGGCGGTGCGTCGGCTGATCCGATCGAGGCCCTCATGAGCGCCGCCCCTCGCCTGTCGGTGGTCATCCCCGTCTACAACGAGGAGGCCGTGCTGCCGGCGCTCTTCGAGCGCCTGTACCGCTCCCTGGACGCCCTGGGCTGCACCTACGAGGTCGTGTTCGTGAACGACGGCAGCCGCGACCGCTCGGCCGCGCTGCTGCGCGAGCGCTTCCAGCAGCGGCCGGACGTGACGCGCGTCATCCTGTTCAACGGCAACTTCGGCCAGCACATGGCGGTGATGGCGGGATTCGAGCACTGCCGCGGCGAGCGCATCGTGACGCTCGATGCGGACCTGCAGAACCCGCCGGAGGAGATCGCCAAGCTCCTCGCCTGCATGGACCAGGGGCACGACTACGTCGGCTCGATCCGCCTGCGCCGCCAGGACTCGGCCTGGCGCCGCTGGGCCTCGCAGGCGATGAACCGCCTGCGCGAGCGCCTCACGCGCATCCGGATGACCGACCAGGGCTGCATGATGCGCGCCTACGACCGCGCGATCATCGACGCCATCAAGCAGACGCGCGAGGTGAGCACGTATATCCCGGCGCTCGCCTATTCCTTCGCCCGCGACCCCGCCGAGGTGGAGGTCGCGCACGAGGAGCGCGCCGGCGGCGAGTCCAAGTACTCGCTCTACAAGCTCATCCGGCTGAACTTCGACCTGGTCACCGGCTTCTCCGTCGTGCCGCTGCAGCTGTTCTCGCTGTTCGGCATCTTCGTCTCGATGGTCTCGCTCGCGACCTACTGCGTGGTGATCGTGAAGCGCATCGTCGCCGGCGAGGGCGACGGCCTGTGGGTCGTCTGGGACCGCGACATCCTCCAGTTCTTCCTCATCGGCGTGGTGCTCTTCGGCCTGGGCCTCATCGGCGAGTACGTGGGGCGCATCTACCTGCAGGTGCGCGAGCGCCCGCGCTACCTCGTCCAGGCGATCCTCGAGCGGCCCGAGCCGTGAGCGCGAGCGCCGTCGTCTTCGCCTACCACGACGTGGGCTGCCGCTGCCTGTCCGTGCTGCTCGCGCACGGGGTGCGCGTCGCGCTGGTGGTGACGCACCGCGACGACCCGCAGGAGAACCTCTGGTTCGGCAGCGTCGCGCGGCTGGCCGCCGAGCGCGGCCTGGAGGTCGCGCTTCCCGAGGACCCGAACGAGCCCGCCTTCGTCGCCCGCCTGGCGGCGCTCGCGCCGGATTTCCTCTTCTCGTTCTACTACCGCCGCATGTTCTCGCCGGCCGTGCTCGCCACCGCGCGGCGAGGCGCCTTCAACATGCACGGCTCGCTGCTGCCGAAGTACCGCGGCCGCGCGCCGGTGAACTGGGCGGTCCTGCACGGCGAGCGCGAGACGGGCGCGACGCTGCACGAGATGGTCGCCAAGCCCGACGCCGGGCGCATCGCCGGGCAGGAAGCGTTTCCCATCGGGGAGAACGAGACCGCCCACGAGATCTTCTGCCGGCTCACCGACAGCGCCGGGCGCGTGCTCGAGCGGGCCCTTCCCGGGCTGCTGGCGGGCACGCTGCCCCTTCGCGAGCAGGACCTGAAGGCCGGCGGCTATTTCGGCGGACGCCGCCCCGAGGACGGCCGCATCGACTGGTCGAAGCCCGCGCGCGCGATCCACGACCTCGTGCGCGCGGTGGCCCCGCCCTACCCCGGCGCGTTCGCCACGCTCTCGGGCCGCCCGGCGCGCCTCTTGCGCACCTGGTGGAGCGAGCCGGCCCCGGGGCTGCCGGCCCAGGCCCCCGTCGGCACGCTCGCGGGCGCCGGCGGACGCCTCTTCGTGCGGTGCGGCGACGGGCGCTGGCTCGAGGTGCGCTCGCTCGAGGTCGCGGGCGAGGCCGGGTCGGGCGAGGCGCTCGCCGCGCGCTTTGCCGCCGCCCCGGAGCCCGTGGGACAATTCGCCCCATGCTGAGCGGACCGGAAACCCCCGGGGGCCCTTCGGGCCTCTCGAAGCACCGCATCGAGGCGCTCACCGACGGCGTCTATGCGGTCGCGCTCACGCTGCTGGTGCTCGAGCTCAAGCTGCCGCACGAGCAGATCCGAACCGCCCCCGAGCTCGCCGGCGCCCTGGTCCACCTGATACCGCAGTTCATCGCCTGGCTCGTGAGCTTCCTCGTGCTCGCCATCTTCTGGGTGGCGAGCCACCGCGTGTTCCACTGGGTGCGGCATGTCGACGGCACGCTCCTGTGGATCAACCTGCTGTCGCTGCTGTGCGCGAGCTTCCTGCCCTTCTGCTCGAGCCTGGTGGGCAACTTCGGCGGCGCCTTCCTCTCGCAGGCGGTCTATGCCGTCGACATGGCCCTGCTCGGGCTCGTCGCGCTCTGGCAGATCGGCCACCTCGAGCGCCACCCCGAGCTGATGGACCCGCCGATGCCCGCCGGCCACGTGAAGGCCGCCCGCATCCGCTGCCTGGGCATCGTCGCGAGCGCCGTGCTCGCCATCGCCATTTCCTGGGCCGACCCGCGCTTCGGCACGGCGGCCTTCGCCCTGATGTTCCTCATCACGCGGATGAGCCGCCGCTTCGAGCGCGCTCCCGCCCCCGTCGAAAGTCCCGCCCCATGAGCAAGCGAATCTGCATCCTCGGCGTCAACGGCTTCATCGGCCACCACCTCTCCAAGAAGATCCTGGCCGACACCGACTGGGACGTGTACGGGATGGACATGGGCTCGGACCGCATCGCCGACCTCGCGGACCACCCGCGCTTCCACTTCTTCGAGGGCGACATCACGATCAACCGCGAGTGGATCGAGTACCACATCCGCAAGTGCGACGTGATCCTGCCGCTCGTGGCCATCGCCACCCCGGCGACGTACGTGAAGGAGCCGCTCAAGGTGTTCGAGCTCGACTTCGAGGCGAACCTGCCGATCGTGCGTTCCTGCGTGAAGTACGGCAAGCGCATCCTCTTCCCGTCGACCTCCGAGGTCTACGGCATGTGCCACGACGAGCAGTTCGACCCGTACGCCTCGGAGCTCGTGCTCGGGCCCATCGACAAGCAGCGCTGGATCTACTCGTGCTCCAAGCAGCTCATGGACCGCGTGATCTGGGCCTACGGCTCCATGGGGCAGCTCGACTTCACGCTCTTCCGGCCCTTCAACTGGATCGGCGCGGGCCTGGATTCGATCCACACCGCCAAGGAGGGCTCCTCCCGCGTCATCACCCAGTTCCTGGGCCACATCGTGCGCGGCGAGCCCATCAAGCTCGTCGACGGCGGCGGCCAGAAGCGCGCCTTCACCTTCATCGACGACGGCATCGCGGCCCTCATGCGCATCATCGAGAACGCGGGCGGCGTCGCCACCGGCAAGATCTACAACATCGGCAACCCGGCCAACAACTTCTCGGTGCGCGAGCTCGCCACGATGATGCTGGACCTGGCGAAGACCTACCCCGAGTACCGCGACAACGCCGCGAAGGTGAGGATCGTGGACGTGAGCAGCGCCGACTACTACGGCAAGGGCTACCAGGACGTGCAGAACCGCGTGCCGAAGATCGACAACACGATGCAGGAGCTGGGCTGGGCGCCGGCGGTGGACATGAAGACCGCCCTCGCCCGCATCTTCGACTCCTACCGCGCCTCGATCGACGAGGCCCGGGCCCTCGCCTCCTGAGGAGCCGCCCGCCATGGAACAGCCCGTCGTCAGCGTGATCATGGGGTCCCAGAGCGACTGGGACGTGATGCAGCATGCCGCCAAGGTGCTCAAGGACTTCGGGGTCGCCTTCGAGACGCGGGTCGTCTCCGCGCACCGCACGCCCGACGCGATGTTCGAGTTCGCCGAGGGCGCGCGCGGCCGCGGGCTCAAGTGCGTCATCGCCGGCGCGGGCGGCGCGGCGCACCTGCCGGGCATGGTCGCCTCCAAGACGACCTTGCCGGTGCTGGGCGTGCCCGTCCCCTCGCGCCACCTCGCGGGGCAGGATTCGCTCTATTCCATCGTGCAGATGCCCAAGGGCATTCCCGTGGCCACCTTCGCCATCGGCGAGGCCGGCGCGGCCAACGCGGGCCTGTTCGCCGTGAGCCTGCTCGCCGCGGCCGATGCCGAGCTCGCCGCCAAGCTCGCCGACTACCGCGAGAAGCTCAAGGAGCAGGTCGCGGCGATGCAGCTGCCGGACGTGCTGTGATCCGGCCCGGCGCGACGCTCGGGCTGCTCGGGGGCGGCCAGCTCGGGCGGATGTTCACCGTGGCGGCGCGCACGCTCGGCTACCGCGTCACCGTGCTCGACCCCGATCCGCTCTCGCCGGCGGCGGAGTTCGCCACCGGCCACCTGAACACCGACTACACGGACCCGCACTCGCTCGCCGAGCTGGCGCGCACCTGCGCCGCCGTCACCACCGAGTTCGAGAACGCGCCGGCCGAGGTGCTGCTGCAGCTCGCGACCAGGACCGTCGTGCGCCCGAGCGGCAACGCCGTGGCCGTGGCGCAGGATCGCGCCCGCGAGAAGTCCTTCATCGCCTCGCACGGCCTGCCCGTGGGGCCCTATGCCCTCGTCGAGAAGGAGGCCGACATCGAGGCCGCGCTCGGCAAGGTGCGGCTGCCGGCCATCCTGAAGACCGCGCGCTTCGGCTACGACGGCAAGGGCCAGGCCACCATCGCCGCGCCCGGGGAATTGCGCGGCACGGTCGAGGCCTGGAAGCGGGTGCCGTGCGTGCTCGAGGAGAGGCTCGTGCTGGACAGGGAGATCTCGGTCATCCTCGCGCGGGACAGCGAGGGGGCGATCTCGGTCTTCCCGGTGGCGGAGAACGCGCATGCCGGCGGCATCCTCGACATCACGATCGCCCCCGCGCGCATCCCGGAGGCCCTCGCGGCGGAGGCCACGAACCTCGCCTCGCGCCTCGCCGCCGCCCTCGACTACGTGGGCGTGCTGGCCGTCGAGATGTTCGTGGTGGGCGGGCGGCTGCTCATCAACGAGATCGCGCCGCGCCCGCACAACAGCGGCCACTACACCATCGATGCCTGCCGCACCTCCCAGTTCGAGCAGCAGGTGCGCGTGCTCTGCGGCCTGCCGATGGGCGATCCCACGCAGCACACGCCGGCGGCCATGGTGAACCTGCTGGGCGACATCTGGCAGGCCGGCGAGCCCCGCTGGGAAGCGGTGCTGCGCCATCCCGGGGCCCACCTGCACCTGTACGGCAAGCGCGAGGCGCGGCCGGGCCGCAAGATGGGCCACGTGACGGTATGCGAGCCGACCGCGGAGCGCGCCCTGGCCGTCGCGCTCGAGATCCGGCGCGAGCTGGGGATCGGCGAATCCGGCTGAGGGGCCCGCCGCATCCAAGGCGGGTGACCTTCGCCAGGAGACCCGCCATGGGCATCGCCCGTTCCGTGACCGCCCTGCTCGCCGCCGCCCTGCTCGGGGTCGGCGCGAGTGCCTGCAGCTTCGCCGGCGAGAGCCTCGTGCCCTCGGGCCGCCCCGCCGCCGAGAACCGTCCGGTCGCCGCCTTCACGGGGCTTTCCCTGTCCTTGCCGGCGGACGTCACGGTGACGCAGGCCTCGCCCGCCGCGGTGCGCGTGGAGGCGGACGACAACCTGCTGCCCGAGATCGAGACCGTCGTCGAGGCGGGCACCCTCACGCTGCGCTTCCGGCGCGCCCTCAACGTGGTGGGCAATTCCCGCATCCGCGTGAGCGTCACGGCCCCGG
>JBGAOO010000161.1:0-7725 GCA_044221765.1 Usitatibacteraceae bacterium | reverse complement strand
GATCTTCCCGGGCGGGCGGCGCATCGACGCGCTGGGCTCCGAGGAGTGGCGCCGCGTCATGCGGGTGAACCTCGACGCGAACCTCGTGCTGATGCGCGAATGCCATCCGCTCCTCAAGCTCGCCCCCCGGGGCGGCCGCGTGGTGGTGATCGGATCGAAAAACGTCCCGGCGCCGGGCCCCGGCGCGGGCGCCTACTCGGCCTCGAAGGCCGCGCTCAACCAGCTCGCGCGCGTGGCGGCGCTCGAGTGGGGCGCCGACCGCATCCGCGTGAACTCGCTGCACCCGAACGCCGTGTTCGACACGGGCCTGTGGACCGACGAGGTCCTCGCCGCGCGCGCGAAGCACTACGGCCTCACGGTGGACGAGTACAAGCGCAACAACGTGCTGAAGACCGAGGTCGCGAGCCGCGACGTCGCCGAGCTGGCGGCCGAGCTGTGCGGCCCGCTCTTCGCGAAGACCACGGGCGCGCAGGTGCCGGTGGACGGCGGCAACGACCGCGTGATCTGAGCGCGGCGGCAGGATCCTCCCAGGAAAGGAAGCGGCGCGACATGGCGAATGCAGGCGGCACGGGCGTGATCGGGGTCCTCGGCGGCAGCGGGGTGTACGACATCGAGGGCCTCGCCAACCGGCGCTGGCAGAAGGTGTCCTCGCCCTTCGGCGAGCCCTCGGACGAGCTGCTGTTCGGCGAGCTGGCCGGGCAGCCGATGGTCTTCCTGCCGCGCCACGGGCGCGGGCACCGCATCCCGCCCTCGGAGATCAACTTCCGCGCCAACATCGACGCGCTCAAGCGCTCGGGCGTGACCGACCTCGTCTCCGTGAGCGCCGTGGGCTCGCTGCGCGAGCACCTGCACCCGGGCACCTTCGTGATCGTCGACCAGTTCATCGACCGCACCTTCGCCCGCACGAAGTCCTTCTTCTCCACCGGCTGCGTCGCGCACGTGTCCATGGCCCACCCGGTGTGCGGCCGGCTCGGCGACCACCTGGAGGCCGCGGCCCGCGCCGCGGGCATCGAGGTGGCGCGCGGCGGCACGTACCTGGTGATGGAGGGCCCGCAGTTCTCGAGCCTGGCCGAATCCGAGCTCTACCGCAGCTGGAACTGCGACGTGATCGGCATGACCAACATGCCCGAGGCGAAGCTCGCCCGCGAGGCGGAGATCTGCTACGCCACCGTGGCGATGGTCACCGACTACGACTGCTGGCACCCGAACCACGACGACGTGACGGTCGACGCCATCGTGAAGGTGCTGCTGGGCAACGCCGACAAGGCGCGTTCGCTCGTGCGCGAGAGCGCCCCGCGCCTGAAGGCCGACGCTTCCGCCGGCGCGTGCGCCTGCCGCACGGCGCTGCAGTTCGCCCTCATCACCGCCCCCGCCGCGCGAGACCCGGAGATCGTCCGGCGCCTGGACGCCGTGGCCGGCCGAATCCTCAACCCCCGCTAGCCCCCGGAGCCCGAGCATGACGATCAAGTCCCGCATCCGCACCGTCCCGCACTATCCCAAGCAAGGGGTGATGTTCCGCGACATCACCACGCTCCTGAAGGACCCGGTGGGCTTTCGCGTCACCATCAACGAGCTCGTGAACCGCTACACGGGCATGAAGATCGACAAGGTGGCCGGCATCGAGTCGCGCGGCTTCATCATCGGCTCGGCGCTCGCCTTCCAGCTCGGCGTGGGCTTCGTGCCCATCCGCAAGAAGGGCAAGCTGCCCGCCGAGACCATCGGCCACGACTACGAGCTCGAGTACGGCAGCGACCGCATCGAGATGCACGTGGACGCCATCGCGCCCGGGGAGAAGATCCTGCTCGTGGACGACCTCATCGCCACCGGCGGCACCGCCGAGGCCGCCGTGAAGCTGATCCACAGCATGAAGGGCGAGATCGTCGAGTGCTGCTTCGTGATCGACCTGCCGGACCTGGGCGGCACCAAGCGCGTCGAGAAGCTCGGCCAGAAGGTGTTCTCGCTCTGCGAGTTCGAGGGGGACTGAGCCGGGCGCCTGCGGCGCGCCGCGGCTAGGCGGCCGCCGCCTCGCCCGTGCGGAAGATCGACATCGCCGACTCCAGGTGGTGGGCCTGCCGCATGAGGCTCTCGGCCGCGCTGGCGCTTTGCTCGACCAGCGCCGCATTCTGCTGGGTGGTGTGATCCATCTGCTGGATGGCCTCGCCCACCTGCGCGACGCCGGTGCTCTGCTCGGCGCTCGCGTTGCTGATCTCGCCGACGGCGCCGGCGACCCGGTGGATCCCCTCGACCACGCGGCGCATGGTCTCGCCGGCCCGGTCCGCGACGGCCGAGCCCTGCGCCACGCGCTCGACGCTCGCCTCGATGAGCGCCTTGATCTCCCGCGCGGCGTCGGCGGAGCGTTGCGCGAGCGTGCGCACCTCGCTCGCCACCACCGCGAATCCGCGGCCCTGCTCGCCGGCGCGCGCGGCCTCGACGGCGGCATTGAGCGCGAGGATGTTCGTCTGGAAGGCGATCCCGTCGATGACGGCGATGATCTCCTCGATGCGGCGCGAGCTCTCGTTCATGCCCTTCATGCTCTCGACGACCTGGTGCACGGCGTCGCCGCCTTCGAGCGCCACCTGCGCGGTCTCGCGGGCGAGGCGGTCCGCGCCCTTCGCGCTCTCGGCGTTCTGGCGCACCGTGGCGCTCAGCTGCTCCATGGTCGCCGCCGTCTGCTCGAGGGCGCTCGCCTGCTCCTCGGTGCGCGCGGACAGCTCGTGGTTGCCCTGGGTGATCCGGTCGCTCTCGCCGGAGACGGTGTGGGCCGTGCGCCGCACGTCGGCGACCACGCCCACCAGGCGCTCCTGCATGTGCCTCACCGCCGCCATCACGCTGTGCGCATCGCCGGGGCGCACGTCGATGGCGCCCTGGAGGTCGCCCGACTCGACGCGCAGGAGCGCGCGGCGGGCGGCATCCGGCTCGCCGCCGATCTCGCGCTCGACATGGCGCGCGAGCGACCAGGCCGCCGCCAGGCAGACCAGGAAGCCCAGGAGGGCGGTGCCGGCGGCGATCCACCGGGCCTGGGCGAGGCGGGCCACGGCCGCCTCGCGCGAGGCCTTCATCTCGCCGCTCGCATGGTCCTTGAGCTCCAGCAGGACGTCCTTGAGCGCTCGCCAGGCCGGCGTCTCCTCGTTCTTGAGCAGCGCGGCCGCGGCGGCGGCGTCCTCCTTCACCAGGGCGGCGACCCTGTCCTGCGCCGCCTGGTGGCGCGCGCGAAGCGGATCCACGCGGGCGAGCAGCTCGCGGTGCTTCGGCGTGCTTTGCGCGGCCTGCGCGCGCTCGCGCGCGCGGGAGAACTGCTCGGCCGCCGCGCGCCGGTTGTCGTAGGCCTTCGGGTTGCCCGGCTCGAGCAGGATGTTCCGGATCGCCTGGCCCGTCTGCAGGCCTTGCGCGTACATCTCGCCCGCCTCGCGCGCAAGCGCGTCCTCGTGCGAGAAGTAGCCTTCCAGGCCCCGTTCGAACAGGCCGACCAGCATCGTCGCGCCCACGCCGAACACGATCACAACGGCCGCCGGGACGGCCAGTGTCGCCAACAACCGCTGCCTGAAGCCCATGGTCGCCCTTTCCCAAGCGCCGCCACGCCGGGGGGAGCCGGCGCGGCCTCATGGCCTTGCTTACGGCAGCGCGGGGCGTCTGCTTGAGCGGGGGGAGGGGCGGCGGGTCAGGTATCCGTCGGCGTCGCCACCGTGAGCGAGCCGTCCTCCAGCGCGCGCTCGGCGAGGGCCTTCAGGCGCGCATCCTGGTTGCGCTCGAGCGCGCGCAGCGCGCGCCGGGTGCGGCGCATGGCGGACGAGATGAAGATGCGCGCGTTGTCCAGGTCGGCCGCGGCCTGCGTCACGCCGCCCGCCTTGCCGATGGCCCAGGTCGCGCGCGAGAGCGTCGCCGTGGACAGGAAGAGGTCCATGGCGGCGTTCGCCAGGCGCTCCTGGTGGAACTGGCGCTCGATCACGCCCTTGCCGTGCTCGACGAGCAGCTTCTGCACGGCGATGGACAGGTCCTGCACGGTGGCGCACACCAGGTCCGCCTCGGGCCTGAGCGCCTCGTGCACCCGGTGCATCTCCGGCTTCACCAGCTGGCGCCTCACGCGCCCGCCCAGGTAGGAGCCGATGGCGCCCAGCGAGCGCAGCGGGTCGCGGAAGGCCTTGCCCACCGCCTTCAACTGCTCGCCGGGCTGCTGCAGGCCCGAGAGCGCGATGAGCGCGCGCAGGATCTCGTTGGTGCCCTCGAAGATCAGCATGATCCGCGAGTCGCGCACCGCCTGCTCGTAGGGATACTCCTTCGAGTAGCCCAGGCCGCCCGCCACCTGCTGCGCCTCGCAGGCGGCGCGGAAGGTGAGCTCGGAGGCGAACACCTTGCACGCGGCGGTCTCGAGGGAGAAATCGATGCCGCCGCGATCCACCATGGCCGCGCACGTCATCCACCCCGCGTCGGCGGCGTAGCAGTCGGCCGCGGCGAGGGCGAACTTGCGCTGGATCATCTCGAAGGAGCCGATCGCGCGCCCGAACTGCTTGCGCTCCTTCGCGTAGGCGAGCGCCAGGTCGAGGACGCGCCGCGCCCCGCGCGAGGACCCCGCCGCGAGGCCCAGCCGGCCGGAGTTGAGGATCTCGAGCGCGATGTTGAACCCGCTGCCCACCTCGCCCAGGCGGTCCTCCACGGGCACGCGCACGCGGCTGAACGAGATCGTCCGGGTGTCGCTCGCCTTGATGCCCATCTTCTCCTCGGCGTGGCCCATCGTGACGCCCGGTGCCTTGGCGTCCACGATGAAGGCCGTGACGCGCTGCTTGGGCTTGCCGTCGATGACGATCGGCACCTTGGCGAACACGGTGAGCACGCCCGCGTAGCCGGCGTTCGAGATCCAGATCTTCTCGCCGTCGAGCACGTAGTGGGTGCCGTCCTCGCTCGGGACGGCGGTGGTGCGCATGGCCTGCGCGTCCGAGCCCGAGCCCGACTCGGTGAGGCAGAAGGCGGCCACGAGTTCCCCGGTGGCGCACTTCGCGAGCCAGCGGCGCTTCTGGTCGTCCGTGCCGAAGAGGGTGATGCCCTTGCAGCCGATGGACTGGTGGGCGCCGAAGTACACCGCGAGGGCCGCGTCGGCCTCGCCGACGGCGCCGAAGACGCGGCTGAAGAGCAGGGCGGAGGCACCGAAGCCGCCGTATTCCTCGGGGATGTTGAGGCCCATCATGCCCAGCTCTGCCATCCCGGCGCGCACGTCTTCCGGGAAGCGCCCCTCGCGGTCCTGGCGCGCGGAATCGACCTTGTCCGCGGCGAAGGCGCCGAAGGAGTCGAGGATGGCGGAAAGGCTCTCCTTGTCCGCGGCCGGCAGTTCGGGAAAGGGAAAGACGAGGTCCTCGCGGATCTCACCGAGGAAGAGGCCGCGGGTGAAGGAGGGGTTGTGCTCGGGATCGGCGAGGTGGGCGGTCATGGCGGCATCCGTCGGGGGGTCCGGATTTCACTGTAGCCCCGAAAGCCGCGTCGAGGTAGCGCGATGCCATCGCCGGGAAAATGGGGCTCGTTCGGTTTCTCATTCCCGGGAAAAAGCGCGGCCGGCGGCGGGCACAATTTCGCCTGTGGCGAGGGAAGGGCGGGACGCGGAATGCTGTTTGCTTCGGGACGGGATGCCCCGCCTGGAGAGACGCATGGTCCCCCCCCAGCATGCCGAGACGAGCTTCGACCCCTGCAGCGACCTCGCCCGGGATGGCGTGACCACGACCGCCGACCTGGAGCGGGAAGCCGACGCCGCCTACGAGTCGGCGCGGGCCTTCCACCTGGAGTCGCAGGAGGCGCGCTGGTGGCTCGGGCGCATCCTGCAGCACAGGCGCGACCTCGAGCTGCTCGCGCAGTATCCGCTCCTCGCCCGGTTCACCCAGGGCGTGCACGAGCGCGTGAACGATTTCGCGGTCCTCGCCGCGGAACGCGAGGGCGGCACCGACTGGTCAGCCGTGTCTTCGCTGCCCCGGGTGCGCGCGCTGGAGATGGAAACGGCGCGCGAGGCCCAGCACCTGCACGCCATGCAGGTCGACAGCGAGGCGCGCTGGGCGTCGCTCGATGCGCAGCTGGAGAGGGCGCGGGAGGCAGGCGCGCTCGCTCAGGGCTCGTAGCGCCGGCCCAGCGCGAGCAGCCCGGGCGTGCCGATGAGTTCGTTCAGCCCGTCGAAATCCAGCATCCGGTCGCGGAAAGGCGCCGTGGTGCCGTTCGCCGCGAGGCTCGCGAAGTAGGCCTGCAGGGTGGAGGCGACGGCGCGCACCGTGCCGCCCGGGAAGATCGCGATCGAATACCCCAGGGCCTCGAGGTCCGCGGCGTTGCGCACGGGCGTCTTGCCGCCTTCGACCATGTTCGCGAGCAGCGGCACGCGCCCGGCGAACCTCGCGTTCACCGCGCGCATCTGCGCCTCGGAGCGCACGGCCTCGATGAAGAGCACGTCGGCACCGGCCTCCAGGTAGGCCTCGGCGCGATCGAGCGCGGCGTCGAACCCTTCCACGGCCACGGCGTCGGTGCGCGCCATGACGAGCGTCTCGGCGCTGTGCCGCGCGTCCAGGGCCGCCCTGAGCTTGCCGGCCATCTCCGCCGTGCCGACCACGCTCTTGCCGACCAGGAGCCCGCAGCGCTTCGGGAAGCCCTGGTCCTCGAGCTGGATGAGGTTCGCGCCCGCGCGCTCGAAGCCGCGCACCGTGCGGCGGGTGTTGAGCGCGTTGCCGAAGCCCGTGTCCGCGTCGACGAGGATCGGCACGGCGATGCGCTCGCGGATCGCCTCGAGCCGCGCGCAGACCTCCGTGTACGTGGTGAGCCCCACGTCCGAGCGCCCGAGGTGCGTGTAGGCGATCGAGGCGCCCGAGAGGTACACCGCTTCCAGGCCGGCCTGCTCGGCGACGAGGGCGGAGAAGGCGTCGTAGACGCCCGGCGCGACGAGGATGGCGGGCTCGCGAAGGCGGGAAGCGAGTGATTTCATGGGCGTGCGCGCAGCTTGGCTTCGAGGTGGGGCAGCAGGCCGCCCGCGCGGACCATCGCGAGCAGGAAGGGCGGGATCGCCTCGCACGCGAGCGGCCCGGGCTGGCCGGCGACGTGGACGAGGCCGCGCTCCGGGTCGACTTCCACGAGCGCGCCGTCGGGGACCGAGCCGGCCCCGGGGCAGGCGACGACGGGCAGGCCGAGGTTGAGCGCGTTGCGGTAGAAGAGGCCGGCGAAGGAGACGGCCACGACGGCCGCGAGGCCCAGGTGCCTGAGCGCCTGCGGCGCCTGTTCGCGCGAGGAGCCGGCGCCGAAGTTGCGCCCGGCGACGAGCACGTCGCCGGGCCGCGCCTGCGCCGCGAAGGCAGGGAGCACCGTTTCCAGGCAATGCGTGGCGATCGTCTCGATGCCCGATTTCATGTAGGCGCCCGGCGCCATCGCGTCGGTGTCGATGTCGTCGCCCACGCGCCAGGCGCGCCCGCTCATGCGAGTACCTCGCGCGGGTCGCGGATGCGGCCGGCGAGCGCGCTCGCGGCCACGGTGTAGGCGGAGGCGAGGAACACGCGGCTCGAGGCCGCGCCCATGCGTCCCTTGAAGTTGCGCGCGGTCGAGGAGATGACGCGCGTGTCCTCGGCGAAGCGGTTCGCGCCGTAGCCCGCGCAGGCGCCGCAGGCGGTGGGCAGCACCTGGGCGCCCGCGTCCACGAGGCAGGCCATCACGCCTTCCTCCTGCGCCGCCCGTTGGTCGCGCAGGGAGGCCGGCGCGACGAGCAATCGAACGCCC
>JBGAOO010000160.1:0-7699 GCA_044221765.1 Usitatibacteraceae bacterium | reverse complement strand
GACGTCGACGGCCTGGCCGGGCGCCATCACCGTCACCCAGTGGCACAGGTTCTCGAGCTGTCGGACATTGCCGGGGAAATCCTGCGCCGCCAGGAACTGCATGGCCGCGTCGGTGAGGCGCTTGCCGTCCACGCCGAGCTCGCGGGCGCTCTTGGCGAGGAAGTGGCGGGCGAGCGTCGGGATGTCGTCGCGACGCTCGCGCAGGCTCGGCAGGCGCAGCCGGATCACGTTGAGGCGGTGGTACAGATCCTCGCGGAACAGGCCCTGCTTCACGCGCGCCTCGAGGTCCTGGTGCGTGGCGGCGATCACGCGCACGTTTGCCGCGAGCGGCGTGTGACCGCCCACGCGGTAGAACTGGCCGTCGGAGAGCACGCGCAGCAGGCGCGTCTGCAGGTCCGGCGGCATGTCGCCGATCTCGTCCAGGAAGAGCGTGCCGCCCTCGGCCTGCTCGAAGCGGCCGCGGCGCATGGTCTGCGCGCCCGTGAAGGCGCCGCGCTCGTGGCCGAAGAGCTCGCTCTCGAGCAGGTCCTTGGGGATGGCGGCCGTGTTGATCGCGATGAACGCCTTCGCCGCTCGCGGACTGTGGCGGTGCAGCGCGCGCGCCACGAGTTCCTTGCCCGTCCCGGACTCGCCGGTGATGAGCACCGTCGCGTGCGATTGCGACAGGCGCCCGATGGCCCGGAACACCTCCTGCATCGCCGGCGCCTGGCCGATGATCTCCGGCGTGTCCTCGCCCTCGGCCGGCGCCTCGACCTGGCGGCGGCTCTCGTCGATCGCGCGGCGCACGAGCTCCACGGCGGGGTCCACGTCGAAGGGCTTGGGCAGGTACTCGAAGGCCCCGCCCTGGAAGGCGGCCACGGCGCTCTCCAGGTCGGAGTAGGCCGTCATGATGATGATCGGCGTGGCCGGCAGCCTCGCCTTGAGCACCTGCATGAAGGCGAGGCCGGACTGGCCGGGCATGCGGATGTCGCTCACCACGACCTGCGGCGGCTCGATGTCGAGGTGGTCTATCGCGTCCTGGGCCGAGGCGAAGGTGCGGTAGCCGATGCCTTCGCGGGCGAGCGCCTTCTCGAAGACCCAGCGGATCGAGCGGTCGTCGTCGATGATCCAGACGGGGTTGTTCTGCGGGTTTTCCATGGCTAGTGGCGTGGGAGTCCGGCTTGCTCGGGGGTGCGTACGGGCAGGAGGATCGTGAAGCATGTTCGTCCGGGGGCGCTTTCGAATTCGATGAGGCCGTGGTGCTGGTGGACGTAGTTCTGGGCGAGCGACAGGCCCAGGCCCGTGCCGCCCTCGCGTCCGCTCACCAGCGGGAAGAAGACCTTGTCGGCCAGGTCCTCCGGGATGCCGGGGCCGTCGTCCTCGATCTCGAGGGCGACGGCGTGGCGGTAGCGATGCTTGGCGATCGTCACCTGGCGCGCGATGCGCGTGCGGAAGTGGATCTCGCCGCGGCCCTGCATGGCCTGCGCGGCGTTCCTCGCGACGTTGAGCACGGCCTGGATGAGGCTTTCCTTGTCGCCGGCCAGGTCGGGCAGGCTCACGTCGTAGTCCCGGCCGATCGAGAGCCCGCCGGTGAACTCGGCGAGCAGCACGGCGCGCACGCGCTCCATCACCTCGTGCACGTTGATCATCTCGATCTGCGGCAGGCGGTGCGGGGTGAGCATGCGGTTCATGAGCGACTGCAGGCGGTCGGCCTCCTTCACGATCACCTGCGTGAACTCGCGCAGGTCCGGGTCGGGCAGCTCGCGCTCGAGCAGCTGCGCGGCGCCGCGGATGCCGCCCAGGGGGTTCTTGATCTCGTGGGCGAGGTTGCGGATCAGCTCGCGGTTGGCCTGCTGCTGCTCCTGCAGCTTCGCCTCGCGCGCGATGCGCAGCTGCTGGTCCAGCTCGCGCATCTCCAGGAGCAGGCGCGAATCGCCCTCGTAGACGGGCAGCGCCACGCAGTGCAGGGTCACGGCCTGCCCGCCGAGCTCGAGCGTGAGCTCGTGCTCGTTGAACGCCGTCTCCTCGCCGACCGCGTGGGCCACGCGCTCGAGGAAGCGCTCGTTGCCGGGCAGCACCTTGGCGAGGGCGGCGCCCAGCAGGTGCTTGCGCCCGTGGGCGAGCAGCGATTCGGCGGCGGGATTGGCGTAGGTCACCTGGAGGCGCTCGTCGAGCATCAGCACGGCGGTCGCGAGCAACTCGAGACCCGGGAAGGGTGTCGTCATCGCCGCGGCCCAGCCAGGAGAAAAGCAAGAGGCGCGCCAGCGACGGGCGCCGGCGCGTCGGCGGAAGGGGGGTGCCGGAAGGGGAGACTGCGCGAGGCTAGGGCTTGAGCGCGCCGAGCTCTTTCTTGAGCGCCTCGATGTTCTTCTCGTGCTCGGAGACGGTGGCCTGCAGGCCCCGGATGCGGCCGGAGGCCTTGTCGATGTTCTTGCGCATCTCCGCCTGCTGGGCGGGCGTGGGGTCGGGCGTCTCCTGCGCCAGGCGCACGGCGGCGATGAGCGTGGGATTCTGCTGCTCCTGCGCGAGGAGCTTGCGCGCCTCGGCGACCGAGGCTTCCTCCTGGCGCAGCTCCTCCTCGAGGATCTTGCGGCGCACGTCCTCGCGGCCCTTCTGCGTGTCGCGGTCGATGCTCGTCGCGTTGCTCGCGAGCGAGGGGCGCGCGTTCACGACGGCCACGGCGGGCTTGGCGTTCGCCTTCGCGCCCGGCGGCAGCAGGGGAACGGCTGTCGCGGCCGGGTCGATGTCCAGCACCACCGCGCCCTTCATCGGCTTGTTCGTGTAGGTGACGCGGCCGCTCTCGTCGACGTGCTTGTAGATCGTCGTCTGGGCGAAGGCGAACGGCGAGACGAGACTCACGGCGGCAACGATCCAGGCAGATCTCATGACGTGCTCCGACCCTCGACAGAGGATGTTGAGCATAGGGAGCGCGCATCGAAAAAGTCAACGAGATCAATGGCCTAGGCTGAAAATGCCCCATAGCTTGTGGTTTGGGTGGCCCCTCGACACAAGCCCGGGCGCGCGATCGGAAAGAAAAAGGGGCGGACGGGTCCGCCCCTGGGCACATCCCGGCCGGATCGGGCTCAGGCCGAGTAGTACATGTCGTACTCGACCGGATGCGTGGTCATGCGGAAGCGCGTGACCTCCTCCATCTTGAGCGCGATGTACGCGTCGATCAGGTCGTTCGAGAAGACGCCGCCGCGCGTGAGGAACTCGCGGTCCTTGTCCAGGTAGTCGAGCGCCTGGTCGAGCGAGGAGCAGACGGTCGGGATCTTCGCGTCCTCGTCCGGGGGCAGGTCGTAGAGGTTCTTGTCGGACGGGTCGCCGGGGTGGATCTTGTTCTGCACGCCGTCCAGGCCCGCCATGAGCATCGCCGAGAAGGCGAGGTACGGGTTGGCCGTCGGGTCCGGGAAGCGCACCTCGATCCGGCGCGCCTTGTCGCTCGCGACGAACGGGATGCGGATCGAGGCCGAGCGGTTGCGCGCGGAGTACGCGAGCTTCACCGGCGCCTCGAAGCCCGGGACCAGGCGCTTGTAGGAGTTGGTGCCCGGGTTGGTGATGGCGTTCAGCGCGCGGGCGTGCTTGATGATGCCGCCGATGTAGTAGAGCGCGAAGTCGGACAGGCCGGAGTAGCCGTTGCCCGCGAAGAGGTTCTTGCCGTCCTTCCACACGGACTGGTGCACGTGCATGCCCGAGCCGTTGTCGCCCACGACGGGCTTGGGCATGAAGGTCGCCGTCTTGCCGTAGCTGCGCGCGACGTTCCACACCGTGTACTTGAGGATCTGCAGCCAGTCGGCGCGCTTCACCAGCGACTCGAACTTGGTGCCGATCTCGCACTGGCCGGGGCCGGCCACCTCGTGGTGGTGCACCTCGACCTCCACGCCCTGCTCCTCGAGCGCGAGGCACATGGCGGAGCGGATGTCCTGCAGCGCGTCCACCGGCGGCACGGGGAAGTAGCCGCCCTTCACCGAGGGGCGATGGCCGAGGTTGCCGCCCTCGAACTTCTCGTCGGAGGACCACGAGGCCTCTTCCGAGAAGATCTTGCAGTAGGCGCCCGACATGTCCACCTTCCACTCGACCGCGTCGAAGATGAAGAACTCGGGCTCCGGGCCGAAGTAGGCCACGTCGCCGATGCCCGAGGCCTTGAGGTAGGCCTCGGCGCGGCGGGCGAGCGAACGCGGGTCGCGGTCGTAGCCCTTGTGCGTGGAGGGCTCGAGCACGTCGCAGTTCAGCGCGAGGGTGGGCTCGTCCATGAACGGGTCCATGCGCGCGGTGGCCGGGTCGGGCAGCAGCAGCATGTCGGAGGCCTCGATGCCCTTCCAGCCGGCGATCGACGAGCCGTCGAAGGCGTGGCCGTCGGTGAACTTGTCCTCGCCGAACATCTTGGTGGGCACCGTGACGTGCTGCTCCTTGCCCTTGGTGTCGGTGAAGCGCAGGTCCACGAACTTGACCTCGTTTTCCTTGATGATCTTGAAGACATCGGCCGCTGCCATGACTCTTTCTCCTGGTTGAGGGGTGACGCCCCAGAATGGGGAATGGATCGGGGTGATAAACGGTTGGAGTCAACCAAATAGCAGAAAACATGCCACGGCACCGAGGGCATAACCCCTTGATACGCAATGGCTTGGTGCGAGCCTGCCACTGAGGGCGCACATCCATGGTGCATACGGTACAACCGTGCACCAAGAAAGTGCAACCAGGCAGGCCCGGCCCGCGATCGCGGCATCTATATATGGAGTGATTCGCCGCGGGCGGCCCTGGCGGCTATGATGGCGCCGCCCTCCCGTCGCCCGCTTCGCCTGGATCAATGGATCGCTACGTCATCATCGGCAACCCGGTCGCGCATTCGCGCTCGCCCGACATCCATGCCCGCTTCGCCGCGCAGACGGGAGAGGTGCTCGACTACGGGCGCCTGCTCGCGCCCCTGGATGCCTTCGAGGCGACGGCGCGGGCGTTCTTCGAGTCGGGTGGCCGGGGAGCCAACGTCACGCTGCCGTTCAAGATCGAGGCCCATGCGTTCGCCGACGAGCGGACCGCGCGCGCCCTCGAGGCGGGTGCCGCCAACACGCTCGTGCGCGAGGGCTCGCGCCTGCGGGCCGACAACACCGACGGCGCCGGACTCGCGCGCGACCTGGTGGACAATCTCGGGCTCGCGCTGCGCGGGGCGCGGGTGCTGTTGCTGGGCGCGGGCGGCGCGGCGCGCGGGGTGGTGGCACCCCTGCTCGCGCTCGGGCCCGGCGAACTGGTGGTCGCGAACCGGACCGAGGATCGCGCCCTCGAGCTCGCCGAGCGCTTTCGCGCGAAGGGCCGGGTTTGCGGCATCGCGCTCTCGGCGATCGCCGGCCCCTTCGATCTCGTCATCAACGCCACCTCGACCTCGACGCACGGCGAACCGCTCGCGCTGCCACCCGGCGTGCTGCACGCGGGCACCCTTGCCTACGACATGGCCTACGGCGCCGCCGCCGGGCCCTTCCTCGCCGCGGCGCGCGAGCGCGGCGCGAGGACCAGCGACGGCCTGGGCATGCTGGTCGAGCAGGCGGCGGAGTCCTTCGAGATATGGCGCGGAAAAAGACCGGCAACGGCCCCCGTGATCGCGGCGCTTCGGGCCGCCTGAGCGCGCTCGCCCGGTGGGCGGGCTGGGCGGCGCTGGGCGTCGCGGCGGTGTTCGTGGCCTACGAGCTGTCGATCCTCGCGCGCCTGGCGTGGTGGCGCGACCACGAGCCTTCGACCACCGCCTTCATGCAGGCGCGCCTGTCGGCGATGCAGGCGAAGAAGCCCGAGGCGAAGCTCAAGCACCAGTGGGTGGCCTACGACCGCATCTCCCCGAACCTCAAGCGCGCCGTCGTGGTGGCCGAGGACGCGAAGTTCGCCGACCACGAAGGCTTCGACTGGGAGGCGATGCAGAAGGCCTGGGAGAAGAACCAGAAGCGCGGCAAGGTCGTGGCGGGCGGCTCGACGATCTCGCAGCAGCTCGCGAAGAACCTCTTCCTGTCCGGGGAGCGGACGCCCTGGCGCAAGGCGCAGGAGGCCATGATCACCGTGATGCTCGAGAACACGATGGACAAGCGCCGCATCCTCGAGATCTACCTCAACGTGATCGAGTGGGGCGAGGGGGTGTTCGGTGCCGAGGCCGCCGCGCGCCACTACTTCGGCACGAGCGCCGCCTCGCTCTCCCCCGCGCAGGCCGCGCGCCTGGCGGCCATGGTGCCCAACCCGCGCTTCTACGACCGCAATCGCGGCACGCCCTGGCTGGACAGGAAGCAGCAGATCATCCTCGCGCGCATGCCCGCCGCCGAGTTGCCCTGACCTCGGCGAAATATAGGGGCCCGCCCGCGGCAACGGCTCGGCCGCGCGGCCTAGAATAGCGGCGTCTTCGCCGGGCGCGCCCGCCGGCAGCCTCGTTCCCTCCCGATGACCCTGACCGCCAACACGCGTTCGGCCACGCCGCAGGAACACCTCGACGTGATCACCAAGCTGCTCGCCAAGCAGCGGCTGGTGGAGGAACTCGTCCATCGCCAGGTCGAGGCGGACCCGCGCAAGGCCGGCACGCTCGAATCGGTCGTGCACCGGCAGAACCTGCACGAGCTCCAGAAGCGGCTCGACGGCCTGCACCCGGCCGACGTCGCCTTCATCCTCGAGGGCCTGCCGCTCGAGGACCGCCTGCTCGTCTGGGGCCTGGTGCGCAGCGACCGCGACGGCGAGATCCTGCTCGAGGTCTCGGACTCGGTGCGCGACACGCTGCTCGCCGACATGGACTCGGCCGAGATCCTGGCCGCGGCCCAGAACCTCGACGCCGACGAGATCGCCGACCTCGCGCAGGACCTGCCCGAGGACGTGGTGCAGGACATCATCGAGGCCCAGGACGTCGAGGAGCGGGCGCAGCTGCAGTCCGCCCTCTCGTACCCGGAGGGCAGCGTCGGCGCCCTGATGGACTTCGAGGTGGTGAGCATCCGCGACGACGTGACCTGCGAGGTGGCCCTGCGCTACCTGCGCCGCTTCGACGAGCTGCCGGCCCAGACGGACGCGCTCTTCGTGGTCGACCGGGACGACCACCTCCAGGGCATCCTGCCCCTGAAGAAGCTCCTGGTGAGCGACCCCGACGTCGAGGTGGCGACGCTCTACGACCGGGGCGTCATCTCGTTCTCGCCCGACAGCGACGCCGAGGAGGCCGCCCACGCCTTCGACCGGTACGACCTGGTGAGCGCGCCCGTCGTCTCGGCGGACGGGCGCGTCATCGCCCGCCTCACCGTCGAGGCCGTGCTCGACTTCGTGCGCGACAAGCAGGAAAGCCAGCGCCTCGCCCAGGCCGGCCTTCGCGAGGAGGAGGACCTCTTCTCGTCGGTCTGGTCCTCGGCCAAGAACCGCGCGCCGTGGCTCGCGATCAACCTGATGACGGCGTTCTTCGCCTCCCGCGTGGTCGGGGCGTTCGAGGGCTCCATCGAGAAGCTGGCCGCGCTCGCCGCGCTGATGCCCATCGTGGCCGGGATCGGCGGCAATTCCGGGAACCAGACCTCCACGCTGATCGTGCGCTCGCTGGCGCTCGACCAGGTGAGCGCCTCGAACGCGCGCCGCCTGTTCATGAAGGAGCTGGCCATCAGCACGGTGAACGGCGTGTTCTGGGGTGGCGTCCTGGGCATCATCGCCTGGCTCCTTTACCGCAACGTCGCCCTGGGCGGGGTGATGGCCCTCGCCATGCTGCTCAACCTGCTGGTCGCCGCGC
>JBGAOO010000159.1:0-7996 GCA_044221765.1 Usitatibacteraceae bacterium | reverse complement strand
CGTCGGCCCAGGTGTCGATGAGGGTGCCCGGCGGCGGCCTGCCGGGCGAGGCCGGGCTGCCCACGGTCCGATCCGCCACCGGCGCGACCGGGACGATCGGCAGCGGCGGCCGGATCGCCGCCGGAACCGGCACTGCCGGCAGCCGGCCCGGGGTTCCGGGGGGCAGGATGGCCATGGCGCTCAGCGCGCGCTGGTCTCGCGCTCGCCGCGCAGGTGCATCATCGACTCGAACCGGCGGCTCGAGGGCTCGAGGATGTCGCGGATGGTGCGATCGTCCGCGAGGATGTCGGTGAGGATCTCGTGGCGGCGCTGCGCCTGGGCGGGCGGCAGGTGCGGGCGGGAGCCGTTCACCCGCAGCGTGCTCACGATCGCGTGGCAGCGCTCCTGGATGCGGTCGAACTCGGCCCAGTCGCCCTCGAGGGCGGCGCGCAGCAGCGCGCGGCTCGCGCGGCCGGCGGCTTCGTAGGATTCGAGGATCTGCACGGTCTCGGGGTTCACTTTCATGCGGCGACCAGGCCTCCGGCCAGGTTGGTGCGCGGGGCGGGGTTCGTCCGCGCCGGGGCTTCGGGATCGATCGCGACCCAGGCATCGCGCAGCGTCTGGAGCAGGCGCTCGACCTCCTCCAGGCCCTGCGTGTCGTTGGCGCTCCCGGCGGTCACCAGGCGCAGCGTGAGGTAGTCGTACAGGGCCGACAGGCGCAGGGCGAGGTCCCCGCCCCGGATCGGGTCCAGGCTCGCCTTGAGGCCCTCGTCGATGATGCGGATCGCCTTGCCGATCGCCATGCCCTTCGCCGCCACCTGCCTCTGCTCCATGTGCATCCGGGCGCCTTGCACCGCCTGGATCGCGCCGTCGTAGAGCAGGTTCACGAGCCGGTGCGGGCTCGCGGACGGGATGTCCGACTCGAAGCCGACGCGGCGATAGGCATTGGCGGGGTTCCTGGCGCTGAACATGTCTGGTTCCGGTGATGTGCGGGGCTTGTCCCCTGATTACGGCTCGTCCGGGCGATCCCTGAAGACTCGTTCAGTTCTTGTTGCTGTTGTAGCTGGCGATGGCCGCGATCTGGCTCAGGTTCTGCGTCAGCGTGGAGGACATCGTGCTCATGTTGCTGATGAGCGTGTCGAGCGAGGCGTACTGCTTCTTCAGCCGCAGCTCCATGGCCGCCAGGCGCGCGGTCTGCACGTCCTGGTCGCGCTTGTTGGCCTTGAGCGTGTTCTCGAGCCCCGTGGTGCGGGCGCTGATGGTGCCGTCCGAGCCCAGGATGCTGTCGAGCGCCGACTTGAAGCGCGCCGCGATGCCCTGCGAGGAAGCGTCCGTGCTCGCCGTCGCGAAGAGGGCCTGGAGATCCTCCGTGCCGCCCGCCACGGTCGCGTCGAAGCGCGTGGAATCGATGGCGAGCTTGCCGTCCTTGCCCAGCGCGATGCCTGCCTGCGCGAGCGTGGTGAGCGTGCCCGAGGGCATCACGCGCGTGACGAGGGAGCGAAGGGAGTTGGCCAGGGAGCGGGCGGCGGCATCGCCCTGCAGGGCGCCGCTCGCCGTGCCCGCGGGGTCGGCCTTGGTCAGGTCGGCGAGCATCGAGATGGAGGTGTTGTAGGCCGCCACGAACTTCTCGGCCATGGCCCGCGCGTTGCCGGTGTTGTGCGACACCTTGAGCGTCGTCGGCTCGCCGGCATTGGTGCCCTTCAGGGTGAAGGTCACGCCCTCGATGGCGCCGGTCACCGTGTTGGTCGGCGAGAGCAGCTCGATGCCGTCCAGGAGCATGCGCGAGTCCTGCGCGGCCTGCGCCTGCTTGAGCCCGGGCGCCGTCGCCGTGGTGTCGCCGTTGTAGGCGAGCCGCGACAGGCCCGTGCCGTCGGTCGGCGTCCCGTCGTCGTCGACGGCGCTCACCTGCAAGGCCGAGGCGGAGCCGGTGGCGGTGGAGGTGAAGACCAGCCTCGCGCCCGACTGGTCGGTGATGATGGAGGCGCGCACGGCCGTCGACGCGGCGTTCACGGCGTCGCGGATCCCGGCGAGCGAATTGTTGGAGGCATCCACCGTGATCGTGAGCGGCGTGGCCGTGGCGGAAGGCTCGAAGATCGCGCCGTTCCACTGGCCGGTGGCGAACGTGAGCGTGCCGGTGCCCATGACCGCCGCGGAGTCGGCCACCGGGCTCGAGACCAGGCGGTGGGGCAGGGCGAGGCGCGTGACCTCGACGTTGTACTCGCCGACCGGGCTCGCGCTCGTGGCGCTCACCGCGGCCACCGTGGCGTTCGCGAGGGAGGCCGACTTGGCGCTCCAGTTCGCGGCGGTGGCGATGTCCGCGGCCGCGGTGCGCAGCGCGTCGAGCTGCGCCTTCACCTTGCCGTAGGCGGAGATCTTCCCGTTGGCCGTCGAGGCCCGCATCTGCAGGAGCTGCAGCGGCCGCTTCTCGGCGTCGATCAACTTGGTGACCAGGCTGTTGACATCGAGCCCGCTGCCGACACCGGGACTGCTGAGGGCTGCCATCTGGCGCTCCTAGGCTGTGACGAGGAACTTGTCCTGCATTCGGGCCAGCGACTCGGCCAGGGCGACGGCTTCCGCGGAAGGCATCTGCCGGATGACCTCGTTCGTGACGGCGTCGCGCAGGGTCACGATGACCGCGCCGGCGTCCTTGTCCCATTCGAAGGCGAGCTGCCGGCCGCTCGGGGCGAGCTGGCGGTTCGCCTGGGCGACGGTGTCGGCCAGGTCGGGGGGCAGCTCGGCGGCCGCCTTGCGGGTCGCGGCCATCGGGACGGCCGCGGCCTCGGCCACGGGGCGCGCTTCGGGGGCGGGGGCGCGCAGGGCGCCGGACAGGGCGTTCACGATGTTCATGGCGTATCTCCTCTGCTGCGCGCTGCATGGCAACCGCCGCCTGGCCGCGAGGAACCAGTGGCAGTGTGGACTGCGCCGGGCCCGCGCCATCGCGCGAACTGACCCGGGAATTTCCCTCATTTCATGGCAAAAGGCCGAGGCATCCCTGGTGGGATGCCCCGGTCCGGTTTCACGCCCTTTTTACCGGGGCGGTTGTTGCATCAGCCCTTGAGCAGCGACAGCACGTTCTGCGGCAGGGAGTTGGCCTGGGCGACCATCGCCGTGCCGGCCTGCTGCAGGATCTGGTTGCGGGTCATCGTGGCGGTTTCCGCCGCGAAGTCCGCGTCCTGGATCCGGCTGCGCGAGGCGGACAGGTTCTCGGAGGTGGTCTGCAGGCTGGCGATCGCGGACATGAACCGGTTCTGGTACGCGCCGAGGTCGCCGCGGGAGACGTTCACCTGGCTGAGCGCCGCGTCGACGACCGCGATGGCCAGCTGCGCGTTCGCGCCGGTGGTGAGGCTCACGGCGTTCATGGCCGAGAAGGCGCTCGCCTGCGTGGCGGACGTGAACACGTCGGTGCCCGCGCCGGCCAGCGTGATCGTGCCCTTGGTGCTGGACAGGGAGACCGAGCCGCTCTTGATGGACGAGTCGTTGCCGCCGCCGGTCAGGGTGACGCCCGAGAACACGGCCGTCTTCGTCGCGCCGGTGTTGTTGAAGTTGAGGATGCTGATGTCGCGGCCGTCGGTCGTCGACAGCGTGAGGCCGGCCTTCGAGGAGGCGGACGTGAACGTCGCGGTGATGCCCGTCGCGCCCTGCGCGGCGTTGATCGCGCCCATGAGCGCCGAGAGGTCCGTCGGGTCGGCGATGACGGCCGAGATCGCGCTGCCGCCCGTGAGGGCCGTGCCGCCGATCAGGTTGAAGGACACCGTGCCGGCGACGGCAACGCCGCTCAGCGTGGCGCTGTTGGTCGCGGTGGCGGTGACGCCCACGCCGCTCGAGCCGGCGTTGATGCCCGCGGCGACGCCCTTGGCGTCCGTGAGGGCCGCGTAGGAGAGCACGGCGCTCGTGCCGCCGTTGAGCGTGCCGACCGGAAGGACGGCTTCGACGGCCGCGACGTGTTGCCGCCGGTGAGGTCCGCCGCGGCCGCCTTCGTCGCGCCCGTGCCGCCGGAACCGATGATGGAGCCCACGCCCGCAAGGATGTCGCTGCCCAGCGCCGTGGCGCGCGCGTCGGCGATCCTGGCGACGTCGATGGTCTGGTTGGCGTTCGCGCCGACCTGGAAGCTTTGCGTGGCGAACGAGCCGTCGAGCAGGTTCAGGCCGTTGAACTGGGTCTGGCTCGCGACGCGGGTGATCTCGGCGATGAGGCTCTGCGCTTCCGCATCGAGGGAGGCGCGGTCCGAGGCGCTGTTGGTGCTGTTGGCCGACTGGATGGCCAGCTCGCGCACGCGCTGCAGGTTGTTCTGCACCTCGCCCAGGGCGCCTTCGGCCGTCTGCGCGAGGGAGATGCCGTCGTTCGCGTTGCGGGCGGCCTGGTTCAGGCCGTTGATCTGCGCGGTGAAGCGCGAGGAGATCGCGAGACCGGCCGCGTCGTCCTTGGCGCTGTTGATGCGCAGGCCCGAGGACAGGCGCTGGAGGGAAACGTTGAGGGCCTCTTGCGACTTGTTCAGCTGGCGTTGCGAGTTCAGC
The DNA here is from genome assembly GCA_044221765.1 of Usitatibacteraceae bacterium. Lineage (GTDB taxonomy): Bacteria > Pseudomonadota > Gammaproteobacteria > Burkholderiales > Usitatibacteraceae > FEB-7. The sequence goes on along the minus strand of JBGAOO010000159.1, from coordinate 3,503 downwards.
GAGGCGACGTTGGTGTTGATGGTCTGGGGCATTTGGATCTCCTGTCGTGTCTGGAAGCGATGTCCTTACCCGGTGCGTCCGGGACCGAAGCCCCGCGCTCTTCCCGCGGGACCGCCCGGTCTGTCTGCTTCCCGGGCCTGGGCGGCGTGTCTGGCGCGGCACCCATGTGAGGCTTATCGGACCCGCCCGGCGGATTCTTTAGCGTCGGGCGGAGGAAACAATGTTGTAGGGGCGATTCCTACAGGCTTCCCGGCGCGCTTCCCACGCGCTTTTCATCCTGCTTCGGATTCAAGCCGGACGCCCCGCTGCCGACAATGGGCCCGTGTCTGAAACACGCCTTGTCTGGGGCGAAAACGGGAAAGGGAAACCGAACATGAACGAGAACGACCAGCTGATGGCCGAGATCCGCGAGGCGAACCTCGCGTACCTGATGCTCGCGCAGCACATGATCCGCCGCGACCGCGCCCAGGCGCTCTTCCGCCTGGGGCTCACCGAGGAGGTGGCGACGGTGATCGACGCCCTCTCCCCGCAGCAGATCGTGCGCGTGTCGAACAACCCGATGCTCCTGTGCCGCTTCCGCTTCGACGACGAGACCGTCTGGGGCCTGCTCGCCAACCACGGCAAGCAGTGCGCCACCCAGCAGCTGCACGCCGGCATCGTGATGGCGGGCCGGCTCGCCGAGGAGGCCTGAGCATGAAAGCGCAACGCTCCATCGTGAACGAAGCCGACCAGGTCCGCCGCGCCGTGCACCTGATCAAGCTGGGCGCCCGCCTGCAGGTGCTCGAGAGCGAGACCGAGCTGTCCTACGAGCGCCTGCTGCGCCTGTACAAGGAAGTGTCCGGCCGCAGCCCGTCCAAGGGGATGCTGCCCTTCTCCACCGACTGGTTCATGACCTGGCAGCCCAACGTCCACGCCTCGCTGTTCCTCAATATCTACGAGAACCTGAGCAAGACGACGGACATCGAGGAGATCGACGCGGTGACCAAGGCCTACGAGCTCTACCTCGAGCAGGTGCGCGCCACCGGCAACGAGGAGGTGCTCTCGGTCACCCGCGCCTGGCGCCTGGTGCGCTTCGTGGACGCCGGCATGATGACGCTCACGCGCTGCACCCGGTGCGGCGGGCACTTCGTGAACCACACGCACGAGCTGACCGACGGCTACGTCTGCGGCCTGTGCAACCCGCCCGCCCGCGCCGGCAAGACGCGCCTGGCGCGCGAGGCCGCCGAGGCCGACCTGCAGGCCGAAGCCGTCCTGGTCCACTGAGGACCGACCCCTGACAGGCTGCCACCTCCCTCCCTTTCCGGTGGTGGCCTTCCACGGCGGACCGGCTAAAGCCGGCCCGCCGTGCCTTTTCCGGGGGCGCGCGTTGAGCATCGGTCGGCATCGCCCCAGGATCGGGCGATCGAGCGCCGCAATCGAGGAGGACGGCAAACGGAGATCGGTCCCGACCCACGCACCCCGGGACCGCGCCGTCCAGTGAAATGAGCCCGGTGAAGTCCGGGCTCGTTTCCTTATTGGGTAGCTCACCCACTACGGAGCCCGGTGGCAGCGCGAAGTCGTCCCGCGATCCGATTCGGGGATCGAGGGGATTCCTCGGCGCGAGCAAGCCACCATTTAAAGGACGGGTCGTCGCGCTTGCCAGGCGCATCGCCTCGCCCGTCCTCCGCGCCCTTCCTCGACGATCCCGACCCACGCATGCCGCCGCCGACAGCGCCTGGACGGGGCTTTTCCTGTTGGGAACGGCGCGCCGGCCGCCTGCAGATCCTTGACGCGCCTCAATAAATCCGCGGTCCTGCCGACAATAGTCCTAACTGCCCGACCGGGCGGGAAACGCCAGGGACGCCAGGGATGCTCGTCATTATTGGTTATGTGGTCGTGGTCGCCTCCGTGCTGGGCGGCTTCATGCTGCACGGCGGGAAGCTGATGGCGCTCTTCCAGCCCTTCGAGCTGCTCATCATCGCCGGCGCCTCGGCCGGCGCCTTCGTCGTGAGCAACAACACCAAGGTGCTCAAGGCGGTGCTCGCGGCGCTCCCGTCCTGCTTCAAGGGCTCGAAATACACCAAGGAACGCTACCTCTCGCTCATGGGGCTGCTCTTCGACATCCTCACCAAGATCCGCAAGGAAGGGATGATGGCGATCGAGAACGACGTCGAGGAGCCCGAGCAGAGCGCGCTGTTCCAGAAGTACCCCGACCTCATGGGCGACCACCACCTCATCGAGTTCATGACCGACTACCTGCGCATCATGGTGAGCGGCAACATGAACCCGCACGAGATCGAGGCCCTGATGGACCAGGAGCTCGACACCCACCACCACGAGGGCCACGTCCCGGCGCACGCCGTGCAGACCATGGCCGACGGCCTGCCGGCCTTCGGCATCGTCGCGGCGGTGATGGGCGTGGTGAACGTGATGGGCTCGGTGGGCGAGCCGCCCGCCATCCTGGGGGGGAAGATCGGCGCCGCGCTCGTGGGCACGTTCGTGGGCATCCTGCTCGCCTACGGCTTCGTCGGCCCGCTCGCCTCGCTCCTGGGGCAGAAGCTCGAGGAGTCGACCAAGGAGCTGCAGAGCGTGAAGGTCACGCTCCTCGCGAGCCTGCAGGGCTACGCGCCCTCGCTCGCGATCGAGTTCGGGCGCAAGGTGCTCTTCTCGACCGAGCGGCCGAGCTTCACCGAGCTCGAGGGCCACGTGAAGCAGCACAAGCAGAAGGCCGCCTGACATGGCCGCCAAGGACAAGGACAAGAAGGTCGCGCCCGCGCCGATCATCGTCAAGCGCATCAAGAAGGGCGGGGGAGGGCATCACGGCGGCGCCTGGAAGATCGCCTACGCCGACTTCGTGACGGCGATGATGGCCTTCTTCCTGCTCATGTGGCTGCTGGGCTCCACCTCCAAGGCGGAGCTGCAGGGCATCGCCGACTACTTCCAGAACCCGGTGAAGATGGCCATGCCCGGCGGCTCGGGCGCCGGCGACGCGACGAGCGTCGTCCCGGGCGGGGGCAAGGACCTCTCGCGCCGCGACGGGCAGGTGAAGAACGGCGACGTGAAGGGCGACCGGCGCGCGCAGCGCGCGGCGGTGCGTGCCGAGCTCGCGCGCCTGGAGAAGGAGCGCCTGCAGGCGCTCAAGCACAAGATCGAGGCCGCCATCGACGCCAACCCGCGCCTGGCGGACTTCAAGAAGCAGATCAAGCTCGAGATGACCACCGACGGCCTGGTGATCCACATCGTCGACGAGCAGCAGCGCCCGATGTTCGCGGTGGGCAGCGCGGCGGTGAAGGACTACATGCGCGACATCCTCCGGGAGGTCGGCCGCATCCTGAACGAGGTGGACAACAAGGTCACGGTCACGGGCCACACCGACGCCGCGCCCTATTCCGGCGGCGACCGCGGCTATTCCAACTGGGAGCTCTCGGCCGACCGCGCCAACGCCTCCCGGCGCGAGCTGGTGGCCGGCGGGATCGTCGAGGGCAAGCTGCTGCGCGTGGTGGGACTCGCCTCCGTGCAGCTGG
>JBGAOO010000158.1:0-8334 GCA_044221765.1 Usitatibacteraceae bacterium | reverse complement strand
GCGAGCGCCTCGGCGGCGAGCGGGAAGAACCGGCCCCGGCCCGGGTCCTCGATCACGTCGACGCCGTCGTCGGCGTGCCAGATCAGGTGCGGGCGGGCCACCGCGCGCGCCAGGTCGCGCACGTGCCGGTCCACGCCACCGCCGAACAGGCTCGTCACGTGCAGGATCGCGCTCGCGCTCATCGGGACGCCGCGGGGGGCTCGGGCCAGGAAGGATAGAATTATGCGTGAAAGTGCCCCGCCTCCCTTCCCTCCCCGTCCTGTCCCTGCTCGCCGGCGCCTCCCTCTGGGGCGTCGTCTGGTACCCCTATCGCCTGCTGGGCGCGGCCGGCCTGGACGGTGCCTGGTCCTCGGCGATCACCTACGGCACCGCGCTCGCGATCGGCACCGCGCTCTTCGCGCGCGACTGGCGCCACGCCGCCCGCGCGCCCTGGGGACTCGTCGCCATGGGACTCGCGATCGGCTGGAGCAACCTCGCCTACGTGATCGGCGTGCTCGAGGGGCAGGTGATGCGCGTGCTGCTCCTCTTCTACCTCGCCCCGCTGTGGACGGTGCCGCTCGCCCGCGTGCTCCTGCACGAGCGCCTGGACGGGCGCGGCGCGCTCGTCATGGCGATCGCGCTCGCCGGCGCCGCGGTCATGCTGTGGCATCCCGACATCGGCGTGCCGTGGCCGGCCTCGCGCGCCGAGTGGCTGGGCGTGGTCGCGGGCTTCTTCTTCGCGCTCGGGAACGTGCTCGTGCGCAAGCTCGCCGACGTGCCCGACACCACCAAGTCCCTGGCGATCTGGGCGGGTGTCACCGCGGCCGCGCTCCTGTGGCTGCCGCTCGCGCCAACCCCGCCGGACGCGGCGATCGCCGCCCTCGCGCTCACCTGGAAGCTCTGGCTGCCCGTGGGCCTCGCGCTCATCGCGATGAGCCTCGCGCTGCAGTACGGCCTGTCGCGCGTGCCGGCCAACCGCGCGATCGTGATCCTGCTCTTCGAGCTGGTGGTGGCGGCGCTCGCCGCTTACCTGCTGGCGGGCGAGGTGATGCGGGCGCAGGACTGGATCGGCGCCGCGCTCATCGTGCTCGCGAGCCTGGCGAGCGGCCTTTCCGATCGAAGCTAGGCCGCGCGGCGCGCCGGCGGCTGCCGCGTGAGCTCGCCGGTCACCGCGTCGATCGCGGTGCCGGGCTCGGCGATCACCACCTGCGCGCGCGGCAGGCGCTTCTGCACCGCGGCCTGGAACTCGGGCCAGGGCGAGGACGACACGCCCATCATGCGGTGGAAGTGATCGTGCGGCGGGTAGAGCACCACGATCCGGGGCTGCAGCGCCTCGGCGCCGCGCGCCACGTCCTCCATGAACGACAGCTGCATGCCCGCGAGCAGCACGTCGGTGCGCACGCGGCCGCCGAGGTCGCGGATCTCGGCGTCGGTCATCTTGGTGTTGAAGCCCTCGTTGTAGTTGAGCACCGTGAGGCCGCCGGGCAGCTCGACGTGGAAGCCCGTGTAGTCCGAGTAGAAGGGCGCGTTCGTGGCGCTGGACCAGGCCCAGGAGAGCTGCGTCGCGTTGCCGTGGAACACCGCCTTGGTGAGCGCCTTCCAGAGGTTGATGTCCCGGTGCTGCCACTTGAAGGTCGTGATGCGGAAGCCGCGCACGTCCACCGGCGAGAACGGCTGCACGGCATGCAGGCGCTCGCGCGGCACCCCGCTTCGCCAGCGCAGGTAGTTGCACACGGCCGCGGTGCCCACCACGTCGGCGCCGCTGCGCTCGACCACCGCCGGGATGTCGAGGTAGTGCTCCTCGTGGCCGTGCGTGGCGCACACCACGCTCGCCCGGGCGAAGTCCTCCAGGCCGTACCACTGCGCGCCGCAGTAGGGCCGGAAGAAGGGGTCGAAGAAGAGCGTGCCGGGGTCGGCCTCGATCGAGAGCGCGGACCAGCCGTAGTAGCGGATCGACGGGTTCACGCGCCCTCCTCGCGCAGTTCGATGATCGCATCGACCTCCACGCACGCGCCGGCCGGCAGCGAGGCCACGCCGACCGCCGCCCTCGCGTGCCGTCCCGCCTCGCCGAACACGGCCACCATCAGGTCCGAGGCGCCGTTCACGCACTTGGGCGCGTCGGTGAAGTCCGGCGTGCAGGCGACGAAGCCGCCCAGGCGAAGCACCCGCGCCACGCGGTCGAGGTCGCCCCCGCAGGCGGCCTTCAGGTGCGCGAGGATGTTGAGCCCGCACTGGCGCCCGGCCTCGTAGCCTTCCTCGACGCTCACGTTGTCGCCCAGTCGCCCGGTGTGCAGGAGCTTGCCGTCCTTGAAGGGCAGCTGGCCGGAGACGTAGACCGTCCTGCCGCTCCTCGTGTGGCCGACGTAGTTGGCGACGGGGGCGGCGGCGACGGGCAAGGCGAGGCCGAGGGCGGCGAGCTTCTGTTCTGCCTGTGACATGCGTGCGGGCTTTCGGGGCGGAGGGGTTGGGGGTCGGACCGTCTCAGGCGCCGGTGGCGGGCGGGCGGTCCGTGCGGATGCGCTTGCCGCCGGGCTCGAAGCCGGCGCTGTTCCTGAAGATGTTGGGCTTGCGGTAGATCGCGAGGATCACGCAGCCCTCGGCGCTGTGCGTCTCGTGCATCGACTGGGGCCGGCGCCAGACGAACTCCCCGGCGCGCGCGATGCCGTCATGGTCGGAGAAGGAGCCCGAGATCACCCAGGACTGCTCGATCTCGGGGTGCTTGTGGAAGGGGAGCGTGGTGCCCGGCTGCCAGCGCAGCAGGCAGGTCATCTCCCCGCGCGCCCGGTCCTCGTAGAGCACCTTGATCTCGATGCCCTCGAACTGCGAGGGCTTCCAGTCCATCGCGTCGGGCCGCACGTAGACCGACCCGTCCACGGTCGGTGCCAGGGGGCCCCGGAGCCTCTCGGCGGCTTGCGTCATGCGGCGGGTCCCTTCCCGAAGTAGTGGGCGTAGGCGACCCGCTGGTCCACCTGCACCTCGTTGTGCCAGTACATCACGCGCTTCGCCCACGCCTTCTGGGAGGCGACGATCTTCGCGAAGAGCGGGTTCTCGGCCGAGTACTTGGCGATCACCTTGTCCCACGCCTTGAGCTGCGCATCGAGGATCGGCCGGGGCGTGCGGTAGGTGTTCACCTTCTGGTTGCTGCGCAGCTCGAGGAAGTCCTGCGACATGCGGTGCATGCTCTTCCACTGCATGTCGGCGCTCGCGGCGTGGCTCGCCAGGCGCAGGACGGTCTTCAGGTCCTCGGGCAGCGCCTCGTACTTCTTCTTGTTGATGAGCACCTCGCAGAAGTTGTTCGACATGTGGTAGCTCTGCTGCAGGTAGTACTTGGCCACGTCGGGAAAGCCCATGATGCGGTCGTCGGAGGCGCTCGCGAATTCCGCGCCGTCGAGCACGCCCCGGTCGATGGCGGGCACGATGTCGGCCGGCGCGAGCTGGACCGTGGACATGCCCAGCTCATTGAACATGTCCACCGCGAGCCCCGCGGTGCGGAACTTCAGGCCCTTCAGGTCGGCCAGCGAGCGGATCGGCTTCTTGAACCAGCCCATGGGCTCGCACGGCACGGGCCCGAAGAGCAGGCTCGTCACGTCGAGCTTGGCGGCCGCCTGGACCTCGGCGAAGAGCTCCTTCCCGCCGCCATACTCCACCCAGGCGAGGAGCTGGTTCGCGTCCATGCCGAAGTCCGGCCCCGCGCCGAACAGGCCGAAGGCGGTGTTCTTGCCGAACCAGAAGGCGGCGAGGCCATGCCCGCCGTCGAGCACGCCCTTGCTCACCGCCTCGACCACCTGCAGGCCGGGCACGACCGACCCGGCCGAGAGCATCTTGATGTCGAGCCGGCCGCCGGAGAGCTCGGCCACCTTCTTCGTGAAGTCGACGGCGAACTCCTGGTAGAGGAACTTGGTGGGCCAGGTGCTCTGGAAGCGAAGCGTGATCGGCGCCGGTTGCGATCGCGCGACCATCGGGAAGCCGGCGAGGGCCGCGCCTGCGCCGGCGGCCCCCAGGAATCGGCGGCGCGAGGGTTCGGGGGCGGCGGGCTTGCGGGCGTTGGAACGAGGCATGGGGTCTCCCGGATCGTTGGAGGGTGGGGGCCTGCAAGAACGGAAGCGCGATGTCGGAATCGGAGCGGGCGCCGCGCACCCCGCTGTCGTGGCAGAATATTGTCCATTGGGAAACACGTTGTCAATCCCGTGATGGATTCGCCGCTGGATCAAATCGATATGTATCAGAAAATATGTTCAATAACATGCAGTTAAAGCCGTGCATGCCCCGGGAGGCATGTTTCCTCGCTGGTGACTTTTGGGAAAACTTCCCGGCATGAGAGCCGCCATCCTGGTTTACGAGGGCACCGAGCCCATCGACCTCGCGACCTTCGGCGTGCTCTCCATGGCACGGCGGATCGAGCCGGCCGTCGCCATGTACCTGGTCGCGGCGCGCCCGGGGCCGGTCGTCCTCGCGAACGGCCTCACGGTGATCGCGGACCACGGCTACGACGATGCGCCGCCGGCCGACGTCCTCGTCCTCACGGGCGGGCCCGGATGGCAGCGCGAGGCCGGCACGCCGGAGACGATCGCGTTCGTGCGCCGGTTCAGCCGCGGCACCTGCGTCGCGGCCGTCTGCACCGGAGGCATGATCCTCGCGGCGACCGGCCTGCTCGACGGCCTGCCCGCCACCACCAAGCGCGAGGTGAGCGGCGCCGAAGCCTCGCCGCTCGCGCTGATGCGCGAACGCCACCCCGCCATCCGCGCGCTCGACGCCCGCCTGGTCGACTGCGGCGCCGTGCTCACCGGCGGCGGCGTGACGCTGTGCATCGACATGACGCTGCACCTGCTCGCGCGCTTCCACGGCGAGGCGGTGGCGCGGGAGACGGCGCGCATCCTCGAGTATTCGGCCGCGCTCGCCGCGAACGAAGCGCGGCTGCCGGCGCTGCACACGGCGCCCGCCTCGCCATGAACGCGCAATCCACGGACGGCGCGGGCGTCGGGAAGGTGATCGGCACGCGCATCGCCGAGCTGCGCGCGCGCGCGGGGCTCACGCTCGAGCAGCTGGCGGGCCTCACCGGCTTCAGCAAGGGCTACCTCTCGAAGATCGAGAACTCGCACAAGGTGCCGCCCATCGGGTCGCTCGCGCGGATCGCCGCGGCCCTGCGCACCGACATGACGGCGCTGCTGCACCCGCCCTCGGGCGCCGGCCCGGGCGGGCTGTCGGTGGTGCGCGCGGGGGAGCGCCAGCCGGTCGTGCGCGGCGGCACGGCCTTCGGCTACGACTACGTGAGCCTCGCCGACAACCACCGCGACAAGAGGATGGAGCCCTTCCTCTTCACGTTCCCGTCGCAGATCGACAAGTACGTCTTCTTCGAGCACGAGGGCGAGGAGTTCATGTTCGTCCTCACCGGGCGCGTGGAATGGCAGGCGGGCGGGGAGAAGCTCGTGCTCGAGCCCGGCGACAGCATCTACTTCGACGCGCGCCTGCCGCACCGCGGCCGCAGCCTCGAGGGCGAGGCGAGCGCGCTGGTGGTGACCTGGAGCCCGAAGCCCGGCGGCTGACTCAGGCCTCGCCCGCGCGCGGCGCGAGGGGCACCGCCTCGGGCGCGCGCCAGCCGCGGCGGCGATGCTCGGCGACGATGGTGGTGTAGATCCCGCCGCGAACGAGGAACTCCGCGGTGAGGCGCATGAAGCGCGGCCGGGTGGCGCGCACGAGGTCGTCGAGGATCTCGTTGGTCACCGCCTCGTGGAACTTGCCCTCGTCGCGGAAGGACCAGACGTAGAGCTTGAGGCTCTTCAGCTCCACGCAGTCGCGGTCCGGGTAGTAGTCCAGGTACAGGGTCGCGAAGTCGGGCTGCCCCGTCTTGGGGCACAGGCACGTGAACTCCGGGATCTCCATGCGGATGAGGTAGTCGCGCGCCGGGCTCGGGTTGGGGAAGGTCTCGAGCGCGCGCGCGGGACTCGCCCGCGGCCCGCTGCCCAGCGCCTTCAATCGCGCGATCCCGGCCCGGGCCGGTGCGTTCGGCGCGGCGCGGGATGTCAAGTCCTTTTTGGACGGCTTTTTCGTGGCCATTGGGGGCGGGGTTTCGATCCGGTAAAATCGGGGATTGTGCGCGACGCACAGCCCCACCGGCCATCCGGCTCGGTGGGGTTTTCTCATAAGAATCACTACCTTGCGACTCACATCCGTCAAGCTCTCCGGCTTCAAGTCCTTCGTCGACCCGACGCTGATCGCCGTGCCCGGCCAGTTGGTGGGCGTGGTCGGTCCCAACGGATGCGGCAAGTCCAACGTGATCGACGCCGTGCGCTGGGTGCTCGGCGAGTCGAGCGCCAAGCAGCTTCGCGGCGAGCACATGCACGACGTGATCTTCAACGGCTCGTCCAATCGCAAGCCCGTCGGCCGCGCGAGCGTGGAGCTCGTGTTCGACAACTCGATGGGCCGCGTGGGCGGCTCGTGGGCGCAGTACGGCGAGATCAGCGTGAAGCGCGTGCTCTCGCGCGAGGGCGACTCGAACTACTACATCAACGGCACGCACGTGCGCCGGCGCGACGTGCAGGACATCTTCCTGGGCACGGGCCTGGGGCCGCGCGCCTACTCGATCATCGAGCAGGGCATGATCTCGCGCGTCATCACCTCCAAGCCCGAGGAGCTGCGCGTGTTCCTCGAGGAGGCCGCGGGCGTCTCCAAGTACCGCGAGCGCCGCCGCGAGACCGAGCTGCGCCTGTCGGACACGAAGGAGAACCTCGAGCGCGTGGGCGACATCCGCGCCGAGCTCGGGCTGCAGCTCGAGCGCCTCACCCAGCAGGCGGAGGTGGCCGCGCGCTACCAGGACCTGCAGGCGCAGCTCACGCTCAACCACAACCTGCTCGCCTACACGCGCCTGCGGGAGGCCGAGCAGGCGAAGAACCGCCACGCCAACGAGGTGCAGAAGGTCCAGGTGCAGCTCGAGCAGGAGACGGCGCGGCTGCGCGATGCCGAGCGGGCGCTCGAGGAGCTGCGCAGCCGGCACTACGAGGAGACCGACCAGCTCTCCAGCCTGCAGGGCGAGCTCTACGCGGCCAACGGCGAGGTGCAGTCCCTCGAGCAGGAGATCGCGTTCCTGGGCGAGAACCGCCGGCGCATGGGCGCGCAGCTCGAGGGCCTCGCCACCGAGATGTCCGCCGTGGAACGGGCCATCGGCGAGGCGCAGGCCGACCGCGGCCGCTGGGAAGGCGAGATCGAGAGCGCGCGCGAGGCGATCGCGATGCGCGAGGACGAGCTCTCGGCGGCGCGCGAGCGCATCCCCGAGGCCGAGGCCGCCTCGCTCGCGGCCTCCGGCGCGGTGCGCGCGGCCGAGACGGAGATGTCCGCCGCCGAGCAGGCGCAGGGCGTCGAGGAGACGCGCGAGTCGCACGCGCTCAAGCTCCTGTCGCAGCTCGAGGCGCGCAAGAACCGCCTGCGGCAGGAGAACATGGCGCTCGTGTTCCCCGAGCCGGAGAAGCTCGAGGCCATCCGGGCCCGGCGCGAGGAGCTCCAGGGCCGCATCGAGTCGATGGAGCAATCCCGGCACGAGCTCGAGGGGCGCCTGCCCGCGCTCGAGGACGAGCGCCGCGCCGCGCAGCAATCGCTCCAGGACCGCACGCGCGAGCTCGCGCAGCTCGAGGCCGCGCTCCAGGCGCTCCAGGGCCAGCAGGCGAAGCTCGACAACAACGCCCGCCTGGCCGAGTGGGCCGCCACGCACCAGCTCGACCGCGCCGAGCGCCTGTGGCAGGCGATCCACGTCGAGGCCGGCTGGGACGACGCCGTGGAGGCCGCGCTCGGCGTGCGCCTGAACGCGGCGCGCCTGGCCGACGAGGGCGACCTCGCCGGGCTCCTGCGCGATGCGCCCCCCGGCAGCTTTGCCGTGTTCGTCGAGCGCGGGGCGCCCGAGGCCGCGGCGCCCGGCGTGCACCTGAAGCCGCTTTCCTCCGTCGTCTCGAGTTCGCGCGCCGGCGTGTCCGCCTACCTGCGCGATGCGCTCGCCCACGTGTTCATCCTGCCCGAGGGCGAGAGCGGCCTCGAGCTCGCGCGCGTGCTGCCCCCCGGCGGGCTGCTCGTGTCGAAGGCGGGCCACCTGTTCAGCCGCCAGGGTGTGGTCTTCCACGGCCCGCAGTCCGAGCTGCACGGCGTGCTCCAGCGCCAGCGCGAGATCGAGGACCTGCAGTCGCGCACGCCCGCCGTGGCGCAGTCGCGCGCGGCCGTCGAGGCGCGCCTGGGCGAGCTCGACCACCTGGTGCGGCAGGCGCAGGACGAGGCCCGGCTGCTGCGCGAGGACCTCGCGCGCGCGCGCCAGGCCGACCACGACCTCGAGGTCGAGCACCTGAAGCTCTCGCAGAGCAGCGAGCAGGCCGAGCG